>NZ_JBHVPG010000052.1:0-56599 GCF_042887545.1 Streptomyces sp. NPDC057939
GCGCCGGGCACCGGCGTCCCGGCGACCACGGCCGCTGCCTCGCCGGCGCCCTCGTCGGGCGGCGCGGGGTCCGCCGCGCCCACCGGCCCGGGCACGGACCCGGCCCCCGGCCCGTCCGTGAGCAGCCCGACGAGCAGCCCCGCGAGCGGGTCCCCGAGCAGCACCCCGCCCGGTCCCGGCGCCACCGAGACCCTGCTCCGGGTGTCCCGCACCGGCGGTTACGCGGGCCGCACCCACACCCTGGTCGTCAAGGGCGACGGCTCCTGGACCCGTCTGGACGGCCGGGCCGGGCCCGAGGGCGCCGGGAAACTGGCGCCGGCCGGGCTGGAGGCGCTGCGCGGTGCGCTGCGCGACGCCGACCTGCCGCGGTTGCCCCGGGTCGCGATGTCCGACCCTCCCGTCTTCGACGGCTTCGTCTACGCCTTCGTCCACGCCGGCACCGAGGTGGCCTGCGACCAGTCCTCGCTGACCCCCGGCTTGTCGAAGGTCCTGGACCGGCTCCCGCGCTTCGAGCCCCCGTCCTGACCCGGCTCCCGCCCCTCGGGCCCCCGCCCCGACCCGTGGCCGGTGCGGTGAGGTACGTCACCGGCGGCCCCGCGCCGGCGACCCGCCGCGGCACCGCGAACGGCCGCGCACACGGCCCGTACCGCCCCCGTGACGGGCCGCGGCGAGGATCGGAACCCGGTACTCCCTGTCCGAACCGTGCATAGCCGCAGGCCGGTGGCTCCTCTACGCTGCACCCCAACACGCGGGATCTTCAGGGGCGGGACATGGAACAGACACACACCACCCACACGGGCGCCGCGGCCACCCCGGGCGCCCAACGGCGCGTGCTCGTGGTCGAGGACGACCGCACCATCGCCGACGCCATCTCGGCGCGGCTGCGCGCCGAGGGCTTCCAGGTGCAGACGGCGTACGACGGTCCGGCCGCGGTCGCCGCGGCCGAGAGCTGGCTGCCCGAGCTGCTGGTACTGGACGTCATGCTGCCCGGCTTCGACGGGCTGGAGGTGTGCCGCCGGGTCCAGGCGCAGCGGCCGGTTCCGGTGCTGATGCTCACCGCCCGCGACGACGAGACCGACATGCTGGTGGGTCTCGGCGTCGGGGCCGACGACTACATGACGAAGCCGTTCTCCATGCGGGAGCTGGCGGCGCGGGTCCACGTCCTGCTGCGGCGGGTGGAGCGGGCCACGCTGGCCGCGCACGCCCCGCGCGGGGCGACCCTGCGCCTGGGCGACCTGGAGATCGACCACGCTCAGCGCCGGGTCCGGGTGCAGACGGAGGACGTGCACCTGACACCGACGGAGTTCGACCTGCTGGTGTGCCTGGCCGGGACCCCGCGGGCGGTGCTGTCGCGGGAGCAGTTGCTGGCGGAGGTGTGGGACTGGGCCGACGCGTCCGGGACCCGTACGGTCGACAGCCACATCAAGGCCCTGCGCCGGAAGATCGGGGCGGAGCGGATCCGTACGGTCCACGGCGTCGGGTACGCCCTGGAGACCCCGGCCCAGGCATGAGCGGCGGCACCTCGCAGCGCCGGCCGGGTCGGCGGCCCGGTTCCCGGGTTCCCGCGCAGCGGTCCGCGGGCGGGCTGCGCCCGTACTCGCCTTTCTCCATCAAGACGAAGCTGGGCACGCTCGTCGTGGTCTCGGTGTTCATCACGACGGGGCTGCTGCTGGTGGCCCTGCGCACCGACACCGAGCTGCGGTTCATCACGGTGTTCTCGGTGATCGCCTCGATGTTGATCACTCAGTTCGTGGCGCACGGCCTGACGGCGCCGCTGGACGACATGACGCGGGTGGCGCGCGCGATCTCCCAGGGGGACTACACGCGCCGGGTGCGCGGGGCGGGCCGCCGGGACGAGCTGGGCGACCTGGCCTCGACGATCAACGTGATGGCGGACGACCTGGAGGCCGTGGACAGGCACCGCAAGGAACTGGTCGCGAACGTCTCGCACGAACTGCGCACGCCGATCGCGGCGCTGCGGGCGGTGCTGGAGAACGTGGTGGACGGGGTCTCGGCCGCCGATCCGGAGACCATGCGGACCATGCTGAAGCAGACGGAGCGCCTCGGCCGGCTGGTGGAGACGCTGCTGGACCTGTCGCGCGTCGACAACGGGGTGGTTCCGCTGCGGGCGCGGCGCTTCGAGGTGTGGCCCTACCTGTCGGGGGTGCTGAAGGAGTCGGGGCTGGCCGCCGCGGGACGGCCGGGGCTGTCCACCGGGTCGGGCGGGCACACCCGTAACGACGTGCACCTCCACCTGGACGTGTTCCCGCCGGTGCTGACGGCGTACGCGGACGCGGAACGGCTGCACCAGGTGGTGGCGAACCTGATCGACAACGCCGTGAAGCACAGTCCGCCGCACGGCCGGGTCACGGTGCGGGCCCGTGCCGGGGAGGAGCCGGGGAGCCTGGAGCTGGAGGTCGTGGACGAGGGTCCGGGCATTCCGGAGGCCGAGCGGCACCGGGTCTTCGAGCGGTTCAACCGGGGGGCCGCGCGGAGCGGCGACGGGGGCACCGGGTTGGGGCTGGCCATCGCCCAGTGGGCCGTGGGCCTGCACGGCGGTGCCATCGGCGTGGCCGAATCGTCACGAGGTTGCCGAATCCTTGTCACTCTTCCGGGCAGCTCACCGGCGACGTCTTGACGTAGGGTTCGAGTGGGAAGGACATGATCTCGGCCACATGTGCCCGGGGTCGTCAGGGGTGCGAAGCCATGGAGGCCGCAACCTGGTTGTCTGCTACCCGAACCACGCTTGTTTCCCGCCATTCCAGGCGGCGAAACCCGCCGTTCGATGTGACCTGCACGACGGAAGTCCCGCCCGGCCTGCATTGGGTGGCCGGGGAGGCGTAGCCTTTATCACCGCTGTCCATACCTTGTGAAGCGGAAGAGGGCGGTTGCCGCCGTGTCGCCACAGTCCCCCAGTAACCCGAGCACCACGACCGAAACAGCAGAGCGTGGGAAGACCCCTGCCTCAGGCTTCGGTGCGAATGAGTGGCTCGTCGACGAGATCTATCAGCAGTACCTCCAGGACCCGAACTCGGTCGACCGGGCCTGGTGGGACTTCTTCGCCGACTACAAGCCGGGGGGCGCAGTCGCTCCGGTGAAGTCGGACAGTCCCGAGAAGCCCACGACGACGGACGGCGCCTCCGCACAGGCCGCCGCTCCCGCCGCCCGGGGCCCGCAGGCCGACGCCGCCGCCACGGGGGCGGCGAGCGCCGCCCCACCGGTCTCCGCCGCGCCCACGCCCGCGTCAGCTCC
Organism: Streptomyces sp. NPDC057939; assembly: GCF_042887545.1. Lineage (NCBI taxonomy): Bacteria > Bacillati > Actinomycetota > Actinomycetes > Kitasatosporales > Streptomycetaceae > Streptomyces > Streptomyces sp. NPDC057939. The sequence continues at coordinate 3,253 of NZ_JBHVPG010000052.1, forward strand.
TGCCCCTGCTCCTGCCACCCCCTCTGGTGCCCCTGCTGTGACTGTCACCTCCCAGGCCCCGGCCGCCGCACCGGCCGCTCCTGCCCCTCAGGCCCCGGCCGCTCCTGCTGCCGCCCCCGCCCAGAAGGCCGCGCCCGCCACCGAGGCCCCCACGGGCCCCGAACTGGTGACGCTCCGCGGCCCGGCTGCGGCCGTCGCCAAGAACATGAACGCCTCCCTCGACGTGCCGACGGCCACTTCCGTCCGCGCCGTCCCGGTGAAGCTGCTGTTCGACAACCGCATCGTCATCAACAACCACCTCAAGCGCGCCCGGGGCGGGAAGATCTCCTTCACGCACCTCATCGGCTACGCGATGGTGCAGGCGATCAAGGCCATGCCGGCCATGAACCACTCCTTCGCGGAGAAGGACGGCAAGCCGACCCTGGTCAAGCCGGAGCACATCAACTTCGGTCTCGCGATCGACCTGGTGAAGCCCAACGGTGACCGCCAGCTCGTCGTCGCCGGCATCAAGAAGGCCGAAACCCTCAACTTCTTCGAGTTCTGGATGGCCTACGAGGACATCGTCCGCCGGGCCCGCGTCGGCAAGCTGACGATGGACGACTTCACCGGCGTCACCGTCTCGCTGACCAACCCCGGCGGTCTGGGCACCGTGCACTCCGTGCCCCGCCTGATGCCCGGACAGTCGGTCATCATGGGCGTCGGCTCCATGGACTACCCCGCCGAGTTCCAGGGCACCTCGCAGGACACCCTGAACAAGCTGGGCATCTCCAAGGTCATGACCCTGACCTCGACCTACGACCACCGGGTCATCCAGGGCGCGGCCTCCGGCGAGTTCCTGCGCATCGTCGCGAACCTGCTGCTCGGCGAGAACGGCTTCTACGACGACGTCTTCGAGGCGCTGCGGATCCCGTACGAGCCGGTCCGCTGGAACCGTGACATCGACGCCTCGCACGACGACGACGTCACGAAGGCCGCCCGCGTCTTCGAGCTGATCCACTCCTACCGGGTCCGCGGCCACGTCATGGCCGACACCGACCCGCTGGAGTACAAGCAGCGCAAGCACCCCGACCTCGACATCACCGAGCACGGCCTCACCCTGTGGGACCTGGAGCGCGACTTCGCGGTCGGCGGCTTCTCCGGCAAGTCGATGATGAAGCTCCGCGACATCCTCGGCGTGCTGCGCGACTCGTACTGCCGCACCACCGGCGTCGAGTTCATGCACATCCAGGACCCGAAGCAGCGTCGCTGGATCCAGGACCGCATCGAGCGCCCGCACTCCAAGCCGGAGCGCGAGGAGCAGCTGCGGATCCTGCGCCGGCTGAACGCGGCGGAGGCCTTCGAGACCTTCCTGCAGACGAAGTACGTCGGTCAGAAGCGGTTCTCGCTGGAGGGCGGCGAGTCCGTCATCCCGCTGCTCGACGCCGTCATCGACTCGGCCGCCGAGGCCCGCCTCGAAGAGGTCGTCATCGGCATGGCCCACCGCGGCCGGCTGAACGTGCTCGCGAACATCGTCGGCAAGTCGTACGCGCAGATCTTCCGCGAGTTCGAGGGCAACCTCGACCCGAAGTCGATGCACGGCTCCGGCGACGTCAAGTACCACCTGGGCGCCGAGGGCACCTTCACGGGCCTCGACGGGGAGCAGATCAAGGTCTCGCTCGTCGCGAACCCCTCGCACCTGGAGGCGGTCGACCCGGTCCTGGAGGGTGTCGCCCGCGCCAAGCAGGACGTCATCAACAAGGGCGGTACGGACTTCACCGTCCTGCCGCTGGCGCTGCACGGCGACGCGGCCTTCGCGGGCCAGGGCGTGGTCGCCGAGACGCTGAACATGTCGCAGCTGCGCGGCTACCGCACCGGCGGCACCGTCCACGTCGTGATCAACAACCAGGTCGGCTTCACCGCCGCCCCGGAGTCCTCGCGTTCGTCGATGTACGCGACCGACGTGGCCCGCATGATCGAGGCGCCGATCTTCCACGTGAACGGTGACGACCCGGAGGCCGTGGTCCGCATCGCGCGGCTCGCCTTCGAGTTCCGTCAGGCGTTCAACAAGGACGTCGTCATCGACCTCATCTGCTACCGCCGCCGCGGTCACAACGAGTCGGACAACCCGGCGTTCACGCAGCCGCTGATGTACGACCTGATCGACAAGAAGCGCTCGGTGCGCAAGCTGTACACCGAGTCCCTCATCGGTCGCGGCGACATCACGCTGGAAGAGGCCGAGCAGGCGCTCCAGGACTTCCAGGGCCAGCTGGAGAAGGTCTTCGCGGAGGTCCGCGAGGCCGCGACCGCTCCGGCCGTCGGCGCCCCGGTGACGCCGGCGCAGACCGCGCAGGAGTTCCCGGTCGAGGTGAACACCGCGATCTCGCAGGACGTGGTCAAGCGGATCGCCGAGTCCCAGGTCAACATCCCGGACAACGTCACCGTCCACCCGCGCCTGCTGCCGCAGTTGCAGCGCCGCGCGGCGATGATCGACGAGGGCACCATCGACTGGGGCATGGGCGAGACCCTGGCCTTCGGTTCGCTGCTGATGGAGGGCACCCCGGTCCGGCTGTCCGGCCAGGACTCGCGCCGCGGCACCTTCGGTCAGCGTCACGCGGTCCTCATCGACCGGGAGACCGGCGAGGACTACACCCCGCTGCTCTACCTGTCGGACGACCAGGCCCGCTACAACGTCTACGACTCGCTGCTCTCCGAGTACGCGGCGATGGGCTTCGAGTACGGCTACTCGCTGGCCCGTCCGGACGCGCTGGTCCTCTGGGAGGCCCAGTTCGGTGACTTCGTCAACGGCGCGCAGACCGTCGTCGACGAGTTCATCTCCTCGGCCGAGCAGAAGTGGGGCCAGACCTCCGGCGTCACGCTGCTGCTGCCGCACGGCTACGAGGGCCAGGGCCCGGACCACTCGTCCGCGCGTCCCGAGCGCTTCCTCCAGATGTGCGCGCAGGACAACATGACGGTCGCGATGCCGACCCTGCCGTCGAACTACTTCCACCTGCTGCGCTGGCAGGTCCACAACCCGCACCACAAGCCGCTCATCGTCTTCACCCCGAAGTCGATGCTGCGTCTGAAGGCCGCGGCGTCGAAGGCGGAGGAGTTCACGACCGGTTCGTTCCGTCCGGTCATCGGTGACGCCACCGTGGACCCGAACGCGGTCCGCAAGGTCGTCTTCTGCGCCGGCAAGGTCTACTACGACCTGGAGGCCGAGCGGGAGAAGCGCGGCATCACCGACACGGCGATCATCCGCATCGAGCGGCTGTACCCGCTGGCGGGCGCCGAGCTCCAGGCCGAGATCGCCAAGTTCCCGAACGCGGCGAAGTACATCTGGGCGCAGGAGGAGCCGGCGAACCAGGGTGCGTGGCCGTTCATCGCGCTGAACCTGATCGACCACCTCGACCTGGCGGTCGGCGCGGAGGTCCCGGCGGGCGAGCGCCTGCGGCGGATCTCCCGTCCGCACGGTTCGTCCCCGGCGGTCGGTTCCGCGAAGCGTCACCAGGCGGAGCAGCAGCTCCTGCTGAACGAGGTCTTCGAGGCGTAGTCGGCCCGTCGAGCCCGAACGTGGAAGGCCCGGTCCCCTCGGGGGGCCGGGCCTTCCGGCGTTGCCACGGCCACGGCCACGGACACGGCCACGGACGCGGCCGGGGCGCGGCGGGCGCGGCGGCGGGCTGTCACGGCCCGGGCCCTACGGTTGGGGTTCGAAGTCCCAGTAGGGGCGGGTCTGTCGGCGGGCGGACACGGTGTGGACGTGTTGCGGGCCCAGGGTGCGGGTGAGGGCCTTGATGCCGGCGTCCTCGTGCTTGGAGGCCTCGATGTCCTCGCGTACGGCGCGCAGGTCGGCGGCGAGCGCGATGCGGGCGCTCAGCGTCATCGGGTGGTCGGGGCCGAGGACGCGTTCGGCGTCGCGCAGGGTTTCGCGGCTGAGGTCGAGGGCGTCGTCGAGCCGGCCGGTGATGTTGCGGTGCCCGGTGGCGTTGAGGGCGCAGCCCAGGGTCCAGGGGTGCCGGTCGCCGAGGGCGCCGCGCATCCCGACCAGGGCCTGTTCGGCGAGGTTGAGGGCCTCGGCGCGTTCGCCCTGGGCGCGCAGGACCAGGCCGAGGTTGCCGACGGTGCCGATGCTGTAGGGGTGGGCGAGGCCGAGTTGGGACTGGTAGCCGCGCACGACGTCCTCGGAGATCCGGCGGGCCTCCTCGATGTCCCCGTACTCGCGCAGGTAGGTCGCGTAGTCGGAGGCGACCATCAGGGTCCAGGGGAACTCGGCGCCGAAGACGCGGGTGGAGCGTTCCAGGACGCTGCGCAGGCGGGCGCCGGCGCCGGGAATGTCCCCGGAGCGGCGCAGGCACTGGCCGAGGTTGTGCTCGGCCCGCAGGGTCTGCGGGTGGTTGGCGCCGAGGACCTGGATGTGGAGCTTGAGGCCCTGTTCCTGGCGGGCCAGGGCCTCGCGGTAGCGGCCCATCAGGCGCAGCCCCATGGCGCAGCCGACCCCGGAGGAGAGGGTGGCGATGTGCCGGACGCGCAGGACCCGTTCGCGGCGGCGCAGGGTGTCCAGGTCGATGTCGTAGGCCTCCTGGTAACGGCCGAGGAGGCGCAGCGCGACGGCGACGTTGTTCTGGGCGTTGAGGGTGGTGGAGTCGTCCTCGCCGAGGAGTTCGCGGTAGGTCTCGAAGGCGTGTTCCAGCAGCTGTCGGGCCTCCTCGAACTTGGCGGTGCTGAGGAGGACGCCCGCGTAGGTGCTGGTGGCCCGGAGGGTTTCGAGGTCGCGGTCGCCGCGTTCGGCGACGAGCCGGTCGGCGACGGCGCGGGCGAGGGTTTCGGCGCGGCGGAAGTGGCCGAGCATCCGCAGGGCGCCGCCGTAGTGGTAGCTGAGTTCGCGGACCTGGTCGTGGTCGTCGCCGAGCAGGGCCCGCCAGATGCCGTCGGTGCGTTCGGCCAGGCGCAGGCAGGTGCGGTACTCCCCGGCGAGGGTCAGGTAGCGCAGGCAGTGCAGCAGGAAGTTCTGGATGCGCGGGTTCGAGCTGGTCAGTACGCCGGCGGACTCCAGGTGCGGGATGAGCTCGGCGTAGCGGGGCCACAGCCTGGAGTCTGTGGGCCGGCCGGGGTCGGCGGCGGCGAGGACCTGGCGGACCGAGCGGGACAGCTGTTCGGCCTCCTCCTCGGCGAGGTTCTCGCGGACGATGTTGTGGACCATGCGGTGGAGTTGGACGGTTTCCAGGCCGCCGCCCTCCTCCACGGACAGGTCGGAGTACTCCAGGCGGACGACGGAGAACTGGACGAGCTTGTTGAGGGCCGCGTTCCAGCGGATCTGGTCGTTGACGATCCCGGCGAGGTGCTCGGGGACGTCGTCGGCGGGGAACTCGCGCAGCAGCCGCAGCGGGACCCGGCCGGGGGCGAAGAAAACGAACAGCCGGAGCAGGGCGAGGGCGTCGGGGAAGTTCTCCCGCACGTTGTTGAGGAGTATCGCCAGCGCGGTCGGGAACGGCAGCGGGTAGTCGTCGGAGAGGGTGACGGCCTCGTGGGAGTCCAGCCGGTGCTGGAGGAGGGTGAGGTACTCGCCGACGCCGATGGGCGAGTCGGCGAGCCATCCCGCGGTCTGGTCGAGGGCGAGGGGGTAGTCCTCCAGCGCCTCGGCGAGCTGGTCGGCCTCGTCGCCGGTGAGGCGGCCGGCCCGGCGGCGGATGAACGTGACGGACTCGGGCCGGGCGTAGAGGGGGACTTCGACGAGGCTGGTGTGCCGGGCGGCCCATTCGCGGTTCCGGGAGGTGATGATCACGTCGCCTGCGCCGGAGGGCAGGAGGTCGGTGAGGTCGTCGGGGTGGTCGCAGCCGTCGAAGACCATCAGCCAGCGGTGGTACGGGGTGCCGCGCCGCAGTGCCTCCAGCACGGCCCGGATCTGTTCGCCGTAGCTGCCCGCGCCGAGCGGCAGGCCGAGCGCGGGCGCCAGGTCGGCGAGGCGTTCGCGCAGGGTGGGCCGGTCCTCGGCGGGGATCCACCAGACGACGTCGTACTCGGAGGCGAAACGGTAGGCGTACTCGGTGGCGACCTGTGTCTTGCCGACGCCGGACAGGCCGAGCAGGGTCACGGTGGACGCGCCGGGCGGGGCGTCCGTGAGGGCGGCCCGGAGTCGGCCGATGACGTCGTTGCGGCCGGTGAAGCGCGGGTTGCGGCGCGGGACCCGGCCCCAGATCTCGGGCGGGTCGTTGGGGAAGCGGGGTCCGCGGCGTCCGCTCTCGGTGCCGATCCGGTCCGTGGGGAGCTCCAGCCGGCGCAGCACGCGGTACTCGGCCTCGTAGGAGTCCAGGCCCCACAGGTCGGTCTTCTCCAGGGCGGCGACGGCGCTGGGCAGCGGGGAGTCGGTCAGGCAGACGGCCGCGAACCGGTCGGGGTGGGAGGCGGTGACGGTGCGCAGCGCGGCGTTCCACTCCTCGTCGGTGTGGGTGCCGGCGGAGAAGTAGCGCTCGCTGAGCACGACGAGGACCTTGCCGCCGGCCCGGGCGAGGTCGTCGAGGGCGTCGGTCAGGCCGGGGCTGCTCTGCGGGTCCCAGCGCTGGAGGGCGACGCGGTGGCCGTGCTCCTCCAGGCGGTGGGCGATCCACACGGCCCAGGGCCGGTTGAAGCCCGCGAAGCTGATGACGAAGCGCTGCGGCTGGGGGGCTCCGTCGCGGTCGTGACGCGTACCGGTACCGGTCATGCGGCCGTCTCCCTGGGATCCGGGCGGTGGACGGGGTGGGGCGGGTACGGGGTGGGGCGGGACTGAAAAGGTACCGCAGCGGACGGGTCGTCAGGCCGCTGCGACGCCTCTCATCCCGTGGCGAACACGGCGAGTTCGGGATGGGCCTCGCACCAGGCGCCGCGTTCGCGTTCCAGGGCCCGGCGGGCGGTGACGTGCTGGTCGCCGGGGGGCGGGAGTTCGTCCATGGCCCGCTCCGCGATGCTCATGCCCTCCACGAACTCACTGCCGGTGAGGGTGAGTTGCGGGTGCGCGCGCAGGGTCGGCAGGACGGCGGCCACCTGCGCGCGGACCCGGGCGTGCTGGGCCCAGGCGCCGCGGGCCCCGTACAGGGCGGCGCGCTGCCAGTACCCGGCCAGGGCCAGGTGGGCGTACGCGCCGTGCAACAGCCCCTCCAGCGGCCGGGGGTCGCTGCGCCAGGGCGCCCAGTGGCGGGGGGTGCGGTCGGCGGTGTGCAGGGTCAGCACGTCGGCCAGGGCGGCCAGCTTCCCGTGCTGCACCTCGTGGACGAGGGTCGCGGCGAGGGCGGGCGGGGCCTGCGCGCGGGCCAGGACCGAACCGGCGGCGGCGGGGAGCGTGGCGCCGCTGGAACGGGACCCGCCGGCCAGCGGGACCACGGAGCGCAGCAGTCGGGCGGCCTCCTCGGCCCGGGTGGAGTCGTAGCGTTCCAGGAGGGTGAGGGCGCCGGACCACTGGGTGTCCCAGCGCTTGTGCCCCTTGGGGGTGAGCCGGCGGGCCGGGCGGACACCGGCGGGTCCGCCGTCGGTGGGGGCGGGGGCCCGGTACGGGTCGAGGTCGTCGAGGGCGGTGACGCCGCCGGGCAGGGCGTGCAGGGGGAGGGTGTCGGCGCCGTCCCAGGAGCGTTCGGTGAGGGCGAGGGGGCCGGGGCGGTCGGGCCGCAGCAGTCCGAGGGTCGGCAGGACGAGCCGGCCGTGGACGGGGCGGAGCGTGACCTTGAAGCTGATCCCGGCCCGCAGGGCGGCGGCTACGGCGAGGGCCCCGAGGTGGCCCAGGTCGGGGGGCGGCCCCTGGGGTGCGTGCAGCCGGCGCAGGGTCTCCTCCGCCCAGACCCCGGTGGCGGGGTAGTGCAGGACGTCGCGGACCGCCTCGGGGTCCTGGCGTTCGGCCTCCTCCAGCAGCGCCCAGCGTTCGGCGGCCTCCGCGTCGGGGGCGGCGTCGAGGACGGCGCGCAGCAGGACGAGCCGCTTGGAGCGGCGTACGTCGCGCACCAGCCGGGTGCCTTCGGCGGAGGGCTCGGTGGAGGCGAGGGCGCGCAGGGTGTGGGAGCTGACGGCGAAGCGGGCCAGGTCGGTCGGGGCGGGGGAACCGGTGGGGTGGGTGGGGCTGGTGGGGCCTGCGTGTTGGGTGGGTACGGCCGCCGCGCGGGGCGTCCGCCCGACCCCACCGGCCGGAAGGGGTCCGGCGGGGCGGGCGGCCTCCGCCGGGTGGGCGGCCTCGGGATGCCGGCCCGCGGCGGTGCCGGGGGTGGCGTCGGTGCCGGGGGTGGCGTCGGTGCGGGGCGTGGCTTCGGCGCGGTGGTTCATGAGGCGGCCCGTCCGGTGGTGGCGGCGGTGTGCAGGGCGCGGGCCACGTGGCGGATGACGGCCTGGAGGTCGGCGCAGTACACGGACGGCTGGCGGAAGCCCTCCCGCTCGCGGTAGCGGTGCGGGTAGTGCCCGCCCCCGCACACCTCGACGAGTTCGCAGGCCCGGCAGGCGGGCGCGAGCGCCTCCCGGCCCAGTTGGCGGGCGGCGAACCCGGGATGGTCGAGCAGTTCGTCGAAGCTGTGGCTTTCGAGGGTCATCCCGGTCGCGGCGGCCCCTTCGTAGGCGGACTTGAGGGAGTCGGCCTGCTCGATGCTCCCGTCGGTCTCGACGACCGCGGTCGTCGCGGGGGCCAGGCCCAGCGTCTCGGTGGCGGCGGGCAGGCCCAGCAGCAGGGCGATGACCTCCTCGAAGATCCTGATCCGGGTGCGCCGCACGCCGTCGTGCCACCAGCGTTCGAACACGGCGAGCAGCCAGTCCCCGTACGGGCTGGCGTGCCGCGACCAGCCGGGCGGCGGGTTGCTCCAGTTGGCGAGGGGCAGCAGCAGCCCGATGGCCGGCGGCTGGAAGGCCAGCAGGGACTCGTACGTCTCCACCGGATCCTGGGTCACGTCCACCACGCACAGCACCCCGGCGTAGCTGTCGGGGTGCCGGGCGAGCAGCCGCAGACCGCGGGCGGCCGCCCCGAAGCCGGGCCGCCCGGCGTGGTCGACGCGGCGGGCGTTGTGCGCGGGCAGACCGCCGTCGAGGCTGACGCCGACCCGGATCCCGGCGGCGGACAGCGCGGCGAGCCGGCCGCGGGTGAGCAGCGTGCCGTTGGTCTGGACGGCCGCGGTGACGCCGGTGCGCGGCGAGAGGCGGGCCAGCGCCGCCCGCACCGCCTCGACGGGGGCGGCCAGGGCGCCGGGCGGACCGAGGAGGGGTTCGCCGCCGTGGAGGACGAGGTCGACCCGGGTCAGGGCGTGGGCGGCGGCGTGCTCGGCGATCCGCTCGGCGGCGCGCAGGGCGGTGGCGGGCGCCATGACGGCGGGGCGGGTGCGCCAGCCCTGGTCGGCCATCTCGTAGACGTAGCAGTAGGTGCAGGCCAGGTTGCAGCGGCCGTGCGTCTTGAGGACGAACTGTCGGATCGGCTGCGGGCGGTGGCCGGCGGCGCGCAGGGCGGGCACGTCGAGGCGGGTGTAGGGCCAGGGGGCGTGCCGCGCGTGGCGGGACGGGGTCCGGTGGGCGGGCAGCACGAGATCGCTCGTGATCGCATGGCTCATCGCCTGTACCTCCCGCTGCGGACGGTGCATCCCTGCCCTCCGGACCGGTCCGGCTAACGGCGGAAAGTGGTCAACTCCCTCTGTGACCGGAGGTACTTCAGGCTACGCCGGAGTCGAAGGCGTTCAGGATCTCGGCCGGGTGCGTGACCCGTTCGACCATGCCCTCGATCACCTCGGCGAGCACCGGATGGTCGATCCCGCGCAGGGCGGCCAGGTCGAGTCCCGAGAGGTCCGGCAACCGGCCGGGACAGGGCCGCGCGGTTGCCGCCGTTTCCTGACGTCCGGTCACCATGGGCTGCTGGTCCCCCTGTTGTCGGTCGGTCCACTGGCTCTTCCCGTCGCACGGCGGGCGGAAACGGCTCACAGGCCCGCCTCCAGGTCCCGTATGCGCGCCCGCAGGGCCCGCCGTCGATCGCCCGGCCGCCCCGCGTCGGGGCCGTCGGCGGACCCCTCGTGCGGGTGGGCGTGCGGGCCGTCGTGGCGCGGGTCGCGGCGGGCGTCGTGCGGGGGGTCCTGCCGGGCGGCGGGCGGGTCGGTGCGGGGTCCGGCGCGGCCGCCGTCGGCGGCGCCCGATCCGGCCCCGGGCACGGAGTCGGGCACGGCGCCGTGCCCCCCGTCCCTAACGCCGCTCCCCTGTCCGGGTTCGTACGGGGCACCGGGCGCGGAGGCCCGGCCGGGGTCGGGCGGGGCGCCGTGCCCGGAGGTCCGGCCGGTGATCCCGCGACCGGGGTCGGGGTCGGCAGCCGCCCGACCACCGTCCGGACCGGCCTCCCGTCCGGCACCGGGCGCGGGGCCGCGTCCCGGACCCTGCGCCGGGGCCGGCCCGACCCCCGGGCCCCTGCCGGGCTCCGCGTCATGCCCGGCGGTCCGGCCGGAGTCGTATGCGACGCCTGGGTCGGGGTCGGAGGTCCGACCGCCGTCCGGACCGGGCTTCCGCCCGCGGTCGGGCGCGGCGCCGCCTCCCGGGTCCTGGCCCGGGGTCGGCCCGACGCCCGGGCCCCCATCGGGCCCCGCGTCATGCCCGGCGGTCCGGCCGGAGTCGCGTGCGACGCCGGGGTCGGGGTCGGAGGCCCGACCACCGTCCGGACCGGGCGCGGCCCCGCGTCCGGGGTCCTGGCGCGGGGTCCGCGCGACGCCCGGGCCGAAGTCGGGAACGGCTCCGTGGCCGGCGTCCCGACCCGCACCCCGCCCGGTGTCCCGATCGATCTCCCGGCCGAAGTCGCGCGCCGGACCGTGGCCGGCGTCCCGGGCGGTGCCCGGCACGGTGTCCCGGCCGAAGTCGGCCACGGCGCCGTGCCCGGCGACCTGGCCGGGCCCCGGCCCGGCGCCCGGAGCGGGCCCGCTGCCGTGACCGGCCGCGTACGGGGCCTCGTACGGGCCGTCGCCCGCGGAGGAGTTCGGGCCGCCGGAGCCCGCGGCCGGGGCGGGTGCACCGCCCGGACCGGACCCACCCGACGCATCGGACGGGTCCGGGTGACCGGAGCCTGCGGCCGGGCCGGGCCCGCGCGGGGCATCGGACCGGTTCGGTTCCCCGGAGCCCGCGGCCGAGGCCGGCGTGCCACCCGAGGGTCCGGACGGGTTCGGGACGCCGGAGCCCGCGGCCGGGGTGGGCGGGCCGCCCGGGCCGGGACCGTGCGGTGGCTCGGGCGGGTTCGGTTCGCCGGGGTCCGGGGGCTGCGCGGTGCCGGGGGTCGGCGCGGCGGGGTGTCGGGCGTCGACGCGTTGCCAGAGTTCCAGCGCGGCCCGGTAGGCGTCGAGGGCGGCCCGGGGCCGGGCCAGCCGTTCCAGTACCTCGCCGCGGAGCTCCTGCACCCTGGCGGCGAGCTGGAGGGCCGTCTCCGCGCGCTCCTCCCGGTCGGCCTCCAGCGCGGCGCGCCAGGCCCTGCGGTAGGAGTCCGCGGCCCGGTCGAGCCGGTCGACGGTGCGGGTGTGGGCGTGGATCTCCTGCTGCACGTCCCCGTGTTCCCGCCAGGCGCGGGCCCGCTCCAGCGGCCCGTGTCCCTGCCGGGCGGCGAGTTCCAGCAGGTGCTCCGCCTCCCGCAGGTCGACGAGGTCCCCCTCGTAGGCGTGCCGCAGGCGCAGCCCGGCGGCCAGCCGCAGCAACCGGTGCGCGGCACCCGGATCGGACTGCGGCACCGCGGAGCGGCTCTCGCGCAGCACCCGCACGGCGGCGGAGACGAACCGTTGCCCGTCCGGGGTCCGGGCCCGTTCCAGGAGTACGTCGCCCCACTCGGGCAGCAGTTCCGCGAAGGCCTCGCCGTCCCGGGGGCTCAGCCGCCTGGCCCTCCCGTACGCCTCGGCCGCCGCCTCCAGGGCCACCGGATCGGCGTCGCGGGCGTACCGGGCCCGGTGCACCCTGGCCAGGCACAGCAGCCCGGCCAGCCGCAGTTCGGGATCCCCGGCGGTCTCGTCGAGGGCCCGCACCAGTTGTCGGGCGGCCTCCTCCAGCCGCCCGGGCAGGTACCGCAGGGCGGTGGCCAGCTCCACCCGGACGCGGGCCGGCGGGCCGACGCCGTCGGGGGCCGTACCCGTCGGGTCCACGGCATCCGGATCGGCGGTGTCCGGGTCCGCGGCCTCCGGGTCGGCGTCGGTGCGGGAAGCGGCACCCGCGAGCGTCGCCAGGACCGCCGTCAGGACGGCCGCGGCCTCCTCCGCGAGCGCGGTACGGGCGGCGGCGTCCGGCGTGCGGGGCAGCAGGGCCAGCAGCACCCGCCCGAGGGCCAGCCGCAGTCCGGGATCCGCGTCACCCTCCCCGGAACCGCCCGCGTCCACGGCCCGACCGGCCTCCTCCCCCGTCCGGCCCACCTCGCCCGAGCCGGCATCGGGGTCGGGGCCGGAGCCGGAGTCGGAGTCGGAGTCGCGCCCACCGGTCCCCCCGGCCCCATCAGCCTGACCGACCCCGCCTCCCCGGCCCTCCTCCCCCGGACCGACGTCCTCGCCGTGGGGATCGGCACCCGTGCCGCCCTTTCCACCAACCCCACCAACCCCACCCGACCCATCGACCTCGCCGGTCCCGCCGACCCCACCGCCCCCGCGCCGCTCGCCGAACGGGCCGGGCTCCGGCCCCTCCCCCGGCCCGTTCGGCGCCGTCAGGGCCTCCAGGGCCGCGCGGGCCTCCCGTAGCGGGGCCGGGTCGTTGCGGAGGGCGGCCAGCCGGATCAGGGTGCGGGAGCGCCGGACCGCGCAGTCCCGGCGCAGCCCGGGGTCCGTCGTGGCGGCGCCCGCCGCCGCGAACTCCCGGTCGGCGGCGGCCAGCAGCTCCGCGTCCCCGCCCCCCGCCAGGGCCCGCTCGTACAGCACCCGGCCCAACAGCGACCGCGCGGTCGGGGTGTGCAGCCCGGTCACGGCGCGCTGTGCCTCGTCGAGGAGCTCGGGGTCCCGCTGCGCCGCCCACAGCACGAGCAGGGCCGCGGTCAGCGCGGCCTCCGCCTCCTCCGGCGGGTCCTGCGGCCCGGCGGGCAGCGCGACGGCCCGCCGGAGCAGGGCCACGGCCTCGTAGGGGGCGCGGGCGTCGCCGTCCGCGAGCCGGTCGCGGGCCGCGCGCACGGCGCGGGCCCGGCCGGCCGGCGGGGGCCCGGCGGGCGCGGTCCCGTCCGCCGGGGGCTCCTCCTCGGGCGGCTCGGGCGGGCCCGGCAGGTAGCGCCGCACGACCCTCGCGGAGACGTGCGCGAAGGCCTGCGGGAGCTGCCCGCCGGGGGCGCGCGCCGGTCCGGGGTCGGAGGGCGCCGACGCCACGCCGGTGAGCTGCGAGACGGCGAGCGCGGGGAAGTTCCGTACGCCCCGCCCGAAGTGGGCGAGCACGTACTCGGAGCAGTGCTTGAGCACCAGCGCGGCCTCGTCCCGGCCGAGCGGGCCCAGCAGCACGTCCTGCACGCCGGGAACGAACTCGTACCACTGGCCCGGCACCTCCCCGGTGCGTCGCAGCAGTCCGCTCAGCAGCACCTCGGCCAGGTCCGAGGGTTCGGAGTCGGGCAGCATCGTGCGTTGCACGAGCCTCATCACGGGCAGGGTCAGGGGCGCCGCCGACAGGTACACCGCGAGCTGTACGGCGCCGGGGGCCGCCGACGCCCGGAAGCGGGACACCAGTTCGCGCGGCGGCCGGGCGGCCCGGGGCAGCGGGACGGGCGCGGCCGGATGCCGGGCCTGGACCCGGCCCACCTCGGCCGGTACGGGCCCGGTGCCGAGGCCCGCGACGAGCCGGGCCCAGGCGCCGAGCGCGGTCGCGTTCGGCGGGAGGACGGGTACGGTCAGCCCGCCGCCGGGCCGCCCGGGGCGCGGCGGCCGGTCCCGGCGGAACCGCAGCCGGCCGCCGCCGGGGCCGCCCGCCCCGTCCTCGGTGCGTTCCAGCACCCCGCGCTCGGTCGGCAGCCAGCTGCGGCCCCACAGGCGTTGCGGCAGCGGCTGGACCACGACGCAGGGGGTGCACTGGGCCCACCGGTACAGCAGCCGCTGTGCCTCGCCCTCGCGCCACAGCGGCCCGGCACAGTCGGACACGATCATGGTCAGGGCCCGTCCGGTGGGGTCGCGGAGTTGGTCCCCCGAGCGCAGGCCGACGCCGGGCGCGGGGCCGCGGCCGACGGCGGGGGTGCCGTCCGCGAGGCGGTGCAGCCGGTGGACCTGGACGTCCCGGAAGGCGCCCAGTCGTTCGCAGACCGTCCTCAGTTCCTCGAACATCTCCTGCCACACCGCCATGGACGGGGAGGCGTCCATGACCAGACGGACGGTCGCCTCGCGCCGGCTCTCCGGCCGGAAGACGGGGATGACCAGGCCGAGGGCGCGGGCGCTGGCCTCCGCGGTGGCGTTCTCGTCGAGGACGGTACGGGTGGGCCGGCCGGGCGGGCGGTGTCGTTGGAGGGCGCGCAGGGCCCGCTGGATGTCGAGGATCCGGGGCAGGGCGGCCGCCCCGGGAACCCGTACGGGCACGGCGTCGCCGACGGGCACCTCGGTGTCGACGGCGGTGTCGGAGGGCACGCCCGGCCCGTCGGCGTACAGCCCGACGGGATCCTCCACCTCCGGCTCCGGCGGGACCGGCTCCGGGGGTTCGGGAGCCGGTGGCGCGGTCCCGTCCGGGGTTCCCGGCCCGGGTGTCGGTCCGGGGCGTTCCGTCGGGTTCGGGGCCTCGGCGTCGGGACCGGAGCGCGCGGGGCGGCGGGTGCGCGCGGCCAGCCACAGGGCGTCGGCGAGCTCCTCGGCGGACGGATCGAGTCCGGCGGCCCGCAGCAGTACGGCGAGGGTGCGGACCTCGGGGTCGAACGGCGGTGGCGGCACGGCTGCGGGCACGGGCGCTCACCTCGGGCGGTCGAGGCGCTGGATGAGCAGGTCGGCGAGGTCCTCCCGGGTGGGCGGGGCCGCGTGGTGGGTGAGGTAGATGGCGTTGAGGAGTTGGTCGGCGGCGACGAGTTCGGTGCGGGAGCGGCTGAGGAACTCGCGGATCAGTTCGGCGCCCAGCTGCGCGGCCTCCTCCCCGAGGTGCGCCCTGACCATGGTGGCGAGGCGTTTCTCGCCGGGCTGGCCGAGCTTGAGCTGGATGCAGCGGCGCAGCAGCGCGGCGGGGAAGTCCCGTTCCCCGTTGCTGGTGAGGATGATGAACGGAAAGGCCCGGCAGCGCACGCGCCCGTCCCGTACGGTCACCCGTGCCCCGTCGTCGGTGAGGACCCGCACCTCGGGTTCGGTGTCGGCGACGCGTTCCAGCTCGGGGAGGGTGAACTCCCCTTCCTCCAGTACGTTCAGCAGGTCGTTCGGCAGGTCTATGTCGCTCTTGTCGAGCTCGTCGATGAGCAGCACGCGGGGTTTCCCGGTGGGCAGCAGGGCCGTTCCGAGCGGGCCGAGCCGGATGTACCTGCCGATCCCGTCGGCCGGGCCCGTCCCGCTCCTGTCGCCCGCGGCGGGTCCGGCGCCCGCGGCGATCTGGACGTCCTGGAGTCTGGCGAGGGCGTCGTAGCGGTAGAGCCCTTCCTGGAGCACGGTCCGTGACACCACGGGCCAGCGCAGCACGCGGCCGAGTTTCAGTTCGTGCGCGACGGCGTGCGCGAGGGTGGACTTCCCGGTTCCGGGGTGGCCGGTGACGAGCAGCGGCCTGCGGAGGTAGAGGGCCGCGTTGACGGCCTCCAGTTCCTCCGGTTCGGGCCGGTGCAGTTCGGCGGCCTGCCGGTGGGCGCCGAGCCGGCGGGCCACGTTCCCGTCGGGGGCGGTCGCCGCGTCGCAGGGCTCCGCGACGGGGCCGCCGTCGAAGTCCCGCCAGGGCGGCGGGTCCGGCAACGCGTCGATCCCGTCGTGTGGTTCGCCCACGCCCCGGTAGATGAGCCATTCGTCGTTCACGGCCGTCCCCTCCCTCGATTCCCTCGATGCCCCACCGTCGCCGGACCGCCCGCGCGCCCGCGCGGGCCTCCCGGTGCCCGTTCCCGCCGGGTTCCGTACGCCCCGGCCCCCGGAGGGCCCGTCCGCCGCGGACGCCCGCCCGGCGCACTGCCGCCCGGCCGGCGGCGCGCCCGGCTCACAGGTCGCCCTGGAGGGGCTCGTCCTCGGGCAGGGCCCGGGCCGGGTCCTGCCAGACGAGTGCGGTGCCGGCCGCCCAGTACGCGTCCGGGTCGGCCCCGTGGGCCCGGGCCCGCAGCGTCCGCAGCCGTAGCGGCAGCACCGCGCCCCGGCCCGCCTCGGCCAGTTCCTCGCGCAGCCCTCGGTGGAACGGCGCGCAGGAGGCCCCGGGGTCGCCGGGGGGCCGTCGGCACACCGTCACGCCGTAGCCGGCGTCGCGTACGAGGTGCAGGGCGCCCAGGGTCGGTTCGGTGCCGGGTTCCCGGCAGAGCACCGGGACGGTGTTGTCCGTCAGCCCCCGCAGCCATTCCGGGGACGGGCTGCGGGCCCGGCCCCGCGCGCAGTCGGCCCGCTGGTCCAGCAGGGGTCCCGCCTGGACCCGTGTCCAGCGCCGGTCGATCGGGGCTGCCGCCGCGTCCGCGGGGTCCGTGGCGGCTTCGTCCCACCCGGCCGGGTGGCGGAGCACCACCGGCCGTTGGACGCCCACCGGGACCCCGCCCGACAGTGCCCACTCGTCGACGGGCAGTCCGAACAGCTCGGGCTCCACGGCCACTTCCAGCAGGGCGGGGGCCTCGTGCGTGTCGCAGCGCCGGAACCCTTCGGCGAGCGGGGCCCGCAGGGCGTCGGGGAGTCCGGCGGGGGTCGCCCGTACGCCGGCGGCCACCGGGGTGACCCGGCCGGGCCGCGCGGGGCCCGCGAGCACCGAGACCCGCCAGTCGTAGACGTCCTCCCAGCCGTGGGCCCAGACCTCCAGCAGCACCGAGGGTCCCTCGGGCAGGCCGCCGCGCCGGCGGGCGGGGCCGTGGACGGCCTGGCCGGCGCGGGCCCTGCGGCGTCGTTCGCGTGCGGCCAGGCCCCGCTCGTGGCGTTCGGCCAGCTCGCGCCGCAGTGGGCGCCAGAGCCGCTCGGCGGTGACCCGCACCCAGTCCCAGAGTTCCTCGTCGGCGCCCGGGGAGGGCGGCTCGCGGTGGTCGGCGACGCTCACGTCCGTCGCGTAGCGGAGCATCGCCGCGGCCTCGCCGCCCGCGCCGGGCGGGTCGTGCAGCAGGCCGAGTCCGTCGCGCCAGCTGAGCGGGGCCGGCAGTCCCGTGTCGGGTTCCTCGCCCCGGGCCTGCTCGGCGAGTTCCCGGACGGCCTCGGAGGAGCCGGGCGGCGGGAGTTCGGCGAGGAGCCCGCACAGGGTGGTGCGTTCGCCCGGGGTCAGCCGGCCGCGTCCGCCGTGGCGGTCCGCGTCGCCGTCGGGGAGTTCGTCGTGGACGTCGGTCCAGGTGCGGCGGCTGTCGAGATCGCTGAGGTGGCGGTCGTAGTGGTACAGGTCGTGGGCCTGCATGACGCGCCGGTACAGGCCGGTCCGGCCGTTCGTCGGCATCGGCAGGGTCCGTAACCGGTCGACGGACACGGCCAGTCCGCCCCCGCCGGCGGACCGCCGGGCCTTGACGACGCCGACGACCTCGCCGCGGGTGAGGTCGACGACGGGGCCGCCGGACATGCCGGCCTCGATCTCGTCGTCGTCGCCGAGGCGGATCGCGGCGCCGTTCCCGGCGGTGCCGCGCAGGCGGGTGGTGCGGCCGGTGATCTCGCGGATGCCGAGTTCCTCGGTGCAGCCGAAGTAGGCGGCCTCGTCGAGTCGGGGGCCCGCCCGGTCGGTCAGCCACACGCAGGCGTGCGAGACGGGCGAGAGCACCCGGACGAGGGCCAGGTCGGGCAGGTCCCACAGGGCCCGCCGCCCGGGTCTGTGTTCCTCCAGCCGTTCCGGGAGTACGCATTCCACCCGGCCGGTGACCGTGCCCGTGGTCCCGGTGGCTCCGGCCGACGCCCCGGAGAAGAAGGTGATGCCGACCTCACGCCCGACCAGACGCACCGCAGCACCCCCTTCGCCGACCACGTGCGCGCACGTCAGGACCCAGCCGGGGGCGATGAAGAAGCCGCTGCCCCAGGTGGGTCCGGTCCCGTCGTTGCCCGGGTTCTCATACCCTCCCGGGGGCGCGTGGACGCGTACCGTGGCCGCCCGGACGAGGGGTTCCAGGAGCTCGAAGGCGCGCGCGGACCCCGCCGTGCGCCCATCCGGCATCCCCAGACCCCCGCCCCCCGCTCATCCCACCGAGAACGTCCAGGCTAGCCCCGGTGCACGGGACGGCGGGAGGTCTCGCCGTAAGGCGGATTATCCTGGCGGGAAACACCCCATCCCGACACGGCACGGAGCCCGACTTGTACTTCACCGATCGCGGCATCGAGGAGCTGGAGAAGCGGCGCGGCGAGGAGGAGGTCACTTTCGAGTGGCTCGCCGAGCAGCTCCGCACGTTCGTCGACCTCAACCCGGACTTCGAGGTTCCGGTGGAGCGCCTGGCCACGTGGCTGGCCCGTCTCGACGATGACGACGAGGACGACGAGTAGGACACCCGGCGGGAGCGCGCGCGGCCGCGGTGCCGCGGGCGCACCCGCGTGCACGTCGTGCGCGACCCCTCGCACCTCGTACGCACCCGCGTACGGCTCGCGCGCGGGTGCCCGCCAAGGCGTACGGATGCGTACGGGGAAACACGACGACGGCCCGACCGCGAGGAGCGGTCGGGCCGTCGTCGTTCGCGCTCCCAGTGGCAGCGCGGGGGTACCGGGGCGCCCTGGATCAGGCGGCCTTGGTCTCCCAGAAGATGCGGTCGATCTCGGCGATGAGCTCCAGCGCCTTGGCGCCGGTCGCCGGGTCGTTGGACGCCTTGGCGGCCGAGAGGGCCTTCAGGGTGTCGTTGACCAGGGTGTGGAGCTGCGGGTACTTCTCGAAGTGCGGGGGCTTGAAGTAGTCGCTCCACAGCACCGAGACGTGGTGCTTCGCGAGCTCGGCGCGCTGCTCCTTGATGGTGATGGCGCGCGCGCGGAAGTCCGCGTCGTCGTTGGCCTGGTACTTCTCCTGGACGGCCTTGACGGACTCGGCCTCGATACGGGCCTGGGCCGGGTCGTACACGCCGCAGGGCAGGTCACAGTGGGCGGAGACCTTCGCCTTGGGGGCGAAGAGGCGGGTAAGCATGGAGTTTGTCCTCCTCGTGATCGTCTTCTCAAGAGGGGAGATTACTCGCTGAGAAAGAGGAATTCGCCGTCGCCCCCATGGGCTTAGGACAAAAGTCCAGGGTCGTGCGAGGAGTGGTGAGCGAACGTACGGGGCCGTGCGGCACCATGCGGGCAGGGAAGAGGAGGCCTCGGATGGTGGAGAACAGGCGCTCGCGGGCGCGTTTCGAGATGGTGGAGGTGACGGGCCCGTCGATGGTGCCGACCCTCGTGCACGGGGACCTGCTCGTGGTCCGTCACGGGGCGCTGGTCCGGCCGGGTGACGTGGTCGTGTTCCGGCACCCGCTTCAGCAGGACCTGTTGGTGGTCAAGCGTGCGGCCGAGCGCCGCCCCGGCGGCTGGTGGATGCTCGGCGACAACCCGTTCAACGAGTCCGGGGACAGCACCGACTACGGGGCCGTGCCCGAGGAGCTGGTGCTGGCGACGGCGGTGCTGCGGTTGCGGCCGCTCCCGGCGGGTCAGCGCTCGCTGAGGGCCCGGCTGTCCTGGGCGGCGTCGGCGCTGCGGGTGCTGCGGGCGGATTCCTCGGCCTCCAGCCGCTTGCGGGCGCGGTAGGCGGCGACGTTGGCGCGGGTGGCGCAGCGGTCGGAGCAGTAGCGCCGGGAGCGGTTGGTGGAGGTGTCGAGGTAGGCGTTGCGGCAGGGCGGTGCCTGGCACAGGCCGAGGCGGTCGGGGCCGTGCTCGGTGAGGTGGAAGGCCAGGCCCATGGAGGCGATGGCGGCGTAGCCGGCCGAGGCGTTGGACGGGTGGTCGGCGAGGTGGATGTGCCAGTCGGGGCGTCCGTCGGGTCCGACGAGTTCGTGGCCGGAGACCTGCGGGCTGACGGGGAACTCCATGAGCAGGGAGTTGAGGAGGTCCACGGCGAGGACGTGGTCCCCGCCGTCGGCGGCCTCGAAGACGGAGCGCAGCCGGCCGCGGACGTTGCGGAACCGGGTGACGTCGGTGTCGGTGACCCGGCGCGCCATCTGCACGCTGGCCCCGAAGAGGGCGCGGACGTCGTCCACCGAGGTGAGCGAGTCCTTGTTGCGGGCCGGCTCCTCGGTGTTGACCAGGCGCACGGCATAGTCCGAGTAATGGGCCAGTTCCACTTGTAGTCCTTACGGCTGCGGTTTAGGGTGAGCGGGAGCCGAGGTAACGGCTGATACGTCTTCGAGGGTATTACGTACGGAGGACTTCAGGGTGACGGACGCGGTGACCGGCGCGATCGGTACGGACTGGCAGGCCTGGCAGGACAGCTGGGACCGGCAGCAGGAGTGGTACCTGCCCGACCGCGAGGAGCGGTTCCGGGTGATGCTGGACATGGTCGAGGCACTGGTGGGCCCCTCCCCCCGGGTGTTGGATCTGGCGTGCGGTACGGGAAGTATCACGGACCGGCTGCTCAAGCGGTTCCCGTCGGCGACGAGTACGGGGCTGGATCTCGACCCCGCGCTGCTGACGATCGCCCGGGGCCACTTCGAGGGCGACGACCGGGTCACCTTCGTGACCGCCGACCTCAAGGACCCCGACTGGCGCGCGGCCCTCCCGTACGACTCCTACGACGCGGTCCTGACCGCGACCGCGCTGCACTGGCTGCACAGCCCCGCCCTGGCGGCGCTGTACGGGCAGATCGCGCCCCTGGTCCGGCCGGGCGGGGTGTTCATGAACGCCGACCGCATGCCCGACCCCTCCGCCCCGCGCATCGCCGCCGCCGAACGCGCCCACCGCCACGCCGGCATGGACCGCGAGAAGGCCGACGGGGTCCTGGACTGGCGGCAGTGGTGGGAGCTGGCGGCGGCCGACCCCGTGCTGGCCGGGCCGACCGAGGCCCGGTTCGCGATCTACGGGGAACACGCCGACGGCGACACCCCCGACGAGGCCTGGCACGCCCGGACGCTGCGCGAAGCGGGCTTCGGCGAGGCCCGTACCGTCTGGCGCTCCCCCTCGGACGCGCTGGTCCTAGGTCTGAAGTAGGAAATCCGCGGTCTGAAGTGGGGCATCCGCGCCGGGGCGGGAAATCGGCGCGGAAACGCCGCAGGGGCGGTACGGGATCCCGTACCGCCCCTGCGGCGTCGTGCGCGTACCGCTCACAGCACCTTGGACAGGAACGCCTTCGTCCGGTCGTGCTGCGGGTTGCCCAGGACGTCGCGCGGGTTGCCGGATTCGACCACCACACCGCCGTCCATGAACACGAGGTTGTCGCCGACCTCGCGGGCGAAGCCCATCTCGTGGGTCACCACGATCATGGTCATGCCCGATTCGGCCAGGTCACGCATGACGTCGAGGACGTCACCGACGAGCTCCGGGTCGAGCGCCGAGGTGGGCTCGTCGAAGAGCATCAGCTTCGGCTCCATGGCCAGCGCGCGGGCGATCGCCACGCGCTGCTGCTGGCCGCCGGAGAGCTGGGTCGGGTAGTTCCCGCCCTTGTCGCCGAGGCCGACGCGGTCCAGGAGCTTGACCGCGCGCGCACGGGCCACCGCCTTGGACTCGCCCTTGACCATGACCGGGGCTTCCATGACGTTCTCGATGGCCGTCATGTGCGGGAAGAGGTTGAAGCGCTGGAAGACCATGCCGATGTCCCGGCGCTGGGCCGCGACCTCGCTGTCCTTCAGCTCGTAGAGCTTGTCGCCCTTCTGCTTGTACCCCACCAGCTGCCCGTCGACCGAGAGCCGGCCGGCGTTGATGCGCTCCAGGTGGTTGATGCACCGCAGGAACGTCGACTTGCCGGAGCCGGACGGACCGACCAGGCAGAAGACCTCCCGGGGCGCGACCTCCAGGTCGATGCCGCGGAGGATGTGGGCGGCGCCGTACGACTTGTGGACGCCTTCTGCCTTGACCATCGGCTGGGCGGTCACTTCGCCACCTCCGTACGGCGGAACATGTTCAGGTTGGCCTTCAGCCGCTCGAACGGCGTGGGCGGCAGGCTGCGCAGCGAACCGCGTGCGTAACGCCGCTCCAGGTAGTACTGCCCGACGCTGAAGACGCTGGTGAGGGCGAGGTACCAGATGGAGGCGACGAAGTACATCTCGATGACCGCGCCGGCCGTGCTGCCGATGTTGGAGCTGGCCCGCAGGAGCTCGGTGTACTGCACCGCCGAGACCAGGGACGAGGTCTTCAGCATGTTGATGAACTCGTTGCCGGTCGGCGGGATGATCACGCGCATCGCCTGCGGCAGCACGACGCGGCGCATGGTCTGCGTCCGGGTCATGCCGAGCGCGTGCGAGGCCTCGCTCTGGCCCTCGTCGACGGACTGGATGCCCGCACGGACGATCTCCGCCATGTAGGCGCCCTCGTTCAGGCCGAGGCCCAGCAGGGCGACCATGAACGGCGTCATGACGTCGACGGTCTCGTTCTTGTAGATCGGACCGAGGTTGATGTACTGGAAGATCAGCGGGAGGCTGAACCACACGAGGAGCTGTACGTAGACCGGGGTGCCGCGGAAGAACCAGATGTAGAGCCAGGACACGAAGCTCGTGACCGGGTTGTTCGAAAGCCGCATCACCGCGAACAGGATGCCGAGCACGAGGCCCAGCGCCATGGCGGAGATGCTGATGATGATGGTGTTGCCGAGGCCTGCGAGGACCGCCGGGTCGAACAGCTTGTCACCGACCGTCGCCCAGATGATCTTGCCCTGGGAGAAGGCGTAGACGAGCCAGGCGAGCAGGACCGCCACGACCACGGCGCTGATCCAGCGACCGTAGTGGCGGACGGGGATGGCCTTGATGGCCTCGTAGGTGGTGCCCGAGGCGCCGGGCCCGGCCGGCGGGGTTGCGGCCGGACCCTTGTCGATCTTGTCAGTCACAATGACTGCCCTTCAGTGGTGCGCTCGCTCGGGAGTCACTTGCCTGCGTTGATCGTGGCGGACGGCACGGCGCTGTCCTTCACGTTCCACTTCTCCAGGACCTTGGCGTAGGAGCCGTCCTTGATGATGGCGTCGAGCGCTTCCTTGATGGCGTCGCGGAGCTGCGTGTTCTCCTTGGAGACCGCGATGCCGAAGAGGCCGACGTCGGCCTGCTGGCCGGCGACCTCGAAGTCGTTGCCGCCGCCCGAGGTCTTCGCGGTGTAGGCGGTGACCGGGAAGTCGTTCAGGTCGGCCACGGCGCCGCCGGCCTTGACGCGGGTCTGCGCCTCGGCGTCGGTGTCGAAGGCCTCGATGGTGAGCTTCTTGTCGCCGCACTTCTCGGCCTGCGCCTTGAAGGTGTCCTCGTACGTGGTGCCGCGCTGGACGGCGACCGTCTTGCCGCAGAGGTCGTCGAGCGACTTGATGTTGTCCGGGTTGCCCTTCTTGACCAGGAGCGAGACGCCGGAGGAGAAGTAGTCGACGAAGTCGACGCCCTTGCCGATCTTGGCGCCCTTGTCGTCCAGGCCCTCCTGGCGCTTCTTGTTGTCGGTGATCGACGACATGGCGACGTCCTGGCGGCCCGTCTCCAGCGAGGTGATCAGGCCGTCGAAGGTGCCGGAGGTGAACTGGAACTTCACACCGAGCTGCTTGCCCAGGGCGTCGGCGATGTCGGGGTCGACACCGACGATCTTGCCGCCGTCGACGAACTCCATCGGGGCGTAGGCGGTGTCGGAACCGACCTTGACGACACCGGCGTCCTGGATCTTCTTCGGCAGCTTCGAGAACAGCGGGGCGCTGTTGTCGGTCTTGGCCGAGGGGGTCGAGGAGCCAGAGTCGGTCTGGTCGCCACAGCCCGTGAGGATCAGGGCACCGGTGACCGCGATCGCGCCGACCGCGGCGATCCGGGACCGGGCGGCGGTCGTACGACGGGTGGTGCTTGCGGTCATGAGCTGGTTCCTCCGGCAGGTGGAAAAGCATCCGAGAACGGTCGGGGCACGCACCATCGAGTGTCGCGACCTTGTGTGATTACGGCATCTTGCCATTCGGACTGACGCATTCAGGCTGCCCATAAGGTCAAAATCAGATAACGGGCGCACCCGATCACCCAACAGGACTGCGGGGAACGGCTGTCAGCGCCGCACAAAAGCCTGTGACCAGCCTCTTTCGCCTCAGTTTTTGCGGCGCGTCTCGTCTGCTGGACATCGAGGTTTGGACTTTTAGCCAAAACCCGGACAAGGAGCCTACGATCGTGCGGGAATCGACTCGTCCGGCCGAGCGTTCTTCGGGTAGAACAGATCCTTACACCCCTCATCCGGGGCTCAGGGCGCGCGTGCGGCGCGCCCGCGCGTACGAACCTCCCCTCCGCGGAGACGGTCCAACCGTCGACGAGGAGCACGGACGCGGTGCCCGCCCACCCCTTAACCAGGAGTGGCCACCCTCAACGATTCAAAGGACTTAAGGGGTCACACAAAGTGGCAGCGGAGATCGTCAACCCTCGCAGTGACAGCGCGACGGACAACAACCCCGACGCGGTGTTCGCACTGCACCGGGGCGGCAAGATGGCCATCCAGGCCACCGTGCCCGTCCTCAACAAGGACGACCTGTCCCTCGCGTACACCCCCGGCGTGGCGAAGGTGTGCAGCGCCATCGCCGAGCAGCCGGACCTGGTCAACGAGTACACCTGGAAGTCCAACGTGGTCGCCGTCGTCACCGACGGCACTGCGGTGCTCGGACTCGGTGACATCGGCCCGGAAGCCTCCCTCCCCGTGATGGAGGGCAAGGCCATTCTCTTCAAGCAGTTCGGCGGCGTGGACGCGGTTCCGATCGCACTCGCCACCAAGGACACGGACGAGATCATCGAGACGGTCATCCGTCTCGCTCCGTCCTTCGGCGGGGTCAACCTGGAGGACATCTCCGCGCCCCGCTGCTTCGAGATCGAGCGGCGCCTCCAGGAGGCGCTGGACATCCCGATCTTCCACGACGACCAGCACGGCACGGCCATCGTGACGCTGGCCGCCATGCGCAACGCCGCCAAGCTCACCGGGCGCACCCTCGGCGACCTGCGGGCCGTCATCTCGGGCGCCGGCGCCGCGGGCATCGCCATCGCCAAGATCCTGGTGGACGCGGGCATCGGCGACGTCTGCGTCACCGACCGCAAGGGCGTCGTCTCGGCGGACCGCTCGGACCTGACGGACGTCAAGGCCGAGATCGCGGGCCTGACCAACAAGACGGGCAGGACCGGCTCGCTGGAGCAGGCGCTGGCCGGCGCGGACGTCTTCATCGGCGTCTCCGGCGGCACGGTGCCCGAGGAGGCGGTGGCCTCGATGGCGAAGGACGCGTTCGTCTTCGCCATGGCCAACCCGAACCCGGAGGTCCACCCGGACGTCGCGCACAAGTACGCGGCGGTCGTGGCGACGGGCCGTTCGGACTTCCCGAACCAGATCAACAACGTGCTGGCCTTCCCGGGCATCTTCGCCGGGGCCCTCAAGGTCCGCGCGACCCGGATCACCGAAGGCATGAAGATCGCCGCCGCCGACGCCATCGCCGGCGTCGTGGGTGACGAGCTCGCCGCCGACTACGTGATCCCGTCGCCGTTCGACGCGCGCGTCGCCGAGGCCGTCTCGGCCGCGGTCGCCGCCGCGGCGAAGGCCGACGGAGTGGCCCGCCTGGTCTGATCCACGCGGAACACAGCACTACGGGTGAGGCCCGGCCGGAACGTTCCGGCCGGGCCTCACCCCTTTCGGCGCCCGGCCCGTGCGACGAAGGCCTCACGACCCGGCCCCGGTAGGTCTGGAATCCCGACCCTACCGAGCGGTAGCGTCACGGCATGTTCGCTGCCTACGCCGCCAAGATCGACCGTGACCAGCCGCTGAGCGGCCTCGTACTGGGCGAACGCCCGGCGCCGGAGGCCCGTCCGGGCTGGGTCACCGTCGACGTCCGCGCCGCCTCCCTCAACCACCACGACCTGTGGTCGCTGCGCGGGGTCGGCCTCTCCGGGGACAAGCTCCCGATGATCCTCGGTTGCGACGCCGCCGGGATCGACCAGGACGGCAACGAGGTCGTCCTGCACTCCGTGATCGGCCAGAGCGGCCACGGCGTCGGCCCGGACGAGCCCCGGTCGATCCTGACCGAGCGCTACCAGGGCACCTTCGCCGAGCAGGTGACCGTCCCCGCCTGGAACGTCCTGCGCAAGCCGGCCGAGCTGTCCTTCGCGGAGGCCGCCTGCCTGCCCACGGCCTGGCTGACGGCGTACCGGATGCTCTTCACCAACGCCGGGGTGCGCCCCGGTGACTCCGTCCTCGTCCAGGGCGCCGGCGGCGGGGTCGCCACCGCCGCGATCGTCCTCGGCCGGGCGGCGGGCCTGCGGGTCTTCACGACCAGCCGGGACGCCGCCAAGCGCGAGCGGGCCGTGGAACTGGGCGCGACGGAGGCGTTCGAGCCCGGCGCACGGCTCCCGCACCGGGTGGACGCGGTCATCGAGACCGTGGGCGCCGCCACCTGGTCGCACTCCATCAAGTCGCTGCGCCCGGGCGGCACCCTGGTGATCTCCGGCGCCACCAGCGGCGACCGGCCCGCGCACGCCGAGCTGACGCGCATCTTCTTCCTGGAGCTGAAGGTCGTCGGCTCGACCATGGGCACCAAGGACGAGCTGGAGGACCTGCTGTCCTTCTGCGCCGCCACCGGCGTGCGGCCCGTCATCGACGAGGTGCTGCCCCTGGACCGGGCGCGCGAGGGCTTCGAGAAGCTGGAATCGGGCGACCTGTTCGGCAAGGTCGTGCTCACGGTCTGACCCCCCGGCGCGGGCACTCCCGCGCCGCCGCACCGCCCCCGTTCGTCAATGAAGGTTGACAGCCCTCCCTTGTCAACCTACATTGACATGCATGACGGAAGCCACCGACCTCGCCGAACGAGCAGGAGACCGGGACCCCCGTGTGGGCCTGCGGGCCGTTGCCGCGCTCCGGCGGCTGCTTGAGCAGCTGGAGACCGTGCAGGTGCGCAGCGCCCGCGCCCAGGGCTGGTCCTGGCAGGAGATCGCGGCCGAGCTGGGCGTCAGCCGGCAGGCCGTGCACAAGAAACACGGGAGGCTCTGATGTTCGAACGCTTCACCCGGGACGCCCGCGACGCGGTGTCGGGGGCGGTCACGGAGGCACGCCGGACCGGCGCCTCCACCGTGGCCGAGGAACACCTGCTGCTCTCCCTGTTGGCCCTGGGCGCCCTCGACCCCCTGGGCGTGGACCGGGAGTCGGTGACGGCCGCCCTCGCCGAAGCCCGGCGCCGCGGGGGCATGTCCCGGGCCGACGAGGAGGCGCTGGCCGGGCTCGGCATCGACCTCGGGGAGATCGTCTCCCGGATCGAGGAGAGCCACGGCTCGGGAGCACTGACCCCGGCCGCCCCGCGCCGGCGGACCCTGGGCTCCTCGCTGCGCTCGGTGCTCGGGCGCCCGGATCCCGAGCAGCGCCACTTCCCCTTCACCCAGGGCGCCAAGAAGGCCCTGGAGCAGTCCCTGCGGATCGCCCTGGGCCGCAAGGACCGTCACATCGGCACCCTGCACCTGCTGCTGGCCCTGCTCTCGCGACCCGGCACGGTCGCCGAGGTCCTCGCGGACCACGGCGTCACGTACGCGACGGCGGAGCGGAGCCTGGCCGCCTGACCGGCGGCCACCGGCGGGTTCTGGGGCGTGTTCTAGAAGTCCCGCCCGGCCCGCGGCCTCCGGGCGCCCGGCGCTACTTCCAGAACACCCCCTAGGCCCCCGGGCGCAGCCCCGCCGCGATGCGGGTCGCGGCCGCCGCGAGGTGGGCACGGGCCTCGGCCAGCTGGGCCGGGGTCACGCCGTGGTCGCGGGCCGCGTCGCGCACGTCGTCGCGGAACCGGTCCAGCAGCCGGTCCAGGTCCCGCGCCGGGTCGGACCCGGCCGTCAGGTCCTCGGCCCACCCGTGGTCCGGGGTCGTCGCCCCGCCGGCCCGGGCCGCACCACCGTGGTCGGTGTCGCCCCCGTGACCCGCGTGGCCGCCGTGACCCGCGTGACCCCCGTTGCCGCCCAGCCAGGCACCGGCCAGGTTGCCGAGGACCCCGCCCGGCTTCGTGAACTGCTCCTGGAGCTGCGCGGCGATCCGCTGGACCTCCTCGCGGGCCCGCTCCTGCGCCTCCTTGGCCTGACGGCGCGCCTGCTGGGCCTCCTCACGGGCCCGGCGGCTCTCGTCCTTCGCCCGGCGCGCCTGTTCCTTCCACTCGGCCTTGGCCTTGCGGAGCTCCTCCTTGGCCGCCTTCCAGGACTCGTCCTCGACCTGGGTCGCCGTCGCGGAGGCCGCGGCCGCCGCCCGCATCTCGCGCCGCAGGTCACCGGCGGCGCCCCGGACGTCGTCACGGATCTCGGCCGCGAGCTCGGAGACCGAGTCGCGGATCTCCAGCTCCAGGTCGGCGAGTTCACCGACCCGGTCGGCGAGCTCGGCGCGGCCCGCCTCGGTGATCGAGTACACCTTGCGCCCGCCCTCGGTGGCGTGGGTGACGAGCCCCTCGGCCTCCAGCTTGGCCAGCCGGGGGTACACGGTGCCCGCGGACGGCGCGTACAGGCCCTGGAAGCGCTCCTCCAGCAGTCGGATCACCTCGTACCCGTGGCGCGGGGCCTCGTCGAGCAGCTTGAGGAGGTAGAGGCGGAGGCGGCCGTGGGCGAAGACGGGGGGCATGTCAGAGCACCTTCTTGTCGAGCTGGAGGGGGGCGTCGGCCTCGGCCTGGGGGCGGCGCAGGAGCGCGATGGCACCGGAGACGGTGGTGGCCCGCAGAGTGCCCGCGCCCGTGCCCAGGGTGCCGGTGATCCGCTTGGCGCCGAACTGGCCCGAGACCCGCAGGTCCTCGAAGGCGTTGGAGACGCCGCCGGTGGCGGTGTTGGCCTCCACCTTGGCGTCGGCGGGGTGCGGGAGACGGATGGCGACCTCCCCGGAGACCGAGTTCAGGAAGATGTCCACCGGCTTCGGCGCGGCCGCGTCCGGGGCGAGGTCGATGAGCATGTCACCGCTGACCGAGTCGGCCCGTACGTTGCCGCCGGAGCCGTCGACCACCGTCAGCCCGCCGGAGACCGAGTGGAAGCCCAGCTCACCCGTGACGGACTGCGCCTCGACGCTGCCCGAGACCGTGTGCGCCTTGATCCGGCCGGAGAGTCCGACGAGCGTCGTGTCGCCCGAGACCCCGTTGACGTCGACCGGGCCCCCGATGCCGGACACGAAGGTCGCGGCGCTCACGGCGGCCACCTGGACGCGGGTGCCGGCGGGTACGGCGACGGTCACGGTGACGCTGCGCTCCCATGCCTTGCGGCCGTCCTCGGAGGAGCCGGACCAGGCCTTCCACGGCTTGCCCTCGAACCACTTCTTGAAGCCCTGCGCGCCGTTCCAGGGGAGGTCCTCGTAGGAGAGGGTGAGCGCCCCGCCCTCCTGCACCACGTGCAGCGGCGGCCCGTCCACCTCGGCGACCTCCAGTCGGGCCGGCCCCTCGTCGGCGGCGACCACGTTGACCGTGCCGCCGACGACGCGGACGCGCAGCTCCGTCACCGGCTGCTCGAAGTCGAGCTTCTGGGGTGCGGCGACGGACCACGTCATCTGCTCTGTCATGGTGCTGCTCCTCCTCGTGGACGACGCACGCAACATATCGCGTCTCGTGAGAACACGATATATCGCGGCTGGGGGAAGTCAAGCAGCATGTCGCGATACAACGGAACCCGGCCCGTGGCCGATGGCCACCGGAACCGGGCTCGGAGGGGGGCGGGTGGGTGGGCGTGCGGCGGGGTGGATGGCGGGCGGGTGGCGGCGCCGGGGTGGGTGGGACCGGACGAGAGGGCGGTAGGGCTGTAGGGCTGCAGGGCTGCAGGGCTGCAGGGCTGCAGGGCTCAGGCCACCAGCAGTCGGTTCCCGTGGTGCCGGAGCCACGCCCGGTACGGGGGCGTGCTCAGGGCGACTTCGCGGTAGGCCGCGCGGAGGTCCTCGAAGACCTCCGCGTGCGCGCCCGGCCGCGTCGCGAGCAGCAGCCGCACGGCGAGGGGGTCCCCCGACAGCGGCCTGATGGCCATGTCCTCCCGCGGTCCGGACGTGGGCTGGCAGGGCGCCACCGCCTCGCCCGAGATGATCAGGGAGGTCGCCGTGTGGTAGTCGGCGTGCAGGACGGGCGGGTCGAGACCGGCCCCGGCGAACACCCTGCGCAGCCCGTCCCACTCACCGTCGACGGAGGGATCGACGGTCCACCGGTCCCGCGCCAGGTCCGCCAGCTTCACGATGGGCGAGCTCGCCGCCGGATGGTCCCGGGACATGGAGACGAACTGCGGCTCGCGTTCCATCAGCACGTGCAGTTGCAGCCCGGCCGGCACCCGGAGCGGGCTGCCCTCCACCTCGTGGACGAACGCCACGTCCAGTTGGCCGGCGTCCACCATCCGCAGCAGGGCGTTGGCCGAGACGTCGACGACCAGCGAGGTCTCCGCGTCCGGATGTCTTCGGTGGAGCCTGCGCAGCCAACCCGGCAGGGCCCGGCTCGCGGTCGAACCGATCCGGAGCCGGGGCCCGTGGGCCGCCGCCCGCGCCTCCGCGACCAACGCGGCCATCTCGGCCAATAAGGGCCGCGCCCGCCCGAGTACCGTGCGTCCGAACGGCGTTGGCCGACAGCCCGTGCGCTCGCGCAGGAACAGCTCGCCGTCCAGGGCCCGTTCGATCCTCCGCAGTTGGGTCGTCAGCGAGGGCTGGCTCACGCCGAGCTGCCGCGCCGCCTTGTGCAGACTGCCGGCGTCGGCGATGGCGCACAGCGCGCGCAGGTGCCTCACCTCAAGCTCCATGACCCGAGAGTAGGGCGGCGCCGGTGGCCCGCACCAGCCGCCGATAGCCCCCCGAATCGCGCCATTCTCACGCCAGTTGGCCTCCCGAAAACTTCCCGATAGGCCGGTGTTATCGGGCTCTGACATCATCCGCCGGCCCCATCCGCTCCCGCAGACTCCGGTACCGAACCACCACCCCCACACCGGATGAGTAGGAGCTCCCCCACATGCGCCACTCCCGCAAGGCCACGCTGGCCTCCGCCGTCGGCCTCGGCGTCGCCGCCGCGCTCGGCGGCATCGTCCCCACCGCCACCGCCGCCACCCCCGCCGGCTCCCCGTCCTCCTACGCGGCGTACGAGCGCTCGCAGGAGAACGAGAACGCCAACCGCGCCTTCTTCGACGCCGTGCAGCGCTCGGTGGCCGAGCAGCGCGCGGCGAACCCGGGCGCCCTCGCGGTGACCGTCACCTACAACACCCGCAGCGCGCCCAGCTTCCGCACCCAGATAGCCAACTCCACGCGGATCTGGAACAGCTCGGTGGCCAACGTGAAGCTGCAGGAGGTGGCCTCCGGCGGGAACTTCTCGTACCGCGAGGGCAACGACTCCCGCGGTTCGTACGCGAGCACGGACGGGCACGGACGGGGCTACATCTTCCTGGACTACCGGCAGAACCAGCAGTACAACTCCACCCGGGTGACCTCGCACGAGACCGGTCACGTGCTGGGGCTGCCGGACCACTACTCGGGTCCGTGCAGCGAGCTGATGTCGGGCGGCGGCCCGGGCACCTCGTGCCAGAACGCCACCCCGAACAGCGCGGAGCGCTCCCGCGTGAACCAGCTCTGGGCGAACGGTCTGGCCGCGTCGGGCCTCGGCTCGAAGGGCTGACGGACCGCCGTACGGTCTCCCCGCGGCCCCTCCGGAGGCGCCCCGCCGGGCCTCCGGAGGTGCCCCACCGATGTCCGGCCGGCGTCTCGACGGGGCTCCCGCGGGCCGGGCACGTCTGCTGCTCGTGCCCGGCCCGCGGGGCCGACCGTCCCTCGTGCGCGTGCTTCGGGGCCACCGGTCACGCGTCCGCGGCGGTCCGGTTCCCGCGGGCTCGGCGGGTCAGCGCTTGACGGTGTAGCCGGTGATCGTCTGACCGCCGCCGAGGACGGTGCAGCCGGTCAGCTCCAGCGGGCGCACGCCGAAGCCGGCCCGGGACATCGGCATGCCGGTCCCCACGACGACCGGGTAGGTCTTGACGACGTACTCGTCGATCTCGTCGGCGAGCTGCCCGGCGAGGTCCGCGCCGCCGCACAGCCAGATGCCGAGCCCGTCCCGCGCCTTGAGCTCGCGGACCTTCTCGACCACGTCCCCGGCGATCAGCGTCACCTGCGGGTCGGGGCTCTCGGCGAGGCCGCGCGAGACGACGTACTGCTCGCGCATGTGGCCGTAGGGGCTGGTCATGCCCACCTTGAGGCCCGGCTCGTAGGTGCGACGACCCATGAGGACCGCGTCGAACCGCTTCGGGGCGGCGTCCTCGATGCCGAGCCGGGTTCGACCGAGCGCGGAGATCGTCTCCGGGTACTCGGCCGTCAGGTGGCCGATGAACTCGGGGTCGAGGAAGGAGAGGAGGAAATCGGCGTCGCCGTCGGGGGCTCCGATGAAGCCGTCGACCGTGGTGGCGATGAAGTACGTGAGCTTGCGCAAGCGATTCTCTTCCACTGGACAGTGCCACCGCTCCGCGGCACGTCAAGCAAAGTACTTCACATGAAGTACTTTGCCTAGCTCCTTTTCCGCGGAACCCGGGACGCGAGCGCCTCAGCCCTGCGGCTTGCGCCACATGGGCCACATCGGGGGTCCGTCGGGCAGCTGCACCGTCCGGCCCGTGAACTCCCAGCCCAGCCGCTCGTACAGGCGCATGCTGCGCTCGCTGCTCGCCTCCAGGTACGCGGCCACCCCGTCGCGGTCGCAGCGTTCCAGCACCGGCCGGATCAGCTCGGTGCCGAGCCCCTCGCCCTGCCGGTCCGGAGCGACGGCGATCATCAGCAGGTACTCGTGCTCCTCGGCGGTCGGATGGACCTCCCCGGTCAACCGGCCGACCAGCTCGCAGCGCTCGTTGCCGGGGTCGGCCACCGCGCGCATCCGCGCCGGCACCTCGTCCTCGCCCTCCGGCTCGCCCGCCGGAACCCGCAGCCACAGCGCGGCCGCCGCACCGTCGGCGGTGCGCTCGATCCGCCCCTCCTCCAGGGCCACGTCCACGAAGACGCCGAGGAACTTGCCGTGCACGGCGGCCCGGTGCTCCGGATCGGGGAAGACCCAGGTGCTGACCGGGTCGTCCCGGAAGGCCTCGTCGAGCAGCCGCGCCACCGCGTCCCGCTCGGAATGATCCGCTTGGCGTATCTCCAGCACCACAGGTCACACCCTTCACTCACGTGTCAACAACCGTGAACGATCCTAGAGTTGACCCTCCGACGCAGAAAGGCCTGTTCCGGCACCACCACGGTGCCGGAACAGGCCTCGGGCCCGGGAGCCCGCGCGAGCCGCCGCGCCCGACGCGAGCAGCTCGACGTCAGCAGCTCGACGCGCGCGCTCGTCGTGGGCGCCCGGCCCCGCCCTACGCGTTCACCGCGTGCGCCGCGTGACGAACTCCGCCAGCGCCAACAGTCCGCCCGCCGCCGCGAGGTCCGGGACGGCGCGCGACAGTTCCTGCACCGCCCGGCCCATCCGGTCGGCGGCATGGGCCTGCGCCCAGTCACGGCCGCCCGCCCGGTCCACCGCCCGGGCCGCCTCCCGCACGTCGTCGGCGGTCATCGGGCCCGCGTACAGGGCCGCGAGGTCGGCCCCCGCCTCGGTGCCCGAGGTGAGGGCGGCCACGACCGGGAGGGACTTCTTGCGCGCGACCAGGTCGGCCCCGGCCGGTTTGCCGGTGTGTCCCGGGTCCCCCCAGATGCCGATCAGGTCGTCGATCAGCTGGAAGGCCAGCCCGGCCTCCCGGCCGAAGGCGTCCATCGCGTCGACCTCCTCCGGCCCGGCGCCGGCGTACAGCGCGCCGAGGGCGCACGCGCAGCCGAGCAGGGCCCCGGTCTTGGCCGTGGCCATCGTCAGGCACTCGTCGAGGGACACGTCGGGCCGCCGCTCGAAGGCGCAGTCCGCCTGCTGCCCCGCGCAGAGCTCGATGACGCAGGCCGCGAGCCGGGCCGAGGCCGCCGCCGAGGCCGGGTGCGGGTCCTCGGCGAGCTGCCGCAGCGCGAGCGCCATCATGGCGTCGCCCGTGATGACCGCGTCCGGGATGCCGAAGACGGTCCAGGCCGTGGCCCGGCCGCGCCGCCGGACGTCCTTGTCGATGACGTCGTCGTGCAGCAGCGTGAAGTTGTGCGCCAACTCCACGGCCACCGCCGCCCGTACGGCGTCCTCGGCGACCCCGGGCGGCCCGCCCACGGCCTGCGCCGAGGCCAGCACGAGCGCCGGCCGGATGGCCTTGCCCGCGTTGCCCGCCGCCGGAGTGCCGTCCGCCTCCTGCCAGCCGAAGTGGTACATCGCCACGTCCCGCATGGAGCCCGGCAGGCTCTCGACGGTACGGCGCAGCCACGGATTGACCGTCTCCCTCGTGCGCTCCAGCAGGACCGCGGCTTCCTGCCCCTCGCCCGCGGCGAGGGCGTTGGGGGTCATCAGCGCCAGCGGCCGATCTCGACGTTCTCCAGGACGCCGAGCGCGTCCGGGACGAGCACCGCGGCGGAGAAGTAGGCGGTGACCAGGTACGAGATGATCGCCTGCTCGCTGATGCCCATGAAGCGCACCGACAGGCTCGGCTCGATCTCGTCGGGGATCCCCGGCTGGTGCAGGCCGATCACGCCCTGCTCCTCCTCGCCGGTGCGCATGCACAGGATCGAGGTCGTACGGGCGTCGCTGATCGGGATCTTGTTGGACGGGAAGATCGGCACGCCGCGCCAGGAGGGCACCCGGTTGCCGCCGATGTCGATGGCCTCGGGGTACAGGCCGCGCTTGTTGCACTCGCGGCCGAAGGCGGCGATGGCCTTGGGGTGCGCGAGGAACATCTTGGAGCCGCGGCGCATGCTCAGCAGCTGGTCCATGTCGTCGGGCGTGGGCGCGCCGTCGTGGGGCTGGATGCGCTGGTCGTAGTCGGCGTTGTGGAGCAGGCCGAAGTCGCGGTTGTTGAGCATCTCGTGCTCCTGGCGCTCGCGCAGCGCCTCGACCGTGAGCCGCAACTGCTGCTCGGTCTGGTTCATCGGCTGGTTGTACAGGTCGGCGACGCGGGTGTGGACGCGCAGGACCGTTTGCGCGATGGAGAGCTCGTATTCGCGCGGTCGGCCCTCGTAGTCGACGAAGGTGCCGGGGAGCACGGCCTCGCCCTGGTGGCCGGCGGAGAGGTCGATCGCGGCCTCGCCGTACTTGTTGGTGCGCTGGGCGGGCTGGGTGCGGACGTTCTCGACGTGCTCGCGCAGGGAGTCGACCCGGTCCGCGAGGAGCAGGAAGTCCTGGCGGGAGAGGACGAGGGCGGTGCCGGGGGTGGCGGCGCGGGCCGTGTACTCCCAGATGGCCTCGCCGTCGGTGAGGGCGTCCTCGCCGAAGTAGGCGCCGTCGGCGACGGTCCGCAGGACGGCGTCCTCGCCGTAGGGGCCGGGGCCGACGTGGTCGATGCGGCCGTGGGCGAGCAGGAAGACCCTGTCGGAGGTGTTGCCGAAGGAGGTGAGCTCCTGACCGGGCTCGAAGTCGATCTGCTGGCACCGGTTGGCGAGTTCGGTGAGGACCGCCTCGTCGTCGTAGTCGCGCAGCAGCGGCAGTTCCCCGAGTTCGGCGGGGATGACCTGGACCTGGGTCCCGGTCTTGATGAACTCCACGCGTCCGTCGCCGACCGAGTAGCTCAGTCGGCGGTTGACGCGGTACGTACCACCCTGCACGGGGACCCACGGGAGCATCTTCAGGAGCCACCGCGAGGTGATCTCCTGCATCTGCGGCGCGGACTTGGTCGTGGTTGCCAAGTTCCGTGCGGCCGAGGTGCCGAGACTGCGCTGCGGTGTCTGGGCTTCGGTTTCGGAACCTGCCTGGACCGACATGTCTTTCCCCTTCGATCACTCCATGGATATGCGGTACGAAAGCCTTCCAGTACGCAACGCAGCCGGACCATTACACAAAAGGGTGGGACTACTCCGTGTGGGTGTGGGCATGCTCTGCGGTCCGACCCGGCCGGAGGGGTCGACTCCGACGGCTGTTTCCGGCCATACCGTGCACACCGCCCGCTCCGATCGAGCGCGAACCCCGCTTTAACTTGCATCCAGGATGCAAGGTTTCTACGCTGTGGGCATGCGGCTGACGCGATTCACCGACCTGGCGCTGCGCGTCCTCATGCGCCTGGCCGTCGAGGAGACGGACCTCCCCACCACCCGGGAAGTGGCGGCGACCATGGAGGTTCCGTACACCCACACCGCCAAGGTGGTCGCCCGGCTCCAACACCTGGGGCTGGTCGAGGCGCGCCGGGGCCGGGGCGGCGGGCTGACGCTCACGCCTTCCGGACGCGCCGCCTCCATCGGCGGCGTGGTGCGCGAACTGGAGGGCGCCGGCGACGTCGTGGACTGCGACGGCGCCACTCCCTGTCCGCTGCGCGGCGCCTGCGTCCTGCGCGGCGCGCTGCGCCGGGCCCAGGAGGCGTTCTTCGCCGCACTGGACCCGCTCACGGTGAACGACCTGGTGGCGAGCCCGACGGGCCCGCTGCTCCTGAGCCTCTCGGGCGGATCCGGCGCCGGGCCGTCCGGCCCGGGCTGAGGCGGGGGCCGAAAGGCCCGCCACCACGGGCCGGATGGCCGGTTCGGTCCGCCGTTCGGCCCGCCTACGCTGGGATCCGAGGGGATCTCGAACGAATGTCCGCACCGCGACGGGCCCTTTTTTCGGCCCTTTAATACGCATGTCACATACCAATTAGGCGAGGAGCCCCCATGCTGTCCGAGAAGTCGACCGCGACCGTACGCGCCACCCTGCCCGCCGTCGGGGCGGCGATCGGCGACATCACGGAGCTCTTCTACAGCAAGCTGTTCACGGCCCACCCGGAACTGCTCCGCGACCTGTTCAACCGCGGCAACCAGAACGCGGGCCTCCAGAAGCAGGCACTGGCGGGCTCCATCGCCGCCTTCGCCACCCACCTCGTCGAGAACCCCGGCACCCGCCCCGACGTGATGCTCGGCCGCATCGCGCACAAGCACGCCTCGCTGGGCGTCACCCGCGAGCAGTACCCGGTCGTGCACACCCACCTCTTCGCCGCGATCGTCGAGATCCTCGGCGAAGCCGTCACCCCCGAGGTCGCCGAGGCCTGGGACGAGGTCTACTGGCTGATGGCGAACGCCCTCGTCGCCATCGAGGAGCGCCTCTACGCCGAGCAGCGGGTCCTCGCCGGGGACGTGTGGCGGGAGTGGACCGTGGCCGCGCGGGTCGAGGAGACGGCGGACTGCACCACCTTCCACCTGACCCCCGCCGACGGCGCCCCCGCACCCGACTTCCGGCCCGGTCAGTACGTCTCCGTCCAGGTCGAACTCCCCGACGGGGCCCGTCAGATCCGCCAGTACAGCCTCTCCCGGGCCCCCGGCTCGCCGGTCCGCGCGATCACCGTCAAGCGCGTGCACGGCCCGGCCGCCGGCGGCCCCGACGGCGAGGTCTCGAACCACCTGCATGCCCGGATCCGCACGGGCGACCGGCTCCGCGTCTCCGCCCCGTACGGGGACCTGGTCCTGCGGGACGGCTCCGCGCCGGTGCTGCTCGCCTCGGCCGGCATCGGCTGCACCCCTATGCTGTCGATGCTGGAGCACCTGGCCGAAACCGGGCACACCGCCCCCGTCACCGTCGTGCACGCAGACCGCTCCCCCGCCGACCACGCCCTGGGCGCCGACCACCGGGCCCTCACCCACAAGCTCGCCGACGCCTCGGCCCGCTTCTGGTACGAGGAGGCCGCCGAGCCGGGCGACGCCACCGGCCTCGTCGACCTGACGGACGTCCCGGTCGCCCCCGGCACCACCGCCTACCTGTGCGGACCACTGCCCTTCATGCGGGCGGTGCGCGGCCAGCTGATCGCCAAGGGCGTGCCGGCGTCGGACATCCACTACGAGGTGTTCGGCCCGGACCTGTGGCTGGCGTCGGCCTGACCGCCGGCCGGATCCGCTCGCTCACCGTACGAACGCCCTAGCCCCGGAAGGGTCGCCTCCACTACACCGGAACGTAACGAGGCGCACACGCAGTGTGTCTCTCACGCACCGCAAAGGAGGCGGCCATGGCCGCACCCATGTCCGCGGACCGTTTCATCAACGCACTCCGGAACGAAGGCCTGACCGTCGTCGAGGTCGGCTCCTGGCGCACCCACAACCGCAACCACAAGGGCCCCTGGGGTCCCGTGCACGGCGTGATGATCCACCACACCGTCACGCGCGGCACCCCGTACACCGTCGCCCTCTGCCGGGACGGACACGCGGACCTGCCCGGCCCGCTCTGTCACGGGGTGATCGCCAAGGACGGACGGGTCCACCTGGTCGGCCACGGCCGGACCAACCACGCCGGCTCCGGCGACTCCGACGTCCTCGCCGCGGTCATCGCCGAGAAGCGACTGCCCCCCGACCACAGCGCGGACACCGACGGCAACCGCCACTTCTACGGCTTCGAGTGCGAGAACCTCGGCGACGGCAAGGACCCCTGGCCCGCGGTACAGCTCGACGCCATCGCCCGCGCGGCCGCCGCCCTGTGCCGGGTGCACGGCTGGACCGCCCCGTCGGTCATCGGCCACCTCGAATGGCAGCCGGGCAAGGTCGACCCCAGGGGCTTCACGATGGCCTCGATGAGGGCCCGCGTGGCCGAACGCCTCAAGTGACCGGCCGCCCCGCGCCCCGCCCGGGCCGACAATGAAGGGGTGAGCCACCCCGAACTGTGTCCCCGTCCGCCGTCCCCGCTGGTCGAGGCGGCCGACGAGCGGTTCACCGCGCACGGGGTCCGACTGCTGCTCAAGCGGGACGACCTCGTGCACCCGGAGCTGCCCGGCAACAAGTGGCGCAAGCTCGCGCCCAACCTCCGGGCCGCCCTGGAGGCCGGGCACGAGGAGCTCGTCACCTTCGGCGGCGCCTACTCCAACCACCTGCTGGCCACCGCGGCGGCCGGCCGGCTGCTCGGCCTGCGCACCACCGGCATCGTGCGCGGGGACGAACTCGCCGGTCGGCCCCTCAACGACTCCCTCGCCCGGTGCGCGGCGGACGGCATGCGGTTGTGCTTCGTGACCCGGTCCGACTACCGCCGCAAGGCGGAGCCCGGGACCCGGGACCGGCTGCTGGCCGGGGCCGGCGCCTCCGGCGCGTACGTCGTCCCCGAGGGCGGCAGCAACGCCCTCGCCCTGCGGGGGTGCGCCGGACTGGGCCGCGAGCTGCGCGGCCAGGCCGACGTGGTGGCGGTGGCCTGCGGCACGGGCGGCACCCTCGCCGGCCTGGCCGCCGGCCTCGGCCCGGACGCGCGGGCCCTCGGCGTACCGGTCCTCGCGGGCGGTTTCCTGGGGGCGGGGATACGTTCCCTCCAGGAGGCCGCCTTCGGCGGGCCGGTCGGCGACTGGAGCCTGGCCGAGGGATTCGACCACGGCGGCTACGCCCGCGTCCCGGCCGCCCTGGAGGCCTTCGCCGCCGACTTCGGCGAGCGGCACGGGTTCCCCGTCGAGCGGATCTACGTGGCCAAGCTGCTGTGGGCGCTCGTCGCCCTCGCCGGGTCGGGCGCCTTCCCCCGGGGCACCACCCTGGCCGCCGTCATCACCGGCCGGCCGTGAACCGCCGCCGCTGCCGCCGCCGGTGGGGCCGTACCGGCGGCAGCGGCGATCAGGCGGACTCCTCCCGGTAGGCCGCCGCCTCCTCCAGGTCCAGCCGGCGCAGCAGCGCGCGCAGCATCTCGTCGTCGATCCGGCGGGCGTCGCGCAGGGCCACGAACACCTCCCGCTCGGACGCGATCATCTCCCGCGCCAACCTGCGGTAGACGTCGTCGGCCGACTCCCCCGTCCGTGCGTTGACCTCGCCCAGCCGCTCCCACACCGCGTTGCGGCGGCGCTCCAACACCGTGCGCAGCCGTTCCACGAGGGGCGGCGGCAGCGCGTTGTGCTCCGAGTCCTCCAGCAGTTCCGCCAGCCGGTCCTCGGCGGCCCGCGAGGCCTCGCTCTGCGCCTGCGCCTCGGCGAGCGTCTCGGCCCGGACGTCGCGGGGCGGCAGTTTCAGCAGCTTGATCAGCGGCGGCAGCGTCAGGCCCTGGACGACCAGGGTCCCGATGACGGTCGTGAAGGTGAGGAAGAGGATGAGGTTGCGGTGCGGGACGTCCAGCGGCACCGAGAACGCGATCGCCAGCGACACCACGCCACGCATGCCGGCCCAGCCCACGATCACCGGGGCCTTCCAGTTGGTCTCCGGTTCCCGGTCCCGGATGCGTTCGGAGAGCCACCGCGGGAGGAACGTCGCGGGGAACACCCACAGGAAGCGGGCCGCCACCACGGCGAGGAACACGGCGACCGCGTACCCGACCACGGCGGAGGGCTCGTACTCCCCCAGGCCCTTGAGGACCACCGGCAGCTGGAGTCCGATCAGCGCGAAGACCACGGACTCCAGGACGAAGGAGACCATCTTCCACACCGCCTCCTCCTGGAGCCGGGTGGCGAAGTCGACCTGCCAGTTCCGGTGCCCGAGGTAGAGGGCGACGACGACGACCGCCAGCACTCCCGAGGCGTGCACCCGTTCGGCCGCCGCGTACGCCACGAACGGGATCAGCAGCGACAGGGTGTTCTGGAGCAGGGGTTCCTTCAGCCGCTTGCGCAGCTGGTGGATCGGCACCATCAGCAGCAGGCCCACGCCGACCCCGCCGACGGAGGCGAGCAGGAACTCCGCGATCCCCCCGGCCCAGCCCGCGCCGACCCCGACGGCCGCGGCGAGCGCCACCTTGTAGGCGGTGATCGCCGTGGCGTCGTTGACCAGGGACTCGCCCTGCAGGATGGTCGTGATCCGGTTCGGCAGGCCCAGCTTGCGGGCGATCGCGGTCGCCGCCACCGCGTCCGGCGGGGCGATCACCGCGCCCAGCACCAGCGCCACGGGCAGCGAGAGCCCCGGCACCAGCAGGTACGCCGCGTAGCCGACGGCCAGCGTCGCGAAGAGCACGTAGCCGACCGACAGCAGCGCGATCGGCCGGACGTTGGCCCGCAGGTCGAGGTACGAGCTGTCCACCGCGGCCGTGTGCAGCAGCGGCGGCAACAGCAGCGGCAGCACGATGTGCGGGTCGAGGACGTACGGCGGCACGCCCGGGACGTACGCCGCGATCAGCCCGACCGCGACGAGCAGCAGCGGCGCGGGCACCGGCGTGCGGCGGGCCAGGCCCGCCACCGCGGCGCTGCCCGCCACCAGCGCCACCAGCGGCAATACCTCCATGACGATCCACCCTCATCGCGTCGTGCACACGCAGCCTGGTCGTACGCTGGCCATCATGAGCGAGTGCACCCACGTTGCAGAACTGCCGCGCCCCGAGCCCGTCCCACATGCGATGACCTGCCCGGAATGTCTGGCACTCGGGAGCCATCCGGTGCAGTTGCGGATGTGCCTCGGGTGCGGGTACGTGGCCTGCTGCGACTCCTCCCCCCACCGGCACGCCACCGCGCACCACCAGGAGACCGGCCATCCGGTGATGCGGAGCTTCGAGCCGGGGGAGACCTGGCGATGGTGCTTCGTCGACGGTTCGATCGTCTGAACCGGGGTAGGTCAACCCTCCGCCGGTTCCCCCGAATTGGGCCCGCAGACCTCTAGCCACTGTGCGTACCCATGGGCTTACCATCAGTCACTGGACGCACGGCAGGTCGGCCCGGGCGCCCCGAAAGGGGCGCTGTGAGGGGTGCCGCGACACGATCACCCGGATCGCGATAGCGTCACCGGCGAACAGAGCTCGTACCACCTTGGAGGTGAGGGTGTCCCAGATCGCAGGCGAGCCCGGGACCCAGGACTTCGTGGAAGTCCGGCTGCCCGCTGCGGGTGCCTACCTGTCCGTGCTGCGAACGGCCACGGCCGGTCTCGCAGCCCGTTTGGACTTCACTCTCGACGAGATCGAGGACCTCCGCATCGCGGTGGACGAGGCCTGCGCGATCCTGCTCCAGCAGGCCGTGCCCGGCTCCGTCCTCAGTTGCGTCTTCCGGCTGGTGGACGATTCGCTGGAGGTGACCGTCTCGGCGCCGACCACCGACGGCCGCGCGCCGGAGCGCGACACGTTCGCGTGGACGGTCCTGTCGGCATTGGCCGGCAAGGTCGAGGCGACGGTCGAGGAGAACCGGACGGTGAGCATCAGTCTCTACAAACAGCGCGGCGCGGGGCCAGGCCCGGTGTGAGCGGCGGGGAGATCCCGGTGCGGGGCGGGGATCGGCCCCGGGTACGGCACGAGGTCGACGGCGGCATTCCGGAACAGCAGCACGCCCGGCCGCACCCGGCTGACGCGGATGCGGAAGACGGCTTTTTGGACTCGGCGGAGCGACGGGCGGGCCCTATGAGCGAGAACCAGCACGACCAACCACAGCCACCGGAGGCCGCTGCCACGGCCCCGGCGGTGCCGGCCGCGCCCGTGGCGCTGCCGGATCCGCGGGACCGCAGCGGTGCGCGGGCCCTGTTCTTCGAGCTGCGCGAGCTGCCCGAGGGCTCACCGGAGCGCGCGGAACTGCGCAACCGGCTGGTCCGGATGCACCTGCCGCTCGTCGAGCACCTGGCTCGGCGGTTCCGCAACCGCGGCGAGCCGCTGGACGACCTGACGCAGGTCGCGACGATCGGCCTGATCAAGTCGGTGGACCGGTTCGACCCGGACCGCGGGGTCGAGTTCTCGACGTACGCCACGCCCACCGTGGTCGGCGAGATCAAGCGGCACTTCCGCGACAAGGGCTGGGCGGTACGGGTCCCCCGCCGCCTCCAGGAGCTGCGGCTGTCGCTGACCACGGCCACGGCCGAGCTGTCGCAGCAGCACGGCCGCTCGCCGACGGTGCACGAACTGGCCGAACGGCTCGGGATCTCCGAGGAGGAGGTGCTGGAGGGGCTGGAATCGGCCAATGCCTACAGCACGCTCTCCCTGGACGTGCCGGACACGGACGACGAGTCCCCGGCCGTCGCGGACACCCTGGGCTCGGAGGACGAGGCGCTGGAGGGCGTCGAGTACCGCGAGTCCCTCAAGCCGCTCCTGGAGGGACTGCCGCCGCGGGAGAAGCGGATCCTGCTGCTGCGGTTCTTCGGCAACATGACCCAGTCGCAGATCGCGCAGGAGGTCGGCATCTCCCAGATGCACGTGTCCCGGCTGCTGGCCCGCACCCTGGCCCAGCTCCGGGAGAAGCTCCTCGTGGAGGAGTAGCCGCCGGCCTACGTGAGGGGCGGGGTCATCGGGCCTGTTCGCCGGGCCCGATGCCGAGCGCCTCGGTGGCCGTGGGGTTCACCAGCAGGACGGTCACGGCGATGGCGGCCAGGGCCAGTGCC
The DNA here is from genome assembly GCF_042887545.1 of Streptomyces sp. NPDC057939. Taxonomy (NCBI): domain Bacteria; kingdom Bacillati; phylum Actinomycetota; class Actinomycetes; order Kitasatosporales; family Streptomycetaceae; genus Streptomyces; species Streptomyces sp. NPDC057939. Next base: position 46,450 of record NZ_JBHVPG010000052.1, read on the forward strand.
ACGGCGGCGGCCGTCATCGCGCCGCCGGTGGTCCACAGGGTCCACGCCACCGGCATCGCCATGAGCTGCGTGATCAGTGCCGGGCCGCGGCTCCAGCGGCGGCCCAGGCGCAGGCCCCGCGCGGCGACGAGCGGGAGCGCGGCGAGCGCGAGCAGGGTCACCCCGCCGGTCTCGGCCTGCTGCGGGGAGTCGGGGTCGCCGGCGATGCCGACGAACAGCATGTAGACGCCGAGCCCGGCCAGGGCCAGGCCCTCCAGGGCGGTGAGCACGGCGGCGGCGGTGAGCCGACGGGGCAGCGCAGCGGCAGGGGCGACCGCGGGTGCGGCGACCGCGGCGGCGGGGGCGTTCGGGGTCTGCCGACGGCTCTGCTGACGGCTCTGCTTCTTACTCACCCCAGCAGGGTAGCCGCGTGCCGCCGGCGCGGTACGGGACGGTCGGTAGGGAATGCCCGGGGAGGGGTGGGTACTCTGGCGGTCATGCGTGCACTCCTCGTGGCCAACCCAGCAGCGACGACGACCAGTGCGCGCACGCGCGACGTCCTGACCCACGCGCTGGCCAGCGAGATGAAGCTGGAAGCGGTGACGACCGAGTACCGGGGCCACGCCCGTGACCTGGGCCGCAAGGCCGCGCACGAGGGTCTCGACCTGGTGGTCGCCCTCGGCGGCGACGGCACGGTCAACGAGGTGGTCAACGGCCTGCTGCACGACGGGCCCGATCCGGACCGGCTGCCGAAGCTGGCGGTGGTGCCCGGCGGATCGACGAACGTCTTCGCCCGGGCGCTGGGACTGCCGAACGACGCGGTCGAGGCGACCGGCGCCCTGCTGGACGCCCTGCGCGAGGAGCGCGAGCGGACGGTGGGCCTCGGCCTGGCCGCCGGCTCCCCCGGCACCGAGGACGAGTCGGTCCCGGCCCGCTGGTTCACGTTCTGCGCGGGCTTCGGATTCGACGCGGGCGTGGTGGGACGGGTCGAGCAGCAGCGCGAACGCGGCAAGCGTTCGACGCACGCCCTGTACATGCGACAGCTCATGCGCCAGTTCTGGGAGGAGCCGAACCGCAGGAACGGCACGGTCACCCTGGAGCGTCCCGGCCAGGATCCGGTGACGGACCTGGTGCTCTCGATAGTCTGCAACACCTCCCCCTGGACGTACCTGGGGAACCGGCCCCTCTACGCCTCCCCGGAGGCGTCGTTCGATACCGCGCTTGACGTATTGGCGCTCAATCGTTTGTCAACTCCGGCGGTCGCCCGGTACGCCACGCAGCTCCTGACCTCGACTCCTGAGCGCGGTCCGCACGGCAAGCACGCGGTGTCTCTGCACGATCTGACCGACTTCACCTTGCATTCGAAGGTTCCGCTCCCCTTCCAGATGGACGGCGATCACCTCGGACTGCGCACCAGCGTTCGGTTCACAGGCGTACGCCGGGCACTGCGTGTGATTGTGTGAGTGGAAGGGCCCAAAGTCCTTTCACTCGAACGTTTACACGCCAGTCCACCCCTAGGAACTAGGGCTGTGACCTAGTAGACACCGACGAATCCAAAAAAACTTTCCGGAAGGGGTTGTATCCCCGTCCGAGGTTTGCGAATCTCTACATGGCGATCGGGACAGCCCGCAGCACCCGGCACCCACACAGAGCGCCAGAACCCCTCCACGAATCTCGGACCGCACCAGGCAACTGGGCGTCGGCCCTTCCCTCACGGGGGGATTCGTGAAAGCGTTCACATTCACAAGCAACCTGCCCGCAATACAAGGAGATGGAGCAGCCATGGACTGGCGTCACAACGCCGTTTGTCGTGAGGAAGACCCGGAACTCTTCTTCCCCATCGGCAACACCGGTCCTGCGCTGCTGCAGATCGAGGAAGCCAAGGCCGTCTGCCGCCGCTGCCCCGTCATGGAGCAGTGCCTGCAGTGGGCGCTCGAGTCCGGTCAGGACTCCGGCGTCTGGGGCGGTCTCAGCGAGGACGAGCGCCGCGCGATGAAGCGCCGCGCCGCTCGCAATCGGGCGCGCAACGCCACCGCCTGACATCGACTTTCGAGCCTCGAGCCGCAGCGCGTAGTACCCATAGCAGCGCTCAGCAACGTGCTCTTGAGCCCCGGACCGGGACTCCCCCCAGCCACCGCTGGGGGTGCCCCCTGGTCCGGGGCTCAGTGCTTTCCCGGCACCGCGCCCGGCGAGCCGGTTCCGTTCCCGTCACGTTGAGTGACGGGTCGGGGGGTCACTTCTGGGGGCTGGCCGGGACGTCGAGGACCACCTTGGTGCCGCGCGGTTCGACGCGCAGCATGTCGAAGGTGCCGCCGAGCTCCCCCTCCACGAGGGTCCGTACGATCTGCAGCCCGAGGTTGCCGGCGCGTTGGGGGTCGAACCCCTCGGGCAGTCCGCAGCCGTCGTCGAGCACGGTGATCAACAGTCGGGCGTCGGCCCGGCCGCTGCCCGAACGGATCGCGGACACCTCGACCGTGCCGCCCTCCCCCTGGGTGAAGGCGTGTTCCAGCGCGTTCTGGAGCACCTCCGTCAGCACCATCGACAGCGGGGTGGCGACCTCCGCGTCCAGGATCCCGAAGCGGCCGGTGCGCCGGCAGGCCACCTTGCCCGGGGAGATCTCCGCGACCATCGCGATCACGCGGTCGGCGATCTCGTCGAACTCGACCCGCTCGTCGAGGTTCTGAGAGAGCGTCTCGTGCACGATCGCGATCGAACCGACGCGACGCACGGCCTCGTTCAGCGCCTCGCGGCCGTTCTCCGAATCCATCCGTCGGGCCTGGAGCCGCAGGAGCGCGGCCACCGTCTGGAGGTTGTTCTTCACCCGGTGGTGGATCTCCCGGATGGTCGCGTCCTTGGTGATCAGTTCGCGTTCGCGACGGCGCAGTTCGGTGACGTCGCGGCACAGCACGAGGGAACCGATGCGGGTGCCCTTGGGCTTGAGGGGGATGGCGCGCAGCTGGATGACCCCGCTGGTGCCCTCGACCTCGGTCTCCCGGGGCGCCCACCCGCTGGCCAGCTTCACCAGCGCCTCGTCCACCGGGCCCCGGGACGGGGCGAGTTCGGCGGTGGTGGTGCCCAGGTGCTGGCCCACCAGGTCGGCCGCGAGGCCGAGCCGGTGATAGGCGGAGAGGGCGTTCGGGGACGCGTACGTCACCACGCCCTCGGCGTCGAGCCGGATGAGGCCGTCCCCGACGCGCGGGGAGGCGTCCATGTCGACCTGCTGCCCCGGATACGGGAAGGAGCCCGCCGCGATCATCTGGGCCAGGTCGGAGGCGGACTGGAGGTAGGTGAGCTCCAGTCGGCTGGGTGTACGCACAGTGAGCAGGTTGGTGTTGCGGGCGATGACGCCCAGGACCCGGCCCTCGCGGCGCACGGGGATCGACTCGACGCGGACGGGCACCTCCTCGCGCCACTCCGGGTCGCCTTCGCGCACGATCCGACCCTCGTCGAGGGCGGCGTCGAGGAGCGGGCGGCGGCCCCGCGGCACCAGGTGGCCGACCATGTCGTCCTGGTACGAGGTGGGGCCGGTGTTCGGGCGCATCTGGGCGACCGACACGTACCGGGTGCCGTCGAGGGTGGGCACCCACAGCACGAGGTCGGCGAAGGACAGGTCGGAGAGCAGCTGCCACTCCGAGACCAGCAGATGGAGCCACTCCAGTTCGGCTTCACTGAGAGCGGTGTGCTGGCGTACGAGGTCGTTCATGGAGGGCACCCGGCGAGCGTACCCCGGGTACGGCCATGACTTTCCCCACGCGAATACCCAGGAGTACCCACGAGGGGCCCGCTCCGCGTACTGTTGGAGGAAGTGACGGGATGAAGACACCCGCCATTGGATGGACAGAGCAGAATGGTCTAGTCCACAATTGAGTGAGACTTCCGCCCTCCCCGCACAGGAGGACGGATAGAGGTAACCGCGCGCTCTGCCCTGACCGCGCAGGCACCTCCCAACCGGCCGCCGGGAACCGCACACCCGACGGCCGTAAGTACTCCGGGCTACGGTGCCGGGCGGGTCGAGGGTCCCGTCCTGCACCGTGGCCCAGAGGAATTTCAGGGCCGAATTCCGGGCCCCATTCCAGGAATTCCCGCAGTTGACCCTTCTCCGCGGATCAGGTCACGCCGGCCAGGCCAGCATCGCCCGGGCCGCGACCGCCTCCAGTTCCTCCCGGCTCGCCCCGTCACGGGACTGCACGGACATTCCCTGGATCACGGCCCCGGCGTAGCGGGCGAGCGCGCCGGCGTCGGTGTCGGCGGGGAGCACCCCGGCGGCGACGTCCGCGCGGATCCGGCTCTCGAACATCACCAGGTTGGCGTTGCGCCGCTGCCGCAGGGCCTCCGCCACCTCTTCGCTGGTGGTGTTCACGGCCGCGCTGATCACCATGCAGCCCGGCGGGTGGGCCGGGTCCGTGTAGACCTCGGCGGCCTCGAACAGGATGCGCCGCACGGCGTCCCGGGCGGTGGGCTCCTCGGCCATGGCCACGCTCGCGAAGTCGCCGTACCGGCCCCCGTAGACCACGACGACCTCGTCGAAGAGCTTGCGCTTGTCACCGAAGGCCGCGTAGAGGCTGGGCGCGCTGATGCCCAGGGAGGCGGTCAGGTCGGAGATGGACGTCGCCTCGTACCCGCGCTCCCAGAAGGCGAGCATGGCCTTGTCGAGGGCGGCGTCGCGGTCGAAGGAGCGGGGCCTGCCGCGCTGTCCGGTCACCATGCCCGGATTCTATAGCGGTCGCTAGCGAATCTGGTACGGTCCCTTTCTGTAGCGACCACTAGCGAATGCTGAAGGGGGGCGCGTCATGGGCGTGCTCAAGGGGAAGACGGCACTGGTCACCGGCGGCAGCAGGGGGATCGGGCGGGCGGTCGCGCGGCGACTGGCCCGCGACGGAGCCCTGGTCGCGGTGCACTACGGGCACGACGGGGCCGCGGCGCAGGAGACCGTCGCCGCGATCGGGGCCGCCGGGGGTACGGCCTTCCCGGTCCGCGCGGAACTCGGGGTGCCGGGCGACGCCCAGGCGCTCTGGGCTGCGTACGAGGCCCATCCGCTGGCCACCGAGCACGTGGACGTACTGGTGAACAACGCCGGCGCGGCGACCTTCGCCGGCATCGCGGACACGGACGAGGAGACCTTCCGCCAGGTCCAGGCGCTCAACGCCCGGGCTCCGTTCTTCGTGATCAAGCACGGGCTGGCGCGGCTGCGGGACGGGGGTCGGATCGTGAACGTCACCGGCACCCCCCACCTCGCGCTGCCCGCGATCCTCGCCACCGTCATGGCCAAGGGCGCGGTGAACGCCCTGACCGTGTCCCTGGCCGCCGAACTCGCCCCGCGCGGGATCACCGTGAACTCGGTCGGCCCCGGCATCACCGAGACCGACCTGAACGCCGCCCTGCTCGCCGATCCCGGGACCCGGGAGCACCTGGCCTCCCGGTCCGTCTTCCGCCGGGTCGGCACCCCCGACGAGGTGGCGGACGTGGTCGCCTTCCTCGCCTCGCCCGACTCCCGCTGGGTCACCGGCCAGCACCTGGACGCCACGGGTGGGCTCCAGCTCTCGCCGGTCTGAGGGCGGCCGGGCCGGCGGGTCCCCGTCGGCCCGGCCGGGGCGCGGGCGTCGCCGCCCCGGGAGGCCGGGGCGGGCGATCGGGACCACCATGGATCGGGGGCGAAGGCCCGCCACGGACGGCCCCGCTCTGCTAGATTGGTCTATACCACAATGTGACCGCACTTCTCTCAGATCGGCAGGCCCCGCGTGGAAGTTGTCATCGTCCCGGACGCCAAGGCAGGCGGCGAGCTCATCGCGGAGGCCATGGCCGCCCTGGTCCGTCGCAAGCCCGACGCCCTGCTCGGCGTGGCGACCGGCTCTACCCCGCTGCCCATCTACGAAGCGCTCGCCGCCAAGGTCAAGGCGGGCGAGGTCGACGCGTCCAGGGCCCGCGTCTGCCAGCTCGACGAGTACGTCGGCCTGCCGGCCGGGCACCCCGAGTCCTACCGCGCCGTCGTCCTGCGCGAGGTCGTGGAGCCCCTCGGCCTGTCCGAGGCCTCCTTCATGGGCCCCGACGGCTCCGCCGAGGACATCGTCGGCGCCTGCGACGCCTACGACCGCGCCCTCGCCGCGGCCGGCGGCGTGGACCTCCAGCTGCTGGGCATCGGGACGGACGGCCACATCGGCTTCAACGAGCCCTGCTCCTCGCTGGCCTCCCGCACCCGGATCAAGACGCTGACGCAGCAGACCCGCGTCGACAACGCGCGCTTCTTCGACGACGACATCGACCAGGTGCCGCACCACGTCATCACCCAGGGCATCGGCACCATCCTCGACGCCCGTCACCTGGTCCTGCTGGCCACCGGCGAGGGCAAGGCCGAGGCCGTCGCGCAGACCGTCGAGGGCCCGCTCTCGGCCCTCGTCCCGGCCTCCGCGCTCCAGCTGCACCGGCACGCCACCGTCGTCGTCGACGAGGCCGCCGCGTCGAAGCTGAAGCTGGCCGACTACTTCCGTCAGACCTACGCGGACAAGCCCGCCTGGCAGGGCCTGTAACCGCGTCCGCGGCCGGGCACGGCCGGCGGAACGGCGAAAGGGCCGGGCTCCCCTCCTCGGGGGCCCGGCCCTTTCGCACGTACGGCGTCGACCCGCGCGGGGCCGCCGGCCGTTACACGCCCGCGATGACCTCGGCGGCGGCCCGGCCGCAGACGCGGGAGGCGCCGTGCGTGGCGAGGTACAGGGCCCCGCGCGGCGCGGCGAGCGGTACGCCCATCTCGACGACCACGGTGTCCGGGCGGGCCGCGACGAGCGCGTCCAGGACCTCGGTCATCCACGGGTGCCGGTGCGCGTCGCGGACCACCGCGACGACGGTGCGGTCGCCCGCGGCCGCGAGCACGTCCCCGACTGCGGAGCCCTTCGGGTAGACGCCCGCCCCGGTGCCCGGGACCAGCGCGGCCAGCTCCGCGGCCACCCCCCACGGGGTCTCGTCCCCCACGGCGATGTTCGGGACGGGGGTGAGCGTGGCGACGTACGGGTCGGTGACCGGGGTCGCGGTGCCGGAGACGACCACGGCCCGGCGGGCCGCCGTCAGGCCGATGTCGGACGCGCCGCTCCCCTCCGGCCGCGCGTCCGACCGGGCCCGACGGGTCCAGTCCGCGAGGGCGCGCACCCGGGCGGCGGCGTCGGCGAGCCGCTCCTGCGGCAGCGAGCCCTCGCGGACGGCGGCCACGAGCGCGTCGCGCAGGCCCAGCACGGTGGCCTCGTCGGCGAGCCCGCCGCCGACGCAGATGGCGTCGGCGCCGGCCGCGATGGCCAGGACCGAGCCGCGTTCGATGCCGTACGTCCCCGCGATGGCGTTCATCTCCATGCCGTCGGTGACGATGAGGCCCTCGTAGCCGAGCTCCTTGCGCAGCAGGCCGGTCAGGATCTGCGGGCTGAGCGTGGCCGGGCGGGTCGGGTCGAGGGCGGGCACGAGGATGTGCGCGCTCATGACCGCCTTGGTGCCGGCCTCGATGGCCGCCTTGAAGGGAATCAGCTCGCGGGCCTGGAGGGTGTCCAGGTCGACGTCGATGCGGGGCAGCGCGTGGTGCGAGTCGACGTTGGTGTCGCCGTGGCCCGGGAAGTGCTTGGTGCAGGCGGCGACCCCGGCGGCCTGGAGGCCCTCGACGTACGCGGCGGTGTGCCGGGCGGCGAGGGCGGTGTCGGCGCCGAAGGAGCGGACCCCGATGACGGGGTTGTCCGGGTTGGAGTTGACGTCCGCGGACGGCGCCCAGTTGAGGTTGACCCCGCACTCGGCGAGGCGGCGGCCCAGCTCGCGGGCCACGTCGCGGGTGAGGCCGGTGTCGTCGACGGCGCCCAGCGCGAGGTTCCCGGGGAAGGACGAACCGCCCCGGACCTCCAGGCGGGTGACGTCGCCGCCCTCCTCGTCGATGGCGACGAGCACGTCGTCGCGCTCGGCGCGCAGCTGCGCGGTGAGGGCGGAGAGCTGCCCGGCCGAGGTGATGTTGCGGCCGAAGAGCCCTACGGCGGTGAGGCCTTCGGAGACCTGGCGCAGCAGCCAGGCGGGGGCGGTGGTGCCCTCGAAGCCGGGCTGGAGGACCGCGAGGGCGTCGCGGGTCACGGTATCCGTGCGGTGCGCAAGGACAGTCATGTCGGCCGTTATCCCTTCACGGCGCCGGCGGTCATGCCGCCGACGGCCTTGCGCTGGAGGAAGATGAAGATCAGCAGGACCGGTACCGCGAAGAGCGAGGACGCCGCCATGGTGGCGCCCCAGTCGCTGCCGAAGGCGGTCTGGAACTCGGTCAGCCACAGCGGGAGGGTCTGGGCGGTCTTGTCCTTGTTCAGGATCAGGACCATCGCGAACTCGTTCCAGGCGGTGATGAACCCGAAGAGCGAGGTCGACATCAGACCGGGGGCGAGCAGCGGGAAGATCACCTTGCGGAAGGCCTGGCCGCGGGTGCAGCCGTCGATCTGGGCCGCCTCCTCCAGGGTCACCGGGACGGCGGCGATGAAGCCGCGCAGGGTCCAGATGGTGAAGGGGAGGACCATCACGAAGTAGATGGCGGTCAGCACGCCGATGCTGTTCAGCATCTCGGCGTCGCGGACGATCATGTACATCGCGATGACCATGACCTCCCAGGGGGCCATCTGGGCCATCATCACGGCGAGGACGAGGCCCTTGCGGCCCTTGAACTTCATGCGGGCGATGGCGAAGCTCGCGGCGAGGGCGACGAGCAGGGCCAGCAGCACCGCGCAGATCGTGACGACGAGGCTGTTGGTGACGTACGACCAGAAGTTGTCGACGCCGGTGGCCTTGTCGAAGTTCTTCAGCGTCGGCGTGAAGACGAAGACGGGGTCCTTGCTGAGCATCTCGCTGGACGGCTTGAGCGCCGAGGAGAACATCCAGTAGACCGGGAAGACGAAGACGAGGGCCAGCAGGAGGGCGCCCACGTTCTTGGCGACGGTTCCGGGGCGCAGCGGCCGGCCGGTGCGCAGCCGCTGGGCGGGCTTCGCGGACGGGGCGGACGGCGCCGGCTTCGGGGCGGTGGTGGTGCTCACTGCTCCTCCTCCTGCTTCAGGATCAGGCGGAAGTAGAAGGACATGACGATGATGAGGATCAGGATCGTCAGGACGGAGATCGCGGCGGCCAGGCCGTAGTGGAACTGGCTCTGGCCCTCGACGTAGGCGAAGACCGGGAGGATCTCGGAGGCGCGGTCGGGGCCGCCCTTGTTCATCGCGTAGACCTGGGTGAAGGCCTTGAAGACCCAGATCACCTCAAGGAAGGTGGTGATCAGGAAGAACGGCTTCAGCTGGGGGAAGACGACCTTCCAGAAGGTCTGCCAGCCGTTGGCGCCGTCCATGCGGGCGGCCTCGTACAGTTCGGCTCCGACCGTCGTCAGACCGGCGTACATGTTGAGGGCGACGAAGGGGACCGAGCCCCAGACCACCAGGATCGTGATGATCACCAGGGTGGAGAAGCCGGTCTCGAACCAGTTGTGCTGGTCGTAGCCGGAGAAGCCGGCGGAGCGCATGACCCAGTTCATGACGCCGAACTGCTCGTCGAAGAGCCACTTGAAGACCTGGACCGACGCGACGATCGGCATGGCCCAGGCCATCACCAGCGCCATCGACAGGACCAGGCGCATCCACTTGCCGAGCCTGTTGAGCAGGATGCCGATGAGGCAGCCGACCGCCATGATGAGCGCGACGTTGGCGAAGGTGAAGCCGAAGCTGCGCAGGACGACGGTCCAGAAGTCGGAATCGCCGAGCAGCTGGGTGTAGTTGTCCAGTCCCGCGAACGGGTACTTCCGCTGGATGAACTCGATCTTGTTGATGTCCTGGAAGGACAGGATCACGTTCTTGATCAGCGGGTACAGCAGCAGTGTCGCGAGGCTGAGCACCGCGGGCAGGACGAGCAGATACGGCGCCCACCCCGAGGGGAGCGACCTTCTGTCCCCGCGAGGCGACGGATGGCTGGGGCCGGTACCGGTGCCGGGCACCTTGGGCCGTCCGGCGGACTTCTGTGGTGCGTCCTGTGGAGCGCTGGTCGTCGCTCCCTGGGAGTGCACGGTCATGTCGGGGCTTCCTCGCGGTTGACTGTGGAGTCAAATGCGCGACCGGGGGTGGGGGCGGGGCGGCGGGGGGCGCCGCCCCCCCCCCCCCGCGGGTGCCCTACGGGGTGAGGGCGGGGGGGCGGGGTGGAA
>NZ_JBHVPG010000052.1:56609-61829 GCF_042887545.1 Streptomyces sp. NPDC057939
GGCGGGGCCCCGGTGGGGGGGGGGGGCTCGGCGGGGTTTCGGCGCGCTCCCTCCGCCGGGGGGGGGCGCGCGCGCGGCGGCCGGGCCCCCCCCCCCCACCCCCCGGTGCGTTCACACTGCTGGTTCCTGCGGGTGCTGCGGTGTTACAGGTGGTGCGGTGTTTCAGGTGGTGCGGTGCTGCGGGTGCCGCGGCGCGTCAGGTGGTGCGGTGCCGCGGGGCGGGACTACCTGTTGATGCGGCTCGCGATTTCCTTGTCCGCGTCCGCGCCCGCCTTGGCGGCGTCCTCACCCTTCAGGACCTTGGTCATGAACTCCTTGATGGGGTTCGGCTCGGTCTCGACGTTCGCCCAGCCCGCGGTGACCGGGGTGATCTTGCCGGAGGCGGCGGCCTTGGCCATCGACTCGGCGAAGGAGCCCGGGGCGGCGGCGAAGTTCGCGGCCGTCTGGTTCGGGAGCAGCGCGCCCTCGGTGGCGGTGGCGTACTTGGTCATCTGGTCCTTGCCTGCGGCGAGGGCCAGCCACTCCTTGGCGAGCTCCTTGTTCTTGGAGCGCTCGGCGACGGCGAGGTTCGAGCCGCCGAGGAAGACGGAGCCCGGCTTGTCGGCGGTCTTGCCCGGGATCGGGAAGTAACCGAAGTCGCCTTCCTTGCCCGCTTCCTTCAGGGCCTTCAGCGCGCCCTGCGCCTCCCAGCCGAGACCGATCCAGGACGAGACGCCGCCCTTGGGGATGATGTCGGTGGACTGCTGCGGGGTGGCCTCGTCCTTGTCCTTGGGGGCCGTGGAGAAGGACTGGAGCTTCTTGTAGAAGTCCATCGCGGAGGCGGCCTGCGGGGTGGAGAGCTGGCCCTTCCACTTGCCGCCGTCCTTGACGGCGAGGTCGCCGCCCTCGTCCCAGACGAAGCCGGCGAGGATGTACCAGCTCTGGCCGGGCAGGTAGATCGGCTGCGAGGCCGGGTCGGAGGCCTTCAGCTTCTCCAGGCCGGCCACCCACTCGTCGCGGGTCTTCGGGACGGTGACGCCGGCCTTCTCGTAGGCCTTCTTGTCGTAGACGACGACGCGGTTGGCGGCGTACCACGGGGCGGCGTAGAGCTTGCCGTCGACCTCGGCGGAGGACGTCATGCCCTTCGACCAGGCGTCGGCGCCGAGCTTGGCCTTGTCGCCCGACAGGTCCGCGAGGCCACCGGTGACGGCGTAGCCGACGGTCTGGGTGTTGCCGAGCTCAATGACGTCCGGCGGGGTGTTCTCCGAGAGGGCCGTGGTGACCTTCTCCTGGATACCGGTCCACTTCTGCTCCTCGACCTTGACCGTGACACCGGGGTGCTTGGCCGAGAACTCCTTGTTGACCTCGTCGATCCAGGCCTTGGGTGCGGAACCGTCCATCACCCAGACGGTGATCTCCTTGGCCGCGCCACCCGATGCTTCGGTCTTCGCCTTGTCGTCGGCACCGTCGCCACACGCCGCGAGGCCGATAACCATGCCCGCGACTCCGACCGCCGCGATGAGCTTGCGCTTCACGCCACCCTCCTCAGGGATGCTGCCTGCAACTTCCCTCGCCCACCGCGGTGACGTACCAAGTACTGCCCGTGGGGCCGGGATCCGATCCAGATTGGTTTAGACCAGTAGCTGGAGCTTGGCCTAGACCTTTAGGGGTGTCAAGGGTCTAATGAGCGGGTGCTCGGTCCGTTATCGGACCGACACCTGGGGGAGGGAGGAGGCCTGTCCCCCCTCCCGTGTCACGATGTGACCGCACATATCGGAGGAGCCGGTGACGGCAGCGAAACTGGAGTCGGGAAGGCGGGCGGCGATGGCCACCGAAGGGGCGACCACGGAGCCGGAAGGCGGGGCAGTCACCCGGACGGCGCGCGTGCCCAAGTACTACCGTCTCAAGCGGCACTTGCTCGACATGACCGAAACGCTCCCACCCGGCACACCGGTCCCGCCGGAGCGCACGTTGGCGGCCGAGTTCGACACCTCCCGGACCACCGTCCGGCAGGCCCTGCAGGAGCTCGTCGTCGAGGGCCGGCTGGAAAGGATCCAGGGCAAGGGCACCTTCGTCGCCAAGCCCAAGGTCTCCCAGCCGCTCCAACTCTCCTCCTACACCGAGGACATGAGGGCCCAGGGCCTGGAGCCGACGTCCCAGCTCCTCGACATCGGGTACGTGACGGCCGACGACACGCTCGCCGGACTGCTCAAGATCGCCACCGGCGGACGGGTCCTGCGCATCGAGCGACTGCGCCTGGCCAGCGGCGAGCCGATGGCCATCGAGACCACGCACCTGTCGGCCAAGCGCTTCCCCGCGCTGCGCCGCTCGCTGGTCAAGTACACCTCCCTCTACACCGCCCTCGCCGAGGTGTACGACGTCCGCCTCGCGGAGGCGGAGGAGACCATCGAGACCTCCCTGGCCACCCCGCGGGAGGCCGGACTGCTCGGCACCGACGTCGGACTGCCGATGCTGATGCTCTCCCGGCACTCCCTGGACGCCGATGGCGAACCGGTCGAATGGGTACGTTCGGTATATCGCGGCGACCGTTACAAGTTCGTTGCCCGTCTTCAGAGGCCCGCCTTGTGATCACCGGTTGACTCCCGTTCGATCCTCGGTGGACGCTCGTACCGCTATGCGGACGGGGGCTTACGTCCAGCGGTCAAGCCCCCGTAGATTCCCTGCGCTTACGCAGATGATCAACGAGGGGACGAGGATCATGCCGGAACCGGAAGCAACAGGGACAGACCGGACTCCACCACCGGGGGGTGCGGCGAGCACGGGCGGCAGGCCCGACTCGCCCTCTCCGTCGGGCCGCCTCACCCCGCAGTCGATCGCCGTGTGGGCGCTCGTGGCCCTGATCGGAGCCATCGGCTGGGGCGTGCTGGCCCTTTCGCGGGGCGAGGAGATCTCGGCCGCCTGGCTGCTCGCCGCCGCGCTGGGCTCGTACGCCATCGGCTACCGCTTCTACGCGCGCTTCATCTCGCGGCGCGTGCTGAGGGTCGACAAGACCCGGGCGACCCCCGCCGAACGCCTCGACAACGGTGTCGACTTCCATCCCACCGACCGTCGGGTGCTCTTCGGCCACCACTTCGCGGCCGTCGCCGGCGCGGGCCCGCTCGTCGGTCCCGTGCTCGCCGCGCAGATGGGCTACCTGCCGGGCACGATCTGGATCGTCGCGGGCGTCATCTTCGCCGGCGCCGTCCAGGACATGGTGACGCTGTTCTTCTCCACCCGGCGCGACGGCCGTTCGCTCGGCCAGATGGCCCGGGACGAGATAGGGCCCGTCGGCGGGGCCGCCGCCCTGGTCGCCGTGTTCGCCATCATGATCATCCTGCTGGCGGTGCTGGCCCTCGTCATCGTCAACGCCCTGGCGCACTCGCCCTGGGGCGTCTTCTCCATCGGCATGACCATCCCGATCGCCCTCTTCATGGGCGTCTACCTGCGCGTGCTGAGGCCGGGTCGGGTCACCGAGGTCTCCGCCATCGGCGTGGCGCTGCTGCTGCTCGCCATCGTCGCGGGCGGCTGGGTCGCCGAGTCCTCCTGGGCGGACACCTTCACCCTGGAGAAGGAGACGCTGGTCGTCTGGATGATCGTGTACGGCTTCATCGCCTCGGTGCTGCCGGTGTGGCTGCTGCTCGCGCCCCGGGACTACCTGTCCACCTTCATGAAGGTCGGCACGATCGCCCTGATGGCGCTGGGCGTGGTCATCGCGATGCCGACGCTCCGGATGCCCTCGGTCACCGACTTCGCGGCGCGCGGCGACGGCCCGGTGTTCGCCGGCTCGATGTTCCCGTTCGTCTTCATCACCATCGCGTGCGGTGCCCTGTCCGGCTTCCACTCCCTGGTCGCCTCGGGCACCACCCCGAAGATGATCCAGAAGGAGACCCAGGTCCGGGTCATCGGCTACGGCGCGATGCTCACCGAGTCGTTCGTCGCCATCATGGCCGTGATCGCCGCCTGCATCATCGAGCCCGGCCTCTTCTTCGCCGTCAACTCACCGCCCGGGGTCATCGGCACCACGGTCGAGACCGCTTCCGCCGCCGTCACCAACTTCGGCTTCGCCATCAGCCCGGACGCCCTCGCGCAGGCCGCGAAGGACGTGGAGGAGGCCAGCCTGCTCTCCCGTACGGGTGGCGCCCCGACCTTCGCACTCGGAATGTCGGAGATCTTCTCGGCCGTCATAGGCGGCACCGGGATGAAGGCGTTCTGGTACCACTTCGCCATCATGTTCGAGGCCCTGTTCATCCTGACCACGGTCGACGCGGGCACCCGCGTGGGCCGGTTCATGCTCCAGGACACCCTCGGAAACGTGCACAAGTCCTTCCGGGACGTCAGCTGGAAGCCGGGCGTGTGGCTCGCGAGCGCCATCGTCGTCGGCGGCTGGGGCTACTTCCTCTGGGTCGGCGTCAAGGACCCGCTGGGCGGCATCAACCAGCTGTTCCCGCTGTTCGGCATCGCGAACCAGCTGCTCGCGGCGGTGGCGCTGGCCGTCTGCACGACCCTGCTGGTGAAGTCCGGGCGGCTGAAGTGGGCCTGGGTCACCGGCGTCCCGCTGGCGTGGGACGTGGCCGTCACCCTCACCGCCAGCTACCAGAAGATCTTCTCGGATGACGTGAAGGTCGGCTTCTTCGCCCAGCGCGACAAGTACCAGGCGGGCATCGACGCCGACAAGGTGCTGCCTCCGGCCAAGACGATGGGCGAGATGCACACCGTGGTCACCAACGCCACGGTCGACGGGGTCCTGTCGGTGCTGTTCGCCGTCCTCATCATCATCGTGCTGGTGGACGCGGGCCGGACCTGCTTCAAGGCCATCGCCCACCCGGAGTCGGTCCGCCTCTCCGAGGTCCCGTGGACCGAGTCGAAGATCGTCGCCCCGGCCGGGCTCATCGCCACGGCCGAGGAGAAGGCCGAGCTCGCGGCGGCGGGCCTCGACAGCGGTGGCGGCCGGGTCAAGGAACCCGTCGCGTGAACACCGCACGAACGCTGGTCGGAGTGCGCAACGCGCTGGCGAGGGCCCGGTACTACGTACGGGAGTTCTCCGGCGAGGCGGCGTACGACCGCTACGTCGCGCACGCCCGGGCCCACGACCCGCAGGCCGGGGTCATGACCCGGCGGGCCTTCGAACGGGCCCGCACCGACGCCCGCGAGGCGGACCCCCGCGAGGGCTTCCGCTGCTGCTGATCGACCCCGGAACGCGCAGAAGGGCCCCGCCGCACCCGCGTCGGGGCCCTTCTGCGC
>NZ_JBHVPG010000053.1:0-61788 GCF_042887545.1 Streptomyces sp. NPDC057939
GTGCCTGGCCCAGCGCCGCCGCCCCGGGCAGCGGGGCCCCGGCGCCCGCCCCGGCCCCGTCGGCCCCCTCGTCCCCGTCCGCCGCCGCGCCCGCCGCGGCCGCGCCCTCCCCCGGCATGGCAGCCGGGGCGGGCCAGGTCCAGGCGATGTGGCCCGGGGTGCTGGACGCCGTCAAGAACCGGCGTCGCTTCACCTGGATCCTGCTCAGCCAGAACGCCCAGGTCACCGGCTTCGACGGGACCACCCTCCAGCTCGGGTTCCCCAACCCCGGAGCCCGCGACAACTTCGCGAGCAGCGGCAGCGAGGAAGTCCTGAAGGCGGTCCTGGCCGAGCAGTTCCAGGTCAACTGGAGGATCGAGGCGGTCGTCGGCCAGGGCGGCGCCCCCGCCCCCGCGGCCCACGGTTCGTACGCCCCGCCCGCCCCGACCCACAACCCGCCGCCCGCGCAGTACCAGCAGCCGCAGGCCCCCGCCGCCCCGCAGCAGTCGTACGACCAGGCCCAGCGGCAGGCTCCCGCGCAGCAGCCCCCCGCGCAGCAGGCGCCGCCGCCGGTGGCCCCCGAGGACGACGTCGCGGAGGCCGACGATCCCGACCTCGTGGAGAGCGCGCTGTCCGGGCACGACCTGATCGTGCGCGAGCTCGGGGCCACCGTTGTGGAGGAATACACGAATGAGTAGCGCCCCGTAGTTGGGTGGCCGCACGAAACCGGCCGCGCCGTCCGGGCTACCCTGGGCGGCGTGAAGGTCCTCGTCATCGGCGGCGGCGCCCGCGAACATGCCCTGTGCCGCTCTCTGTCCCTCGACCCCGACGTCAACGCGCTGTACTGCGCTCCCGGCAACGCCGGCATCGCCGAGGTGGCGGAGCTGCGCCCGGTCGACGCCCTCGACGGCGACGCCGTCGCCCTCCTCGCCACCGAACTCGGCGCCGACCTGGTCGTCGTCGGCCCGGAGGCCCCCCTGGTCGCCGGGGTCGGCGACGCCGTCCGCGAGGCCGGCATCCCCGTCTTCGGCCCGTCCGCGGCAGCGGCCAGGCTGGAGGGGTCCAAGGCCTTCGCCAAGGACGTCATGGCCGCCGCCGGGGTCCCGACCGCGCGCAGCTACGTCTGCGTCACGCCCGAGGAGGTGGACGAGGCCCTCGACGCCTTCGGTCCCCCGTACGTCGTCAAGGACGACGGCCTCGCCGCGGGCAAGGGCGTCGTCGTCACCGACGACCTGGCCGCGGCCCGCGCCCACGCGCTGGCCTGTGACCGCGTCGTCATCGAGGAGTACCTCGACGGCCCCGAGGTGTCCCTCTTCGCCATCACCGACGGCGTCACCGTGCTGCCGCTCCAGCCCGCGCAGGACTTCAAGCGCGCGCTCGACGGCGACGAGGGCCCCAACACCGGCGGCATGGGCGCGTACTCACCGCTCCCCTGGGCCGACCCGAAGCTCGTCGACGAGGTCATGGAGCTGGTACTCCAGCCCACCGTCGACGAACTCCGCCGTCGCGGCACCCCCTTCTCCGGACTGCTCTACGCGGGCCTCGCCCTCACCGGCCGCGGCACCCGCGTCATCGAGTTCAACGCGCGCTTCGGCGACCCCGAGACCCAGGTGGTCCTCGCCCGGCTCCGCACCCCGCTGGCGGGCGTCCTGCTGAACGCCGCCAACGGCACCCTGGACGCCGGCGCCCCGCTCAGCTGGAGCGACGAGGCGGCCGTCACGGTGGTCATCGCCTCCCACAACTACCCGGAGACGCCGCGCACCGGCGACCCGATCGAGGGCCTGGCCGAGGTGGCGGAGCAGGACGGCCCCGACGCCTACGTGCTGCACGCCGGCACCCGGAGCCAGGGCGACGCGGTCGTCAGCGCGGGCGGTCGCGTGCTCTCGGTGACGGCGACCGGATCCGATCTGGCGCAGGCCCGGGAGAAGGCGTATAAGGCCGTCGGGCGCATCCGGCTCGACGGATCGCAGCACCGCACCGACATCGCCGCCAAGGCGGCCGAAGGCCGCTGACCAGCACGAGAGCGGCAAGGCGGGCCCGGGGCGCGAGCTGTGCGCACCGGGCCCGCGCGCATGTCCGCGTACGACTGCATCCAGCCGCGTTCGAACGCACCCACCTTTGCCCAAAGCCATTCCATCGGGTGATCGTCACCCGGACCGCCTGACGTTCGCCCGTGCCCCAACTAGGGTGCGGCGCAAGCATTCCGGCACATGGCCCACCGGCATTGCGATGTCGGTGGCGGGTGTCACAGTGGGGGAGTGAGCTACGCCGCCGCAGGGCAAAGGGGGTGAGGTCCGGCCGTGTCCGGAACAGGTTCGATCGCAGAAGTGGGCGCGCCCTCCGCGCGTTCACGGGCCCTCGCCGTGCTGCAGGTCCGCAGCAGGGCGCTGGCCGCCGTGCTGCTGCCCGCCGCTGTCGCGGTGGTGTTGGTGAGCGCCCGGATGACGGGCCGGCTGGCCGGGGATCCCTGGCCGGCGGTGACCCTGGTCGTCTGCGCGGTCGCCGCGCTGGTGCTGCTGGCGGGCGGCGCCTTCGCCGCGGTGGTGCTGCGTGCCGGCCCCGCCGTGACACCGACGGTGCCCCTCTCGGAGGCCGCCGCGCCCGACCTCTACCGGCTCGTGCGCGATCTGGCCGACCGGATGGACGTGCCCGCGCCCTCGGCGATAGCCCTCACCCCGGACTGCGACAGCTGGCTGGAGGACCGCACGCACCCGGCCCACCGCCGGAGCGCCATATCCGCCGGGCCCGAGTCGGAGCCGGGCGCGGCCCCCGTGCTGGTGATCGGCTCCCCGTTCCTGTGGTGGATGCGCGTCGCCGAACTCCGCGCCGTCCTCGCGCCGGTCGTCGCCGGTACGGGCCCCTCCGCGCACCCGGACATAGCCGACGCGCGCGGCTTCGTCCGCGGGCTCGACGCCGCCGTGGACGTGGGCGGTCGGCGCGGCCTGGGCTGGATCGCCCCTCCCGCCCGACTGCTGCTGCGGTTGTGCCGCACGGACGCCGCCGAGATGGAACGCGGGGTGGCCGCGGCCGCCTCCGACCGTGCACAGGGTGTGGACTACGGGCTGCGCATCGTCGCCCAGGAACAGGTCGGCCTCGCCTACGCGGGCTGGGACCGGCTGCTGACCCGTGTCGCCCTGCCCGCCTGGCGGATGGGCCGCTGGCCGGCGCACCTCGACGCCGGGGTGGTCTCCGCCCTGACCGAGCTGTCCCGCCGGGACCGGCTGGCCGACGGCTTCACCTCGCGCCTCGGCGAGCGCCCCGCCTGTGACCTGCTGGAGCAGCCCGGCGCGATCGACGAGGCCACCTCGCTGCTCGCCGCCCGACTCTTCCACGGCGGCCCCGCCGAGGCCGGTCCGGACTGGTCGCCGGTGGACTGGACGGCGTACCCGGAGGAGGTCGTGGACCGCAAGTGGCGTACGGAGGCGGCGCGGCTGCACACCGCTCTGGACGCCCTGTCCGTCCCGGCGGGCCCGCCGACGGCCACGCCGGCGCCGGACTCCACCCGCCCCGCCGAACCGCCGCCGACGCACGGCCCGAACGCCTCCCGTGCCCCCGCGGGCCCCACCGGCCCCGTGGGCGTTGCCGCGGGAGCGGGAGCGCCGCCCGCGTACGCCTCGGCCTCGGCCCCGGCGGGATCCGCCCAGTCGCCCGCGGCCCCGGCCCCGTCGGTGCCCACCGCCCCGTCCACCGCCCCGTCCACCGCCCCGTCCCCGGCCGGGGACGCCTTCGACGGCCCCACCCTCGAACGGGTCCTGGGGCACCTGACCGACCCGGGCGGCGACTGCCTGGCAGCCGAGGCCCTCGCCGGGCGACTCAGCGGCGACCTGGCGCGCGAGGAGCACGCGGCGGGCAGCCGCGAGGGCTCCGGCAAGGCCAGGGGCGCTGACACGGTGCCGCTGTTCCCGCTCCAACCGCCGCGAAGCGGCCGGGACCTGCTGGCCGACCACGTCACGGCACTGGTGTGCTGCGCCGCCGTGGACTCGGCCGGCGCCGGCCCGGGCCTGGACTGGCTGGACGGCCCGGTCCTGCTGGTCGGCGGCGAACGCCGCTCCGACCTCGCCCCCCGGGTGCTGTCCCTCGTGGAGGACGGCGACCCCGGCCCCCTGCGGGACTGGCTCGCCGAACTCGGCGTCCGCCCGGACAAGCCGGTCCGCCTGGTCTGAAGCCCGGGGGACCACCACACCCCCACACGACCGGATCCCGCCACAACGGCCCGCGCGCCACTCGACGGGAGCCCTCCCCGCCGCCCCCCGAAAGCCACCCCGACCACCGCAATCCGACCGGCCGAAGCGGGGGCCGGCCTTCCATTCCGGCTCCGGGCACGTCAATTCGCGACGAACGGTGACGGAGTGCGTGCGTAATGTGATGTGCTGGGACCGGTGGCGGCAGGTGTCCGAAAGCTGTCGTGCACCGAAGCGAATGAAGACGCGTTCGGGGGAGCGAGGGAGGGGAGCGGAATGGGTGCGGACCAGATCCGGCGTTGGGAGTCAGGTGCGCTCGCGCACGCGGTGAACGACCCCTTCGGTCAGGGCCCCCTGCCCTGGTTCCGGGGCAGCGAGCTCTACTACGACGACACCGGCCAGGTCGTCCCCTGGTACGTCGACCCGGCGGTCGCCGCCGGTCAGATCCCGCGCGCCCGCACCGGCGGCCCCCGTACCGCCGATGACGTCCACCGCCAGATCAAGGGCTTCGCCTCCACCGGAGCCGTCTCCCCCGGCGAGGCGATCGACTTCCACATCACCGTCGACCCGCCCCAGCAGTTCTCGGTCGACGTCTACCGGATCGGCCACTACGGCGGCGACGGCGCGTTCAAGATCACCACGAGCCCGCGGCTGTCCGGCATCGTCCAGCCGGCCCCGCTCACCGCCGACCGCACGGTCTCCTGCCACCACTGGTGGCTGTCGTGGCGGCTGCAGGTCCCCTCCTACTGGACCGTCGGGGCCTACGTCGCCGTCCTCACCACCGCCGACGGCTACCGCTCGCACATCCCCTTCACGGTCCGCGACGACCACCCCGCGGACCTCCTGCTCCTGCTGCCCGACATCACCTGGCAGGCCTACAACCTCTACCCCGAGGACGGCCACACCGGCGCCAGCCTCTACCACGCCTGGGACGAGGACGGCCGGCTCCTCGGCGAACGCGACGCCGCGGTCACCGTCTCCTTCGACCGCCCCTACGCGGGCGCCGGCCTGCCCCTGCACGTCGGCCACGCCTACGACTTCATCCGCTGGGCCGAGCGCTACGGCTACGACCTCGCCTACGCCGACACCCGCGACCTGCACGCCGGCCGCATCGACCCCACCCGCTACCGCGGCCTGGTCTTCCCCGGCCACGACGAGTACTGGTCGGCCCCCATGCGCCGCACCGTCGAGCGGGCCCGCGACCACGGCACCTCCCTCGTCTTCCTCTCCGCCAACACCATGTACTGGCAGGTCGAGCTGGGCCCCTCCCCCTCCGGGGTCGCCGACCGGCTCCTCACCTGCCGCAAACGCCGCGGTCCCGGCCGCCCCAGCCTCTGGCGCGAGGTGGACCGCCCCGAGCAGCAACTGCTCGGCATCCAGTACGCGGGCCGCGTCCCCGAGCCGGCGCCGCTGATCGTCCGCAACTCCACGCACTGGCTGTGGGACTCGACCGGAGCCGCCGAGAACGACGAGCTCGACGGCCTCGTCGCCGGCGAGGCCGACCGGTACTTCCCGCGCACCCAACTGCCCGAGCACCAGGACCGGATCCTGCTCGCGCACTCCCCGTACCTCGACACCGAGGGCGCCAAGCGGCACCAGGAGACCTCCCTCTACCGGGCGCCCAGCGGGGCCCTGGTCTTCGCCTCCGGCACCTTCGCCTGGTCCCCGGCCCTGGACCGTCCCGGCCACGTGGACGAGCGCGTCCAGCGGGCCACCGCCAACCTCCTCGACCGGATCTGCAAGCGCGACTGACCCGCCCGCCGCACCCCCGGGGCCGGGCACGGGCCTCCGTACGGGAGAATGGCCACGCGCTCGTACAGAACCACAGGGAGACCCCGTGTCCGGATTCGTCGAAAAGCCCGAGCCGGTCCAGGTGCCCGGCCTCGTCCACCTCCACACCGGCAAGGTCCGCGACCTCTACCGCGACGAGGACGGCCGGCTCGTCATGGTCGCCAGCGACCGCATGTCCGCCTTCGACTGGGTGCTGCCCACCGAGATCCCGGACAAGGGCCGCGTCCTGACCCAGCTCTCCCTGTGGTGGTTCGACCGGCTCACGGACATCGTCCCGAACCACGTCCTCAGCACCGAGCTGCCCGCGGGGGCCCCCGCCGACTGGGCCGGCCGCACCCTGATCTGCAAGAACCTCGACATGGTCCCCGTCGAGTGCGTGGCCCGCGGCTACCTCACCGGATCAGGCCTGGCCGAGTACGAGCAGACCCGCACCGTCTGCGGCCTCGCGCTCCCCGAGGGCCTCGTCGACGGCTCCGAGCTGCCCGCCCCGATCTTCACCCCGGCCGCCAAGGCCGCGGTCGGCGAGCACGACGAGAACGTCTCCTACGAGGAGGTCGCCCGCACCGCCGGCCCCGAGACCGCAGCGCTGCTGCGCCGGACCACCCTGGACGTGTACGGGCGCGCCCGGGACATCGCCCGCGAGCGCGGCATCCTCCTCGCGGACACCAAGTTCGAGTTCGGCTTCGACGCCGACGGCACCCTGGTGGCGGCCGACGAGGTCCTCACCCCGGACTCCTCCCGCTTCTGGCCCGCCGACCAGTGGGAGCCGGGCCGCGCGCAGCCGTCCTTCGACAAGCAGTTCGTCCGCGACTGGCTGAAGTCCCCGGCCTCCGGCTGGGACCACAAGGGCGAACTCCCGCCGCCCGCGCTGCCGCAGGACGTCGTCGACCGGACCCGCGCCAAGTACGTCGAGGCCTACGAGCGCCTCACCGGCCAGAGCTGGACCTGAGGAACGACGAAGGCCCCGATCGGTGATCGGGGCCTTCGTGGCTGAGCGGACAACGCGACTCGAACGCGCGACATCCACCTTGGCAAGGTGGTGCTCTACCAACTGAGCTATGTCCGCCTGTGCGCCGTAGCGCGAGGACAACTATACCCAACCCCGCTCGCGTGCGAGACGCACTGCCGTGTGCCGGTTCTCGGCGCCCAGCTTCGTCGCCGCCGAGGACAGGTAGTTCCGTACCGTCCCCTGCGACAGCGAGGCACGCTCCGCGATCTCCGCGATCGGCGCGCCGTCCGCCGCGAACTCCAGCACCTCGGCCTCCCGGGCGGTCAGCGGCGAATCCCCCGCGCTGATCGCGTCCGCCGCCAACTCCGGGTCCACGTAACGCCCGCCGCCGTGCACGGTCCGGATCAGCTCGGCCAGCCGCTGCGCCGACACCGTCTTCGGCGCGAAGGCGCGCACGCCGGCGGCCAGGGCCCGCTTGAGGTGCCCGGGCCGCCCGTGACTGGTCACGATCATGGTCTTGCAGTCGGGGAGTTCGGACCGCAGCGTTGTGGCCACGCTCACACCGTCCGCCCCCGGCATCTGGAGGTCCAGGACCGCCACGTCGGGCCGGTGCGCCCGCGCCATGGCGAGCGCCTCCGGCCCCGAGGCCGCCTCCGCGACGACCACCAGGTCGTCCTCCAGACCCAGCAGCGCGGCCAGCGCGCCCCGGATCAGGTGCTCGTCGTCCGCCAGCAGTACTCGTACGGGGTTCACGCCCGCGCCTCCACTCGTCGCATCTCCGGACCCGGAACCTCGGCCCGCAGCCGGAACAGGCCGCCCCCGGCCGGTCCCGCCAACAGGGTCCCGCCCACCGCCGCGAGCCGCTCGCGCAGCCCGGCGAGACCGGAGCCGGGCGGCCCGGCCGGGGCGTCGGGGGCCCCGTCGTTCTCCACCAACAGGGTCACCGGGCCGGAGCCCTCCGGCACCGTCAGCCGGATCAGGCAGCTGCGCGCGTCCCCGTGCCGCAGCACGTTCGTGGTCGCCTCCCGGACCACCCAGCCCAGCGCCGACTGCACTTCGCCCGGCAGCGTCCGCCCCCGCGCCTCCAACTCGACGCGGCAGTCCATGCCGGCCGCGCTCAGCACCCCGCGCGCCCCTTCCAGCTCCACCGCGAGGTCCGCCTCCCGGTAGCCGCGCACGACGTCGCGGACCTCGCGCTGCGACTCGCGGGCGATCCGCTGCACCTCGATCATCTGGTCCACCGCCTCCGGGCGCTCGCGCCGCGCCAGCTGCACCGCGAGCTCGCTCTTCAGGGCGATCACCGCCAGGTTGCGGCCCATCACGTCGTGCAGGTCCCGCCCGAACCGCAGCCGCTCCTCGGCGACCGCCAACTGCGCCTGGAGCTCCCGGGCGTGGTCCAACTCGTAGACCGTCTTCAGCAGCCACCGGGAGAACCCGCAGGTGAAGGTCAGCAGCAGGCTGACGATCAGGAACCCGACGGCGAACCCGAAGGAGTCCAGCGCGGGCTGCCCGGTCGCGAGGGCCATGCAGGCCACCCCGACCGCCCCGATGGGCGCCGGGAGCAGCATGTGGCGGACCTTGTCCAGCATCAGCGTCAGCGCACCGGAGGAGAAGGCCATGGTGTTGATCACGAGGGCGGGGGCGACGTTCTCGTGGGTGATCGTCCCGGTGGACCGCAGGGCCATCGCGGTCACGCTGATCGCGGCCGTGAGCGCGACCAGCGCCACCGCGAGCGGCAGGGGCCGCTCCCGGCGGCCCAGCGCCCAGTCCAGCGAGCGCGAGGACAACAGCCCGCACAGCGCGACCTGCGCGGCCAGCGGCAGCACCAGGGCGGCGGTGACGGTGCCGCCGCCCTGGGGGGCGAGGCCCACCAGTACGGCGAAGGCCTGGATCACCATGAAGAAGTGGAACGACCAGCGCGTGTACAGCTCGACCTTCGCCGCGCTGCTGCGGTTCTTCCACCATCCGGTCAGTTTCGACACGTCTTTCCCACGTCCCCCGGTCCTACGCGCTAGCGGCGCGGTTCCCAGCGGAACCACCGCTGGACAGCAAACACCGTCACCATGATCCAGGCCACCGTGACGGCCGCGGCGGTCAGGAGTTCCCCGCCCGCCGCGCCCCCGCTCCAGCCGGCCCGCACGAGGGTCATCACCCCGCTGAGCGGGAGGAGTTCGCAGATCGACGCCACCGCGTCGGGCAGCGAGTCCAGCGGGAGGAACAGCCCGGAGCCGAGCGCCGTCAGGAGGAACAGCGGCAGCGTGGTGATCCCGGCGGTCTCGACGTTGCGGGTGAAGGCGCTGGTGGCGGCCGCCATCCCGGCGAGCAGCGGCAGCGCCGCGAGGACGGCGGCGACCAGCAGCAGCGGGTTCTCCGGCGCGGGCGCGTCGAGGACGGCCGCCCCGGCCAGGGCGAGGGCGATGATCTGCACGAGGGCGATGACGGCGGCGGGCAGCGCGGTCCCGGCGAGGATCTCCAGGTCACCGGCCTCCCCGGTGCGCAGCCGCTTCAGGACGAGTTCCTCGCGCCGGGCGACGAAGGCGGAGACCAGGTTCATGTAGACGACGAGCAGGAGCACCATCCCGATGCCACCGGTCAGCGTGGCCTCGGCGAGAGCGCCCGCGGTGTCCGCGCTCAGGGTCGTTCGCAGGACGAAGACCATCATCACCGGCATGAGCAGGGCCACGCTCAGGGCGGCCCGGTTGCGCACGAGCAGCGTCAGTTCGGAGCGGCCGAGCGCCGTCAGCCGGCCGGGGTTCAGGGCGAGCGCGTTCATCGGGTCCCCACCATCACGTCGTCGTTGTCGTTTCCGTTGGTGCCGGTGGGCTCCGCGGCGGCCGCGCGCCGGTTCCGCGCGATGTCCAGGAAGGCCTCCTCCAGGGAGGCGGAGCGGGCGTCGAGCCCGATCAGTTCCACCTCGGAGTCGTACGCCCAGCGCAGCAGTTCGCCGAGCGCCCACTGGAGCCGGTCGGTGCGGATCTCCACGTGCGGGCCGTCGGCAGCCGCCCGCAGCCCCAGCGGGAGCCGCCCGGCGGGCACGCCCTCCGGCAGGGTGAAGCGGATCCGGGACGGCCGGGTCGCCGTCACCTCGGCGGGGGTGCCGGTCAGGACGAGTTCCCCCTCGTGCAGGATCGCCAGCCGGTCCGCGAGGGCCTCGGCCTCCTCCAGGTAGTGCGTGGTCAGCAGCACCGTGGTGCCCTCCGCCCGCAGTTCCCGTACGAGGGCCCAGGTGTCCCGGCGCCCCTCGGGGTCCATGCCGGTGGTGGGCTCGTCCAGGAACAGCACCTCGGGACGCCCCAGCAGGGCCAGCGCCAGGTCGAGCCGCCGCCGCTCGCCGCCGGACAGCTGCTTGACCCGTACGGAGGCCCGCGCGCCCATCCCGACCAGCTCCAGCACCTCCGCCGCGGGCCGGGCGCCCGAGGTGAGCCCGCTCCACATCCGGACGGTCTCGGCGACCGAGAGGTCCGAGGGGAAGCCGCCCTCCTGGAGCATGACGCCGGTCCGCGGGCGGACCTCGCTGCGCCGCGTGTACGGGTCCAGGCCGAAGACGCGGACCTGCCCGCCGGTCGGCGCGGCCAGCCCCTCCAGCAGTTCCACCGTGGAGGTCTTGCCGGCCCCGTTGGTGCCGAGCAGCGCGAAGATCTCGCCGCGGGCCACCGAGAAGGAGACGCCCCGTACCGCCTCGAACCCGCCGGCGTAGCCGCGGCGCAGTCCCTCTGCCTGGATCACTGTGTCGGTCATGTCCCCAGCCTCGCGGCGGTGGGCCGGGCCGGTCAGTGCGGGCTGTCACGGCTCCCGATGACATTTGTCATCGGCCGTGATCCGCGCCACAGGGCAATGCGGGTCATCGGGGCACAGGGCCGGGGGAAGAACGCGACGCACACACGACGAAGGCCCCGATCGATGATCGGGGCCTTCGTTCGCTGAGCGGACGACGCGACTCGAACGCGCGACATCCACCTTGGCAAGGTGGTGCTCTACCAACTGAGCTACGTCCGCATGCTTGCACGACACGAGTGCCGTGGGCTGCGAGCATCACTCTACCTGATCCACAACCGTGGCCGGTAAAGTGTGCAGAGCGGGTGACAGGGATCGCACACTGCGCCTCCCCCCTGGAAGGGGGGTGTTCTGCTACTGAACTACACCCGCACGACTTCGGGTTCCGGCCTTCCGGCTGGCCCCTCGGCGTGATCCACACATTAGCCGATCGATGGGGGTGCTTGGCAAATCAGCTCTCAGTGGGCTGCGTTGTACGCCTCGTAGACGCGCTTGGGGATGCGCCCGCGGGGCGGCACGTCGTGCTGGTTCGCGCGGGCCCAGGCCCGGACGACCGCCGGATCCGGGGCGACGGCCGTGTGCCGGAACACCTTCCCGGAACGTGACTGGCGGCGGCCGGCGGCCACGAAGGGAGCCAGGCCCTTCCGCAGTTTCTTTGCGTTGGCCGCATTGAGGTCGATCTCGTACGACTTACCGTCCAGAGCGAACACGACCGTTTCCGCCGCTTCCCCGCCGTCGAGGTCGTCGGAGAGCGTGACTACTACGCGCTGCGCCACGGATATCGGTCCCTTCGTGCGCGGTCACTCCCCGCTGACGTGCGGCGATGTCGCGTGTGTGGTTGTTTCGGTGGAATGCATCAAACCGCCGGAATCCCGGCTGATTCCTTTGTACCGTGATTCTCATTGAATAGCGAAGCCCAGTTAATTCTCCCCGCGTGTCCCGCCGCAATGCCGGGGGCGTGGTTTTCCGGTGGATTTTGCGAAGCGTTGGTGAAGCCGAAACGGCGGGATCATCGGGGGCATCCGATATCTACCCGCGTAGAAATTTTGGCCGGGTACGCTGATGGAACCGCCTTCGCACCAACCACCACACGGGAGTGCCAGTGGCACGCGTCGTAGTCGACGTCATGCTCAAGCCGGAGATCCTCGACCCCCAGGGCCAGGCGGTGCAGCGTGCACTGCCGCGTCTGGGCTTCGATGGGATCGCCGACGTCCGCCAGGGGAAGCGCTTCGAACTGGAGGTGGAGGGACCGGTCGACCAGGCCGCCCTCGACCGCATCCACAAGATGGCCGAAACCTTCCTCGCCAACACCGTCATCGAAGACTTCACCGTCCGCGTCGAGACCGTGAAGGTCGAGGCCTGACGGTGACCACTCGCATCGGAGTCGTCACGTTCCCCGGAACGCTCGACGACCGTGACTCGCTGCGCGCCGTCCGCCTCGCGGGGGCCGAGCCGGTCTCGCTCTGGCACCGCGACAAGGACCTGCACCAGGTCGACGCGGTCGTCCTCGCGGGCGGCTTCTCCTACGGGGACTACCTGCGCGCCGGGGCCATCTCCCGCTTCTCGCCGGTCATGGAGACCATCATCGAGCAGGCCAGGGGCGGCATGCCCGTCCTCGGCATCTGCAACGGCTTCCAGGTCCTCACCGAGGCCCACCTGCTGCCGGGGGCGATGCTCCGCAACAACCACCTCCACTTCATCTGCCGCGACCAGAAGCTGCGGGTGGAGAACACGGAGACCGCGTGGACCGGCGACTACACCGCCGGCCAGGAGATCTCCGTCCCGCTCAAGAACATGGACGGCCGCTACACCGCCGACGAGCGCACGCTCGACGAACTGGAGGCCGAAGGCCGCGTGGCCTTCCGGTACGTCGACGTGAACCCGAACGGCTCGCTGCGCGACATCGCGGGCATCACCAACGCCGCGGGCAACGTCGTCGGCCTCATGCCGCACCCCGAGCACGCGGTCGAGCCGCTGATCGGGACGGGCCGCACCGACGGCCTCCCGTTCTTCACGTCGGTCCTGAAGAAGCTGGTCAGCGCATGAGCCTCGATACCGTCAAGAACGCCACCGGCACCCCGGACGCCGCGCAGCCCTGGAAGGAGCTCGGCCTCAAGGAGGACGAGTACGCGCGCATCCGCGAGATCCTCGGCCGCCGCCCCACGGGCGCCGAGCTCGCCATGTACTCCGTCATGTGGTCCGAGCACTGCTCGTACAAGAGCAGCAAGGTCCACCTGAAGCAGTTCGGCGAGAAGGTCCCGGAGAACGACGCCATGCTCGTCGGCATCGGCGAGAACGCGGGCGTCGTCGACGTCGGCCAGGGCTACGCGGTCACCTTCAAGGTCGAGTCGCACAACCACCCCTCGTACATCGAGCCCTACCAGGGCGCGGCCACGGGCATCGGCGGCATCGTCCGCGACATCCTCGCGATGGGCGCCCGCCCGGTCGCCGTCGTGGACCCGCTGCGCTTCGGCGCGGCCGACCACCCCGACACCAAGCGCGTCCTGCCGGGCGTGGTCGCCGGCATCGGCGGCTACGGCAACTGTCTGGGCCTGCCGAACATCGGCGGCGAGGTCGTCTTCGACGCCTGCTACCAGGGCAACCCGCTGGTCAACGCCGGCTGCATCGGCGTGATGAAGCACGAGGACATCCACCTCGCCAAGGCCTCCGGCCCGGGCAACAAGGTCATCCTCTACGGCGCCCGCACCGGCGGCGACGGCATCGGCGGCGTCTCGGTCCTCGCGTCCGAGACCTTCGACGACACGAAGCCGACCAAGCGCCCCGCCGTGCAGGTCGGCGACCCCTTCCAGGAGAAGCTCCTCATCGAGTGCACCCTGGAGATCTTCAAGGAGAAGCTGGTCGCGGGCATCCAGGACCTCGGCGGCGCCGGGCTCTCCTGCGCCACGTCCGAGCTCGCCTCGGCCGGTTCCGGCGGCATGCGCGTCGAGCTGGACACCGTCCCGCTGCGCGACGCGACGCTCTCGCCCGAGGAAATCCTCATGAGCGAGTCGCAGGAGCGCATGTGCGCGATCGTCGAGCCGCAGCACGTCGACCGCTTCATGGAGATCTGCGAGAAGTGGGACGTCATCGCCACCGTCATCGGTGAGGTGACCGAGGGCGAGCAGCTGGAGATCTACTGGCACGGCGAGCTCATCGTGGACGTGCCCCCGGGCACCGTCGCGCACGAGGGCCCGACGTACCACCGCCCGTACGCCCGCCCCTCCTGGCAGGACGCCCTCCAGGCCGACGACGCGGGCAAGCTGCCCCGTCCGCAGACCTCCGAGGAGCTCCGCGCGCAGGTCCTGGCGCTGGTGTCGTCCCCGAACCAGGCCTCGAAGTCCTGGATCACCGACCAGTACGACCGGTTCGTGCAGGGCAACACGGTGCTCTCGCAGCCCGAGGACGCGGGCATGGTCCGCATCGACGAGGAGACCAACCTCGGCGTGGCCATGGCCACCGACGGCAACGGCCGCTTCGCCAAGCTCGACCCGTACACGGGCGCGCAGTTGGCGCTGGCCGAGGCGTACCGCAACGTCGCGGCGACCGGTGCGAAGCCGCTGGCCATCTCCGACTGCCTGAACTTCGGCTCGCCCGAGGACCCGGACGTCATGTGGCAGTTCGCCGAGGCCACCCGCGGTCTCGCGGACGGTTGCCTGGAGCTGGGCACCCCGGTGACCGGCGGCAACGTCTCCCTCTACAACCAGACGGGCGAGACCGCGATCCACCCGACCCCGGTCGTGGCGGTCCTCGGTGTGATCGACGACGTCAACCGCCGTACGCCGATGGCGTTCGCGGAGGCCGGTCAGCTGCTGTACCTGCTCGGCGACACGGCCGAGGAGTTCGGCGGCTCGGCCTGGTCGCAGGTCGTCCACGACCACCTCGGCGGCATGCCGCCCAAGGTGGACCTGGGTCGGGAGAAGCTGCTCGGCGAGATCCTGATCTCCGCCTCGCGCGACGGCATGGTCGACGCGGCGCACGACCTGTCCGACGGCGGCGTCATCCAGGCGCTCACCGAGTCCTGCCTGCGCGGCGGCAACGGTGCGCGGATCGTGGTCCCCGAGACCCTGGACGCGTTCACCTTCCTGTTCTCCGAGTCCGCGGGCCGGGCCATCGTGGCCGTCCCGCGCAGCGAGGAGCTCCGGTTCACCGACATGTGCGGTGCGCGGGGCCTGCCGGCCGCCCGCATCGGCGTGGTCGACGGCGACGCGATCGAGGTGCAGGGCGAGTTCACGCTCCCGCTGGCCGAGCTCCGCGAGGCCCACGAGGCGACGATCCCGGCGCTGCTCGCCTGATCCCGCCCGCCCGTTCCACGTACGAGCCCCCGTCCGGACACCGTCCGGGTGGGGGCTCGCACGTTTTCGGCGGCCGTTGCCGTCGGCTCTTGTATGGAGTTACGTAATGACGTAATTTCGGAGTCATGGAGCTCGATGACCGGGTCGCCGCGCTGGAACGCCGGCTGGCCGCACTGGAGGCGCGGGGCGACGCCCGCCCCGAACCCGCCCCCACCGGCGGGGACTTCTGGGCGCTGGAGGGCTGGAAGGCCCGCCTCGCCGAGGCCGGGGACGCAGCCGGAGCGGGCGGGGTGCTCTTCACGGGGGCCGTCACCCTGCCCACCGGGGAGCGCTACGAATGGCAGCAGGCCGCCGTCACCGAGGACGTCCTCGACCCCGGGGCGGAAGCCGGACGCACCGCCGACTCCCTCGCCGCCCTCGGCAACCCGGTCCGCCTCCGTCTGCTCCGCGAGATCCTCGCCGGGCGGCGCACGGCGGCCGAACTGACCGCCCTCGACGGGGTCGGCACCAGCGGGCAGGTCTACCACCACCTGCGCCAGCTGACCGCGGCCGGCTGGCTGCACACGACCGGCCGGGGCCGCCACGAGGTTCCCGCCGGCCGGGTGGTCCCGCTCCTCGTCCTGCTGTCCGCCGCGATCGGCTGAGGTGACCGTGCCCATGATGGCCAAGGTGTTGTACGTGCTCTACCGGCTGCTGCT
Organism: Streptomyces sp. NPDC057939; assembly: GCF_042887545.1. Taxonomy (NCBI): domain Bacteria; kingdom Bacillati; phylum Actinomycetota; class Actinomycetes; order Kitasatosporales; family Streptomycetaceae; genus Streptomyces; species Streptomyces sp. NPDC057939. Next base: position 15,665 of record NZ_JBHVPG010000053.1, read on the forward strand.
GGTCCTCGCGTTCGCCATGATCGCGCTGGACCTCGCGGTCGGACTGCCCTTCGGAACGGCCTGGTTCCTGGCCTGCGTGGCGGGCGGAGTGGTCCTCCAGCTCGCGACCGGGGTGGTGGCGGCCCGCAACCCCCGCACCGCCGAGCCGCCGATCGAGCTCGACCCGCCGGTGCGGGGCCGGTGGAGCGCCCTCAACAGCCCGGCCGACAAGGTCCCCAGCCATGGCACGCACCGCTTCGGACAGGCCTGCGCGATCGACGTCGTCGCCGAGCCGGAGCCCGGTTCGGGCCGTGCGCGGCCCCCGTTCGCCGCGTTCTGGCCGCTGGTACGGCCCGCCGCGGACTTCCCGGCCTTCGGCGCCCCGTTGTTCGCCGTCGCAGACGGCACCGTCGTGCGGGTGAGCGACCACCGGCGCGACCACGCGAGCCGCAACTCCTGGCCCGCCGCGCTCCACCAGATGCTGATCGCCGGGGGCGTCCGCGATCTCGCCGGCGCCGGCTGCGTCCTCGGCAACCACGTGGTCCTCGACCTCGGCGAGGGCCGGTACGCCGTCTACGCCCACCTGCGCCGCGGCACCCCGACCGTCCGCGCGGGGGACCGCGTCACCGCCGGCGACCTCCTCGCCGAGTGCGGCAACTCCGGCAACTCCACCGAACCGCACCTGCACTTCCAGCTCATGGACGGCCCCGACCCGGACACGGCCCGGGGCCTGCCCTTCACCTGGCGCGGCGTCGGCGTCCCTGCCGGCGGCGAGACCTTCGACGCCGGAACCGGACGCGCGATCCGGCTGTAGCGATTCCGTGTCACGGCGGGCACCTCCGGCCGCGGGCGGTTTCCGCATACTGACGCCGTGAGTGACATCGTCAAGTACCTGCCGCCCGCGGCGATACCCGCGGGCGGCGCCCCCGAATGGAAGGTCGCCGACGCCGAACGCTGGCGCGCGGCCCGCGTCCCCGCCGTCCTCGGACCCGTCGCGGGAGGCTGGATCCTCCTGCCCCTCGTCCTGTGCGCGGTCGTCCTGCTCGCCTGGAACACCCCCGAGGACACCTCCGTCGGCACCGAATGGGGCGGCTACCCGGCGGCCGTCCTCCTGCTGGCCCTCCCCGCCTGGTACCGGTTCCTGCCGGTCGCGACCGCCGTCGCCGCACCCCTGATCGCCCTGGACGCGTGCCTCGTCCTCGGTGAACTCGCCCCGGACGACGCAGCCGGCCGGGTCGGGGCCGGCCTGATCATCGGCACCGCCCTGTCGGCCCTCACCGGCGCCGTCCTGCGCCTGCGCTCCCGCAGGATCCAGCGGGCCCTGATCCTGGAGGCGGCCGGGGAAGCCCGCAGCGCGCTCCCGGACGCCCTTCCCCACACTCACCGCATCCGCGGCCGCACACTGCTCCTCACCGGCGCCCCGCTCTGCGCACTCGCCGCCGCCCTGATCCTGACGGGCCTCGCCCAGGACCTGAACGCGCCCGCGGGCCACCCGTACGACGCCACCGGCCAGCAGGTCCTCGCCCTGCTGCTGCTCGTCCCCGGCACCCCGCTGCTCGGCCGCGGCATCACGGCCGGCGGCGCCGCCCGCCGGCTCCACCACGGAGGGCAACCCGTGCTGCGCGTCGGCGTCCGCCGCTCCGCGGACCGGGCCTGGATCCTCGCGGACGCCCGGACCCCCACCGCCCCGCCGCTGGTCGCCTTCCGCAACCGCTTCGACGACAGCTACTCCTCCCTCCCCGGGCGGATCCTCGTGGGCGGCCCGCAGGAGCGGCTGCGCGCCGACCACCACGACATCGACCCGTTCGCCGAACCGTACGAGGCGCTCATGTACGGCGTGCCCCGCGAAGGCGCCGAAGTGGTCCTGGAGTTCGCTGTCAACACCCACGACGGCCACATCGTCACCAGGTTCACCGCCGCCCCCCTCATGCCGTTCCGCCGCTCCGCCCCGCGCCCGTGGACCGCGGCCGGCACCTCCTACGCCCAGCGCCGCGAGGACCTGGCCGAGCGCCACCGCGCCCAGCGTTCGTCGTCGTCCTCGTCGTCGGGGAGCTGCGGCTCCTCCGGCGGCTGCGGGAGCAGTTGCGGCAGCAGCTGCGGCGGGGGCTGCGGCGGCGACTGACGTCCGGCGGCCACCTCCCGGCCCGGGGGCCCGGCCCCCGAGTAGGGTCGGCCCATGCCGCCTGGGAAGAAGAAGCCGCGCACGTACGACCCCGCGAAGATCCGTACGGCCGTCACCACGCAGTTCGGGCACGTCGCCGAAGCCGTACCGGGCCTGACGCCGGAGCAGCTCGCACGACCCACCGGGCTCGGCGACTGGACCGTGGCGGACCTCGCCGCCCACATCGCGTGGATCGCCGACTCGCTCGCGGCCGGCCTGGCCCGCCCGCCCGCCGCCGTCGCCGAACTCCCCGCCGTCGAATGGCCCTTCGCCACCGCCTCGCTCGCCGGGAAGATCTCCGAGGCCGCCCGCGAGACCCTGGACGGCGCCCCGCTGCCCGAGCTGTACGAGCGGGCCGCCGCCCGGCTGGCCGCGGAGCTCGAACGCAACGCGGGCAGCAGGGTGCTCGACCTGTGGATCGGCGACATGACCCTCGCCGACTTCCTCGTCACCCGGACCGTCGAACTGGTCGTCCACACCGACGACCTGAACCGGGCCACCGGACTGGAGGTGCCCCTCGACCGGCAGGCACTGGCCGCCTGCACCCGGCTGCTCGCCGACGCCCTCGCGGTCAAGGCGCCCGGCGGGTCGGTGGAGGTACGGATCCCGCCGTTCGCGGTGGTCCAGTGCGTCGAGGGCCCCCGCCACACCCGCGGCACCCCGCCCAACGTGGTCGAGACCGACCCGCTCACCTGGATCCGGCTCGCCACGGGACGCACCGGCTGGGCCGAGGCCCTGGACTCCGCCCGGGTCACCGCGAGCGGGGAACGCGCCGACCTGTCGGCCCTGCTTCCCGTGATGCGCTGACGGAGCGGGCCGGGGAACCGTCCGGCGACCCGTCCCGTCACAGGAGCATGCGTACCCTCAGGCACCTCACGACCGGTCTGGCCCTCCTCGGCCTCGCCGCCTGCGGCCAGTCCGCGCGGAGCGGGTCCGACCCGCTCCCCGATCCCACGGGCTCCTGGGCCGTCGAGTCCCTGACCACCGGCGGCCGGACGCTCCACGCACCCGCCGCCGCCCGCGTCGACCTCGGCGCCGACGAGGCCACCGGCAACTACGGCTGCAACGGCTTCACGGCCCGGGTCGCCCGCGAGGGCGCCACCACCCTCGTCCTCACGCCCGGCGTCAGCACCACGATGGCCTGCGAGAACATGGAGTTCGAGACGGCCTTCGCCAAACTGCTCACGGGCCGCCTCACCCTCGACCGCGGCCCCGACCGGCTGACCCTGAAGACCGCCGACGGGAGCACCATCGCCATGAGCTCCAAGCCGCCGGTCCCGGACGCCCCCCTCGTCGCGACCCACTGGACCGTCGACTCCCTGATCAACGGGGAGAGCGTGTCCTCCCTCGCACCGGAAGCCGCGGGCCGGGCCCGGTTCACCCTCGCCGCCGACGGTGCCGCGAGCGGCACCCTCGGGTGCAACCGGTTCAGCGCGCAGGCCGAGGTCGACGGTCCCTCGCTCACCTTCGGGCCGCTCACCGCGACCCGGATGGCCTGCGAGGGACCGACGGGCGAGGTCGAGCGGGCACTGACCGAACTGTTCGGCAGCGGCCCGCTCGCCTGGAAGGTCCAGGGCACGTCCCTGACCCTCACCGCGCCCGACGGCAAGGGCCTCGGCGCCAAGGCGGTCACGGCCGTCGAATGACGGCCCGGCGCGGCCCGACCCGGCCGCCCGTTCTCCCGTCCGCCCGTTCTCCCGTCCGGGCGCTCGGCCGCCCGGGCGTGCTCAGACGTGCGCCGTACCGCCGTGCGCCGTGCCGCCGTCCAGCGCCATGGCCCGGGCGATCCGGTGCGCGGTGTCGGCCGCCACCGCGTCCGGCAGACGCGGCAGCAGGTCGTCCCACAGCGCCAGGTTCGAGCCGCGCAGCTGGAGCATGCCCTCGGGCCGGGCGAAGAGGAACATGTGCAGGTGGGCGCCCCCGTCGCCGTACCGGCTGACGTGGACGCGGGCGATCCCGCCCAGCCCCAGCACCGCCCGCTCCACGCGCTGGAGCATCGGCCCCAGCTCCGCGGCCCGCCCGGGCGGCAGGTCCAGCAGGTCGTGGTGGTCGCGCGGCAGCAGCTTGACGATCGCCGGCAGCCCCCCGTCGTGCCAGGCCAGCCGCCAGTGCTCGTCCGTCCACAGGAAGTCCGAGTCGGGCAGCCCGCAGGGCCCGCAGTCCTCCCGGCCGGCCTCCCCGTCGCGGGGCGGCTCCGGGAGGACCGGCCGGTGGAGCGGCTTCACCCGCAGCTCACCCTCGAAGGGGAAGGTCTCCCACATCGGGACGCCGTCGGCGGCGAGGGGTATCCGCTCGCCGATCGGCAACCCGCTGACGTACGCACTGGGTTCGGTCATGCGGTGATCATGGCAGCGGTTCAGACCGGGTAGGGCAGCAGGCCCGCGTCCGTCCTCTCCCACGCGGCCCGCAGCTCGGCCAGTCGGGCCGGCTCCACGGCCGCCTTGTCGGCCTGCTCCCTGATGTCCCCGGCCAGGTTGAACAACTGGTCCCGGCCCGCCTTGCCCCGGTAGTACTTCCAGTCGCCGCGCCGCAGCGCCCGCTCCCCGCGGACCCGCCAGAAGATGTCCCGCTCGGCGGGCTTCTCGCCGCGCAGCAGGTACCCGGCCAGGCTCACCCCGTCCAACGGGTACGCGCGGTGCGGACGGGTCCCGGCCAGCTCCAGCAGCGTCGCCGTCCAGTCAGGACTGAACACCGGAACGTGGCTGACCTGGCCGCCGTCCACCCGGGCCGGCCAGCGCAGGATGTTCGGCACCCGGATCCCGCCCTCCTGGAGCGAGGCCTTGTTGCCCGACAGCGGCCAGTTGTACGAGAACCGCTCGCCGCCGTTGTCACTGGAGAACACGACCACCGTGTTGTCCTCCTGCCCGGAGCGCTTCAGCGCCTTGAGCACCTCACCGATCGACCGGTCCAGGTCCTCCACCAGCTGCTTGTACTTCTCGACCGAGCCGCCGTCCTGGTGCCACAGCGCCCGCCCGTCGCCCGCCTTGATCCGCCGGACGATCTCGGCGCTCTCCTTCGTGTCCCCCTCGGCGATCCACGGCCAGTGCGGGGTGGTGAAGTTGAGGTTCAGCAGCCACGGCTTGCCGTGGTGGTCGCGGGAGACGTACTCGCTCGCCCGCTCGGTGAGGACCTTCGTGTAGTACCGCAGGTCCTTGTACTCGGCGTCGCCCTCGTACAGGTCGTACTCGCCGCCCAGGCCCAGCTTCGAGTAGTACTCCAGGGCCCCGCCGAAGTTCCCGAAGAACTCGTCCCAGCCGGACCGGGTCGGGCTGTAGTCCGGCAGGTACCCCGCGTGCCACTTGCCGATCAGCGCGGTGGCGTAGCCGGCGTCCTTCAGCAGCGAGGCCAGCGTCGGGTGCGTCGGCTCCAGGCCCACCGACTTGTCGGCGATCGGCTCCGCCAGTCCGCCCTTCGTACGGGCCGGGTAGCGCCCGGTGTACAGGCTGAAGCGGGTCGGGGAGCAGGTCGCGGAGCCCGAGTAGGCGTCGGTGAAACGGACGCCCTGACGGGCGAGGCGGTCCAGGTTCGGGGTCTTGATGTGCGGCGAACCGTACGAGGACAGGTCCGACCAGCCGAGGTCGTCACCCAGGATGAAAAGGACATTCGGCCGCTTCGAATGCCGCCCCCGGGCGGCCCGGAACTCCCTCTCCTCGGGCCCGGCGTGCTCCGCCCCGGCGGCCGCTGCCGGGCCGGCGCCCAGCCCCACCGCGGCGACGGCCGCGGTCACCCCGACCGCGCCTCCGAAGGCACGTCGGGACAGGTTCGATTCGTACGAACTCACAAGTACTCCAAGGCATGGCGGACCGGCCTGCCCGGGGCGGCGCGGGACGGCGCACGGCACGACGGGGCGGGCTCGGTCGGGGCAGGGTTGCAGAGCGGGAAGGGCCGGCGCGGAACGTCACAACACGGGTCGGTGCGACGGGAAGAGCCGGAAGGAAGGAACGCGCGCGCCGCGGCGCGCGGGGATGCCTACGCGCAGCTTCGACAGATGGCGCTCGCGACACGGACCAGGTCCACGTGTCGGCGCTCGACGAGGGTGACGGAGCGGTCACCGAAAGGCTGCATGAGTCGGAACCTTGTACGAACCCACAGGCACCTGTCAACCAGGGCATTCCGGATACCGAGACGGCCCCCCACGACCCCCGCCACGACGCCGTTCGCGGTCACCCTCCGCAGGGGTTACCCGACTGTCCGCACTGTGACTTTTCCGGGAGGTCCTCAATTCGGACCAGTGGTCGATCTCGCCTACACTCGGAGCCGTGCCTCGTGGTGATGGACGACTCAACCACGACCTGCTCCCCGGTGAGAAGGGCCCCCAGGACGCTTGCGGCGTCTTCGGTGTCTGGGCTCCGGGTGAAGAGGTCGCCAAGCTCACCTACTTCGGACTGTATGCACTGCAGCACCGCGGACAAGAGTCCGCGGGAATCGCTGTGAGCAACGGTTCCCAGATCCTCGTCTTCAAGGACATGGGCCTCGTTTCCCAAGTCTTCGACGAAACCTCTCTCGGCTCGCTCCAAGGTCATATCGCGGTCGGTCACGCCCGCTACTCGACCACCGGAGCCTCCGTCTGGGAGAACGCCCAGCCGACCTTCCGCGCGACCGCCCACGGCTCCATCGCCCTGGGTCACAACGGCAACCTGGTGAACACCGCCGAGCTTGCCGAGATGGTCGCCGACCTCCCCCGTCAGGACGGCCGTGCCACCCAGGTGGCGGCCACCAACGACACCGACCTGGTCACCGCCCTGCTCGCGGGGCAGACCGACGAGGACGGCAGGCCGCTGACCATCGAGGAGTCGGCCACCAAGGTCCTCCCCCAGGTCAAGGGCGCCTTCTCCCTCGTCTTCATGGACGAGGGGACCCTCTACACCGCCCGTGACCCGCAGGGCATCCGCCCGCTGGTCCTCGGCCGCCTTGAGCGCGGCTGGGTGGTCGCGAGCGAGACCGCCGCCCTCGACATCTGCGGCGCCAGCTTCGTCCGCGAGGTCGAGCCGGGCGAGCTCATCGCGATCGACGAGAACGGCCTGCGCACCTCGCGCTTCGCGGAAGCGAAGCCCAAGGGCTGTGTCTTCGAGTACGTCTACCTGGCGCGCCCGGACACCGACATCGCGGGCCGGAACGTCTACCTCTCGCGCGTCGAGATGGGCCGGCGCCTCGCCAAGGAAGCCCCCGTCGAGGCCGACCTGGTGATAGCGACACCGGAATCGGGCACGCCCGCCGCCGTCGGCTACGCCGAGGCCAGCGGGATCCCGTTCGGAGTCGGCCTGGTCAAGAACGCCTACGTGGGCCGGACCTTCATCCAGCCCTCGCAGACGATCCGCCAGCTCGGCATCCGACTGAAGCTCAACCCCCTCAAGGAAGTCATCCGGGGCAAGCGCCTGGTGGTCGTCGACGACTCGATCGTCCGCGGCAACACCCAGCGCGCCCTCGTGAAGATGCTCCGCGAGGCCGGCGCGGCCGAGGTCCACATCCGGATCTCCTCGCCGCCGGTGAAGTGGCCGTGCTTCTTCGGCATCGACTTCGCCACCCGGGCCGAGCTGATCGCCAACGGCATGACGGTCGACGAGATCGCCACGTCGATGGGCGCGGACTCGCTCTCGTACATCGCGCTCGACACGATGATCGAGGCGACGACCATCCAGAAGCCCAACCTCTGCCGGGCCTGCTTCGACGGCGAGTACCCGATGGAGCTGCCCGACCCGCAGCTCCTGGGCAAGCAGCTCCTGGAGACCGAGCTCGCCGGCGGCACGGACGCCGCCGACGCGCTGCGCCGCCCGTAGCCGGATCCCCCGCGCGGCCCGCTCAACCTGCGCGGGGCCCTGTCTTTCAAGCTTCTCCCAGGGCCCTGCACCACCCGCAGTAACGACACGAAAGCTCTCTCCTGTCATGACAGAGAAGACCACCGGTGCCAGCTACGCAGCCGCAGGCGTGGACATCGAAGCGGGCGACCGCGCCGTCGAGCTGATGAAGGAGTGGGTGAAGAAGACGCAGCGCCCCGAGGTCCTCGGCGGCCTCGGCGGCTTCGCCGGCCTCTTCGACGCCTCCGCCCTCAAGCGCTACGAGCGGCCCCTCCTGGCCTCCGCCACCGACGGGGTCGGCACCAAGGTGGACATCGCCCGCCGGCTGGGCGTGTACGACACGATCGGCCACGACCTGGTCGCGATGGTCATGGACGACATCGTCGTGTGCGGCGCCGAGCCGCTCTTCATGACGGACTACATCTGCGTCGGCAAGGTCCACCCCGAGCGTGTCGCGGCCATCGTCAAGGGCATCGCCGAGGGCTGCGTACTCGCCGGCTGCGCCCTGGTGGGCGGCGAGACCGCCGAACACCCGGGCCTCCTCGGCCCCGACGACTTCGACGTGGCGGGCGCGGGCACCGGCGTCGTCGAGTACGACCGCCTCCTGGGCGCGGACCGCATCCGTACGGGGGACGCCGTCATCGCGATGGCATCGTCCGGCCTTCACTCGAACGGGTACTCGCTGGTCCGCCACGTCCTCCTGGACCGGGCCGGGATGTCCCTGGACCAGCACGTCGAGGAACTCGGCCGGACCCTCGGCGAGGAACTGCTGGAGCCGACCAAGATCTACTCGCTGGACTGCCTGGCACTCACCCGTACGGCCGAGGTCCACGCGTACTCGCACATCACCGGCGGCGGACTCGCGGCCAACCTGGCCCGGGTCATCCCGGACCACCTGCACGCCACGGTCGACCGCACGACCTGGTCCCCGGGCGCGATCTTCGACCTGGTCGGCAAGGCCGGACAGGTCGAGCGGCTGGAGCTGGAGAAGACCCTGAACATGGGCGTCGGCATGATGGCCGTCGTCCCGCAGGAGTCGGTGGAAGTGGCCCTGACCGCCCTCGCCGACCGGGGCGTCGACGCCTGGGTCGCGGGCGAGATCCTGGACCGCGGCGACCACACCGAGGGCGCGACCCTCACCGGCACCTACGCGGTCTGAGCAGCACCGAAACCCGGTCCGGGGCCATGCCCCGGACCGGGTTTCGATGTATGTCAGCCGACTTGGACGCCGTTGAGCAGGAGGTCCTGCGCGTCAAGCCCCACGACGGTGCGCCGACGGACCGGACTCTTCGTCCTCGTCCTCGTCGTCATCGCTGTTGTACAGAGCCGCGTACTTGGCGTACGGGTCGTCGTCGTCATCGTCCTGATCGTCATCGACTTCGACCGGCGCGCTGATAGGCAGCGGCTCCGTCGGCGATGCGCCCAGCTCATTGGCCAGACGCGAGAGGTCAGTCCCGCCGCTGTTGTACTTCAGCTGGCGGGCGACCTTTGTCTGCTTGGCCTTGGCCCGGCCGCGCCCCATGGCTCGACCCCCTCGGTGACGGGGCTCGACGGCCCCAGAGTCTGACACGCGTTCATGGTTCGGAGCGGGCTCTCCGTGGAGAGACCGTCCGTAGGGGTTTAACGGTACCTGCTTCCGCGGCCATACGGTACGCCGCCCGCATGACGCGCCCCGGTGCAGAACCAGCGGGACACCCCGTACTCGCTGGTCAGCTGCGATTTTAACCCTTTCCTGGCGGGCGACCCGCCGAAGTGCAGTGAGTTCCGTCTCGCCGCACCCCGACGGGCCCCCTTCCGGGGTTACGCCGTACGGGCACCGCCGGCCCGGGCGGCGGCGCGGGCCGCGAGGGCCTCGGACATCCGCTGCTCGGCGATCCGGTCGGCCGCGGCGGCCGGCGGGATCCCGTCAGCCTTCGCACGTGCGAATATGGCCAGGGTGGTGTCGAAGATCTTCGAGGCCTTGGCCTTGCAGCGGTCGAAGTCGAAGCCGTGCAGCTCGTCGGCGACCTGGATGACACCGCCCGCGTTGACCACGTAGTCCGGCGCGTAGAGGATCCCGCGGTCGGCGAGGTCCTTCTCGACGCCCGGGTGGGCGAGCTGGTTGTTCGCCGCGCCGCACACCACGGTGGCGGTGAGCACCGGGACGGACTCGTCGTTCAGCGCGCCGCCGAGGGCGCACGGGGCGTAGATGTCCAGACCCGGGGTGCGGATCAGGGCGTCCGTGTCGGCGACCGAGGTGACCTTGCCGCCGGGGTGCTTGTCGAGGATCTCCTGGACCGACTCCGCGCGGACGTCGGTGATCACGACCTCGGCGCCGTCCTCCAGCAGGTGCTCCACGAGGTGGCGGCCGACCTTGCCGACACCGGCGACGCCGACCTTGCGGCCGCGCAGCGTCGGGTCGCCCCACAGGTGCTGGGCGCTGGCGCGCATGCCCTGGAAGACGCCGTAGGCGGTGAGGACCGAGGAGTCGCCTGCGCCGCCGTTCTCGGGGGAGCGGCCGGTGGCCCAGCGGGTCTCGCGGGCGACGACGTCCATGTCGGCGACGTACGTGCCGACGTCGCAGGCGGTGACGTAGCGGCCGCCGAGCGACTCCACGAACCGGCCGTAGGCCAGCAGCAGTTCCTCGCTCTTGAGGACGTCCGGGTCGCCGATGATCACGGCCTTGCCGCCGCCGAGGTCGAGACCGGCGAGGGCGTTCTTGTACGACATGCCGCGCGCGAGGTTCAGCGCGTCGAGGACGGCCTCCTCGTCGGAGGCGTACGCGTGGAAGCGCGTGCCGCCGAGGGCGGGGCCCAGAGCGGTGGAGTGGATCGCGATGACGGCCTTGAGGCCTGAGGCTCGGTCCTGGCACAGCACGACTTGCTCGTGGCCGCCCTGTTCCGTGCGGAACAGGGTGTGCAGGACGCCGTCGGTCATTTCGGTCACGGTGGTGACTCCCATGGAAGAGATGCGGCGGAAAGACGCCCGCCCTGCGGGTGGGGGAGGGCGCGCTGGGAGCAGCGTAAGACCTGTGGGCCGCCCGGGAAGGGCCTGTCCGGGGATCGGAACACTCCCGTGTCACACCGGCCCCGGGGGCACGGCGGAAACCGGCCGGAGCGAGTGTTTCCGGGGGACGCGCGGAGCGGTTCGGGAGCCGCGTTCCGGGCCGTGGGATGTCCCGGAGGTGAGGGAGCCCCGAAAACGGGGAGGTACGACAGCGTGAGCGAATCCCCCGAATTGCGGCCGCCGTCCGCGCGCCCGGTGCCGACCGTCCCGTACGCCTCCTACCTGCGCGTCTACGAGCCATTGGCGGCTTTCGCGGAACCGGAACGGACGCACTGGGCGGACTACGTCCGGCGCGGGGTGGTCGCGACGGCGCAGGACGAACTGCGCCGCTCGCTGGCGGACTTGGTCCGCGTCCCGGTGGTGGGGGTGCCGGCGCACGAGAGCGCGGACGCGTTCACGGCGGAGCGGGACGGGGTGGTCCTGGTCTGCCCTTGGCGCACCCGGCTGCGCGGCTGGCTGGCGCTCCAGGAGCTGACGGAGTCGTTCCCGCTGCCGGTGCTGGACGCGGCGCTGCCGGCGTCGACGCGCCGGCGGGCGGCGGAGGAGTACGAGGAGTGGCGGGAGCGGAACCCGGACGCGCGGCCGTGGATCCGTACGGGGGTGTGGCAGGTTCCGCTGCGCTGGTTCGTGCTGGTCGGGGACGAGGAGCGGGAGTACGTGCCGGGCGAGCGGCTGCGGTACCGGACGCCGATGGTGCAGGCCCGCCGCCGGCTGGCCCGGGGGTTGCGGACCCTGCGGCGGGCGGAGGGGTACGCGCCGCTCGCCGAGGGGCTGGTGGAGGTCGGGAGCTGGCTGGAGGAGTTCCATCCGCGGTCGATGGTCGAACTGGATTACGGGGGGCTGCTGCACGCGCTGCCGGCTGACGCCCTCGCGGGCGACCGGTCGGCCCGCGACCTCGCGGCGGGGATGGAGGCGCTGCGGTCGGGCGACCGGGAGGGCGCCTCGGAGGTGTACGGCGAACTCGCTCAGCGCTGGCGGGCGGTCCGGGAGAGACTGTTCGCGAACTAGCAGACCTGGCAGGGTGTCCTTCGCCACGGTGCGGCGGGGGCCGTCGCCGGGCCCTGGGCGTATCACCCGTATCGGTCGTATCGGCCGATCGGCCATAAGGTGCAGATCAGGGGCTTGATCGTCACATTAGGGCCTTAGTTCCAGGACCTACGTCCCGATACGGGCCATTGGCCCAAGGGTGACGGACCGCACTATCTACACCCTTGCGCCCTTCCCCTACCCTCGTGCCAAAATAGGACAAGGAGTCCGGGGAGGGTTCCTTCCGTCCAACTAAGGGCGGAATGCTCGGTATTGCACTCTATGGGGGGTCTGACGACTCCTGATCGCTCTGTGACTGATCGTCACAGTGGGGTGACTGTCCGTTATGGGGCGGTCCATCGGCTTCCGCCGCTGATGAACACCTCGGAGGGCAATTCCATCGGTTTGGCCGTCGAGGCTGGACGGATGGTGTAGTTGTAGTGCCGAGGACAAGCCGTTCGTCCTATAACCGACTCGGCCTGCGTATGTCCATTTCGGGCAACGCGGGCCAAGGTGCAGAATTTAGAGGAAAGAACCGAGATGGTTCGGTTCTCCCGAGGAGGCCGCTCATGACCGCTCGCACCCCTGATGCCGAGCCGCTGCTGACCCCGGCTGAGGTTGCCACGATGTTCCGCGTGGACCCGAAGACGGTCACCCGCTGGGCCAAGGCTGGCAAGCTCACGTCCATCCGCACCCTGGGTGGACACCGCCGTTATCGCGAGGCCGAGGTTCGCGCACTGCTCGCGGGAATTCCGCAGCAGCGCAGCGAGGCCTGAGGTCCCGCAGCACCACCGCATTAACGGGTCGATATCGGGTCCCCCAATCCGATGAAACCCACAACGCTTCAGACGGTTGAGGCTGCCCCAACAGCCTCATTGCCGTTCGATCGCGCTGGACTCCGCCGGGTCCAGCGCGATCTTTTTTATGCCCGCGGGAGGGTGGAATCGCCGGAGCGCGCGGGGGGCCGCGCGGTGGGTGCCATTGCACATATTAAATCGAGCCGGCGTAGGTGTGCGATAAACGTGCGAGTCTCAAAAACTCGTGTGGTGACTCCCGTCACAGTTGATCACTCTTGTACATCCGGCATTGCGCCCGTAAGGGGATGTCCGCCGCAGAGCGCCTCGTCCGTGCGGGGGGATTTTGCCCCGCGTGGGTGGTGTGCGGGTCGGGACGCGCCGGCGGCCCGCTGAGGGCTTCGCGGGGTCGGTCGGGGGTTCGGGGGCCACGCGCCGGCGCCGGCGCCTCCTGGGGGCCTTCAGCGGCCCCGACGGCTGCCGGATGATCATGAGGCGGGGTTCGGGGCGTGCGACCCGCGTCGGGCCGGCCGCTCCGGGGTCGGCCGCACGGGCGGAAAGGCGGGGGCGCCGAACGGCCGAACGGCCGAACCGCCGAACCCACGGGCACCACAACGCGTCAGGGCCCGTATCCCCTGAGGGATACGGGCCCTGACGTTTCTGCGAACCTGACGGGACTTGAACCCGCGACCTCCACCTTGACAGGGTGGCGAGCTAACCAACTGCTCCACAGGTCCTCGTTCGCGGCCGCTTTTCTCGGCTGCGAACGCCACTGTACAGCAGCTCAGGGGGTGTGGTCTAACCCGCTCACGGAGCGAGTGCGTCGACCGCCTTCACGATCCTCTTGTCCGAGATCGGGTACGCCGTTCCGAGCGCGTGCGCGAAGTAGGAGACCCGGAGTTCCTCCAGCATCCAGCGGATCTCCGTGACCTCCTCGGGCACCGGCCGGCCCTTCGGGAGCTGCTCCAGGAGCCACAGGTACTCGTCCCGCATCTCGTGGACCTTCTCCATGCGCGTGGTGTCCCGCTGGGCGCCCGTGGGCATCTGCTGGAGCCGTCGGTCCGCCGCCACCAGGTAGCGCATCAGGTCCGGCAGCCGGCGCAGGCCGGCGAGCGTCACGAAGCCGGCCGGCACGAGCGCGGCCAGCTGGGCCTTCACGTCGGCGACGTTGGCCATCAGGGCCAGGCTGTTGGTCGCCTTCAGGCGCCGTTCGCAGGCCTGCCAGGCGGCCAGCACCTGCTGCACCTGACCCACCGTCCGTACGGTCGTGTCCACCAGGTCGGCCCGTACGGCGTCGTAGAGCTTCCGGAAGCCCGCCTCGTCCCAGGCCGGTCCGCCGTGGTCCGCGATCAGCTTGTCGGCGGCCGCCGTCGCGCAGTCGTCGAACAGCGCCTGGATGGAGCCGTGCGGGTTCCGGGACAGGGCCAGCTTCTGCTGGTTGGTGAGCTTGTCCGAGGCGAACTTCGCCGGGTTCACCGGGATGTTCAGCAGGATCAGCTTCCGCGTGCCGAGCCACATCGCCCGCCGCTGCTCGGCCTCGGTGTCGAAGAGCCGTACGGAGACCGTCGTCCCGTCGTCCACCAGGGCCGGGTACGCCTTCACCGGCTGGCCGGCCCGGCGGGTCTCGAAGACCTTCGTCAGGGAGCCGATCGTCCAGTCGGTCAGCCCGGAACGCTCCAGGGACTCCCCGCCCGCCCGCTCGGCGGTGGCGGCCGCGGCCTTGGACAGGGCCTGGCGGGCCTTGGGCTTCAGGCGCAGCCGCAGGGCCTCCAGGTCCTTGTCCTCGGCGATGTTCTTGCGCCGCTCGTCAACGATCCGGAAGGTGATCTTCAGGTGCTCGGGGATCCGGGACAGGTCGAAGTCGTCCGCGGAGACCGGCACCCCGACCATCCGGTGCAGCTCGCGCGCCAGGGTCACCGGCAGCGGCTCCTGGAGCGGAACGACCGTGTCCAGGAAGCGCGTCGCGAAGTTCGGCGCGGGCACGTAGTGCCGGCGGATCGGCTTCGGCAGCGAGCGGATCAGCTCGGTGACGACCTCCTCGCGCAGCCCCGGGATCTGCCAGTCGAAGCCCTCGTCGGTGACCTGGTTCAGCACCTGGAGCGGGACGTGGACGGTCACGCCGTCCGCGTCCGCGCCCGGCTCGAACTGGTAGGTCACGCGGAACTTCAGCGGCCCCTGCCGCCAGCTGTCCGGGTAGTCGGCCTTGGTGACCCCGGCCGCCTTCTCGGTCAGCAGCATCTCGCGCTCGAAGTCGAGGAGTTCGGGCTCCTCGCGCTTCTTGTGCTTCCACCAGGAGTCGAAGTGCGCCCCCGACACCACGTGGTCCGGGATGCGCCGGTCGTAGAAGTCGAAGAGGGTCTCGTCGTCCACCACGATGTCGCGGCGCCGGGCCCGGTTCTCCAGCTCCTCGACCTCGGTCAGCAGCTTCCGGTTGTCGGCGTAGAACTTGTGGTGCGTGCGCCAGTCGCCCTCGACCAGCGCGTTGCGGATGAACAGCTCGCGCGAGACCTCGGCGTCGATCCGGCCGTAGTTGATCTTTCGCTGGGCGACGATCGGAACGCCGTACAGCGTGACCTTCTCGTACGCCATCACGGCCGCCTGGTCCTTCTCCCAGTGCGGCTCGCTGTACGTGCGCTTGATCAGGTGCTGCGCGAGCGGCTCCACCCACTCGGGCTCGACCTTCGCGTTCACCCGCGCCCACAACCGCGAGGTCTCGACCAGCTCGGCCGACATCAGGAACTTCGGCTGCTTCTTGAACAGCGAGGAGCCGGGGAAGACCGCGAACTTCGCGGACCGGGCGCCCAGGTACTCGTTCTTGTCGGTGTCCTTCAGCCCGATGTGCGAGAGCAGGCCGGCCAGCAGCGAGATGTGGACGTGCTGCTCCGGCGCGTCCGTCTCGTTGACGTGGATGCCCATCGTCTTCGCGACCGTGCGCAGCTGGGTGTAGATGTCCTGCCACTCGCGGATCCGCAGGAAGTTCAGGTACTCCTGCTTGCACATCCGGCGGAACGACGAGGAGCCCCGCTCCTTCTGCTGCTCCCGGACGTAGCGCCACATGTTCAGGTACGACAGGAAGTCGCTGGTCTCGTCCTTGAAGCGGGCGTGGTTCTGATCGGCCTGGGTCTGCTTGTCCGAGGGCCGCTCGCGCGGGTCCTGGATCGACAGGGCCGCCGCGATGACCATGACCTCTCGGACGCAGTTGTTCTTGTCGGCCTCGACCACCATGCGGGCCAGCCGCGGGTCCACCGGCAGCTGCGAGAGCTGGCGCCCCATCGGCGTCAGCTTCTTGCGCGGGTCCTTCTCCGCCGGGTCGAAGGCGCCCAGCTCCTGGAGGAGCTGCACGCCGTCCCGGATGTTGCGGTGGTCCGGCGGGTCGATGAAGGGGAACTTCTCGATCTCGCCCAGTCCGGCCGCGGTCATCTGGAGGATCACGGAGGCCAGGTTGGTGCGCAGGATCTCGGCGTCCGTGAACTCCGGCCGGGAGAGGAAGTCGTCCTCCGAGTACAACCGGATGCAGATGCCGTCGCTGGTGCGGCCGCAGCGGCCCTTGCGCTGGTTGGCGCTCGCCTGGGAGATCCGCTCGATGGGCAGGCGCTGCACCTTGGTGCGGTGGCTGTAGCGGGAGATGCGGGCGGTGCCCGGGTCGATCACGTACTTGATGCCGGGCACGGTCAGCGAGGTCTCGGCGACGTTCGTCGCGAGGACGATCCGGCGTCCGGTGTGCTGCTGGAAGACCCGGTGCTGCTCGGCGTGCGAGAGCCGCGCGTAGAGGGGGAGCACCTCGGTGAGGCGCAGTTTGCGCTTCTCCAGGGCGTCCGCGGTGTCGCGGATCTCCCGCTCGCCGGAGAGGAAGACGAGGACGTCGCCCGGCCCCTCGGACTGGAGTTCGTCGACGGCCTCGCAGATCGCGGTGATCTGATCGCGGTCCGCGTCCTCGGAATCGTCCTCCAGGAGCGGCCGGTAGCGCACCTCGACCGGATACGTCCGGCCGCTGACCTCGATGATCGGGGCATCCCCGAAGTGGCGCGAGAAGCGTTCCGGGTCGATGGTCGCCGAGGTGATCACGACCTTCAGGTCGGGACGCCTCGGCAGCAGCCGGGCCAGGTAGCCCAGCAGGAAGTCGATGTTCAGGGACCGTTCGTGGGCCTCGTCGATGATGATCGTGTCGTAGGCGCGCAGATCGCGGTCGGTCTGGATCTCGGCGAGCAGGATGCCGTCGGTCATCAGCTTCACGAAGGTGGCGTCCGGGTTCACCTGGTCGGTGAAGCGGACCTTCCAGCCGACGGTCTGCCCGATCTCGGACTTCAGTTCCTCGGCGATCCGCTCCGCGACGGTGCGGGCGGCGATCCGCCGGGGCTGGGTGTGCCCGATCATGCCCCGGACGCCGCGGCCCAGCTCCATGCAGATCTTGGGGATCTGCGTGGTCTTGCCGGAGCCGGTCTCGCCGGCGACGATCACGACCTGGTGGTCGCGTATCGCCTCGGCGATCTCGTCCTTCTTCTGGCTGACGGGCAGGTTCTCGGGATACGTGACCTCCGGCATCCGGGAGGCACGGCCGGCGAGCCGCTCGGCGGCCTTCGCGGCCTCCGCGGCGATCTCGTCGAGCACGGCCTGCTGGGCCTCGGGCTTGCGGATGCGGCGGGCGCCTTCGAGGCGGCGGCCGAGGCGGTGCGCGTCACGGAGCGAGATCTCACCGAGAAGCGTCTGCAGGGCGGCGAAGGAAGTAGACATACCTGATCGAGGATCTCACCTGGGGCCTCCGGGTGGCGAACGCATTTGTGGCCCTCCCCGTACCATTTCGGGACGAGTCCCCCAGCCGTACGAGTGAGAGGCAGCCCACCTTGTCCCGCCGCCACCAAGTGTGCTGCCTGCTGGCGGCCGTACTCGTGGTGCTGCTGGGCACGGTGACGTCCGGTGCCGCCTCGTCGACCCCGGGGCGTTCGGTTCCGGTTCCGGTTGCTCACGGTGCCACGGCCGCCGCGGCTGCTCGGGTCGCTGCGGTCGGTCCGGCCGTTCCGGCCGTACCGCAGCCGGGAGCCGCGGCGCCGACCCGCGCCCCGGTCCCGGCGGCCTTCGCCGACCCGGCCGGGAGCCGGGGGCCCTCCTGCGCCCCCGGCGCCCCCGACACCGGCCGGACCCCGGCGGTCCCGCCGCGCGCCGGGCAGGACCACGCGCCGCTCCCGGCGGCCCGGCCCGCGCCCGAGGAGGGCAGGCCGCACGGCACGATGCCCGTACGGGGTCCCGTACGCGGGCCCGACCGGCCCGCGCCCGGCCCGGTGGAGCTCTCGGTGATGCGGGTCTAGGGGCTGTCGTCCGACGAGCCCCTGAGGGGCCGCGCGCCGGCCCCGACGCCACCCGTACTCCTGGAGCACCCGCATGCCTTCCCCCGCCCGTTCCCCCCGCCCCTCCCGCACACCGCTGCTCGCCGCCGCCGGCGTGGCCGTGGCCGCGATCACCCTCGGCCTGGTGTCCTGGCAGGCCACCGCCCCCGAGGACAGGTCCCGCGACACCTCCGCCGGCTCCCCCGCGGCCTCCGCCCACGCCGGCCCCCGTACGGACGTCGCCCCGGAACTGCTGGCCCTGGCCCGCCGCGACGGCGCCGACAAGCTCGCGACCGGCCGCGCCGACGCCCCCGTCGTCCTCATCGAGTACTCCGACTTCCGGTGCGGCTACTGCGGCAAGTTCGCCCGCGACACCGAACCCGAACTCGTGCGGAAGTACGTCGAGGACGGCACCCTGCGCATCGAGTGGCGCAACTTCCCGATCTTCGGCGCCGAGTCCGAGGCCGCCGCGAAGGCCGCCTGGGCCGCCGGGCGGCAGGACCGCTTCGCCGCCTTCCACGCGGCCGCGTACGCCGACGGCGCCAAGGAGGCGGGCTTCGCCGGGGAGCGCCTCGTGGAGCTGGCCCGGCAGGCAGGGGTCCCGGACCTGGAGCGGTTCAAGGAGGACATGGCCGGCGAGGAGGCCGCCGCCGCGCTGAAGAAGGACCAGGACGAGGGCTACCGCATCGGCGTCACCTCCACCCCGTCCTTCCTGGTCAACGGCCGGCCCATCGCCGGGGCGCAGCCCCTGGACGCCTTCACCGCTGCCATCGCGCGGGCGAAGACCGAGGCGGCGGCGCGCAAGTGACCGGCATCGGATACCTGGCCGCCCTGCTGGGCGGCCTCCTCGCCCTGCTCAGCCCGTGCAGCGCGCTGCTGCTGCCCGCGTTCTTCGCGTACTCGATCGACTCCCACTCCCGGCTCCTCGCGCGCACCGGGATCTTCTACGCGGGCCTCGCGAGCACCCTCGTGCCGCTGGGCGCGGCCGGTTCGTACGCGGGACGGTTCTTCCACGAGAACCGTGACGGGCTGGTCCTCGCCGGAGGCTGGCTGATCATCGCGCTCGGCCTCGCCCAGATCCTCGGCCTCGGCTTCGCCCCGAGGCGCCTCGTCGAGCTGTCCGGCCGGATCCGCCCGACCACCGCCCTGTCGGTGTACGCGCTCGGCGCGGTCTACGGGCTGGCCGGCTTCTGCGCCGGCCCGATCCTGGGCAGCGTCCTCACGGTGGCGGCGGTCAGCGGCAGTCCGGTCTACGGGGGGCTGTTGCTGGCGGTGTACGCGCTGGGCATGGCCGTGCCGCTGTTCCTGTTGGCGCTGCTCTGGGAGCGCTTCGACCTGGGCGGCCGGCGTTGGCTGCGCGGCCGGGCCCTTCGGGTCGGGCGTCTGGAACTGCACACCACGTCGCTGCTGTCCGGGCTGTTCTTCCTGACCCTGGGCACGCTGTTCCTCGTCTACGACGGGGCGAGCGCGCTGCCGGGGCTGCTCGACGTGGACGACTCGTTCGCGGTGGAGCAGTGGGTGGGTTCCGTCGCCGACGCCGTGCCGGACCCGGCACTGCTGGGGCTGGTCGCGGCGGTGGCGGTGGCCGTCGGGCTGACCCGGTGGCGGCGTGCGGTCCGCGCGGAGCAGCCGGAACCGGAGGGGTGACGCACAGAAGGCCCCGTCCGAGGACGGGGCCTTCTTCTTGTGGCTGGGGCCGGGGTCGAACCGGCGACCTATCGCTTTTCAGGCGATCGCTCGTACCAACTGAGCTACCCAGCCACGAGACCGTTTCCGATCTCAGCGAACCTGACGGGACTTGAACCCGCGACCTCCACCTTGACAGGGTGGCGAGCTAACCAACTGCTCCACAGGTCCTTGCAATGTGCGAGCACAAGTCTCGCACACAGTTTAATGCGTACCCCCAACGGGATTCGAACCCGTGCTACCGCCTTGAAAGGGCGGCGTCCTGGGCCACTAGACGATGAGGGCTAAAGGCCCGCCGGGCACTTCTCAGCGCGTCGGGGACGTGAGAAGCATATGGGATCCGGGGAGCTATCGCCAAAACGGTTTCCCGCGGAGCGACAATGGCCGGGTGCTGGAGATGACGCGCGAGGAGTTCGAAGAGCTCGTCGCAGAGGCCCTGGACCGGATTCCGCCGGAGCTGACGCGGCTGATGGACAACGTGGCGGTGTTCGTCGAGGACGAGCCACCGGCGGACGACCCCGAGCTCCTCGGGCTCTACGAGGGGACACCCCTCACGGAGCGCGGCGAGTGGTACGCCGGGGTGCTGCCGGACCGCATCACGATCTACCGGAACCCCACGTTGCGGATGTGCGAGGACCGGGAGAGCGTGGTCGCGGAGACGGAGGTGACCGTCGTGCACGAGATCGCCCACCACTTCGGCATCGACGACGAGCGGCTGCACGCGCTGGGCTACGGGTGACCGGACCGGCGCCCGCCCCCGGGCCGACCGGCGACCCGGATCCCGTGGACCGGGGTCCCGTGGACCCGGACGTCGACCTCCGGGTGGCGGCGGAGCGGACCCGGCCGCAGGGCCCGGTGCTCGCGGCCGTCGCCGCCGGCGGAGTGGTCGGTGCCTGCGCGCGGTACGGGGCCGGGCTGCTGTGGCCCGCCGGGCCCACGGCCTTCCCGTGGACCACCCTCTGGATCAACGTCCTGGGCTGCGCGCTGATCGGCGTGCTGATGGCGGCGGTCGCCGAGGACGGGCGCACCGCCCACCCCCTGCTGCGGCCCTTCGCGGGAACCGGCGTGCTCGGGGGCTTCACCACCTTCTCGGCCTACGCCCTGGACGTCTCGCGGCTGCTGGACGCCGACGAGGCCGGGGCGGCGCTCGGGTACGCCGCGCTCACGGTCGTCGCGGCGCTCGCGGCCGTCCTGGCGGGGGCGACCCTGACCCGGCGGCTCCTGCGGCTCCCCGCCCGGCGGGGGCGCGGATGAACTGGCTGCTGGTGATCGCGGGCGCGGCCGTGGGCGCGCCGCTCCGCTACCTGACCGACCGGGCCGTGCAGGCGCGCCACGGCTCCGACTTCCCGTGGGGGACCTTCGTGGTCAACGCGGCCGCGTGCCTGGTGCTGGGCGCGCTGACCGGGGCGGTCCTGGCCGGGGCGGCCTCCCCGGGCCTGTCCGCGTTCCTCGGGACGGGCCTGTGCGGGGCGCTGAGCACGTACTCGACCTTCTCGTACGAGACCCTGCGGCTGGCCGAGCGCGGTGAGACGTTCCTGGCGGCCGCGAACGTCCTGGGATCGGTGCTGGTCGGGCTGGGTGCCGTTCACCTGGGCTCGCAGGTGGCCCGGCAGCTGTTCGCGTAAGGGGCGTGTCTCTTACGGGGTAAAGGGAGTTGGGCAACTTGACCCGCTCATCGCGGACCCCGCCGCCGTGTTCCGGAGGTGCCCCCGTGCGCCAGTTGACCACTTCCCTGAGACTGGCCGTCTCCGCGCTCGCCGTGGCGGCGACGGCGGGCTGCATGAGCGTCGGCGAGGACGCCGCGAAGCCCGGGCCGGCCGTGCCGGTGGGTGCCAAGGACGCCGCCGGTACGGGTGCGGCCGCAGGGGCCGGGCGGGGCTCCGGCGGCCACGGCAACGGGCACGGGGGCAAGGACGCCACCGGCAACCAGAACGGCAGGGCCGGTGAGTCCGGCAAGGCCTCCGGAGCGACCGGGGCCTCTCCCAGCCCGGGCGCCCCCGCCGGCCGGCCGGGGCTTCCCTCGCCGTCGGCGGGACCGGGTGGCGGAGCGGGCGGTCAGGGGCCGCAGGAGCCGTCCGGCGGTGGCGCGGGCGGCGCGGGCGGCGGCTCCGGATCCGGCGGCTCCGGCTCGGCGTCGGGTTCCGGGGGCTCGGGTTCCGGCGGTTCCGGGTCGGGCTCGGGGTCGGGTTCCGGGTCCGGCGGGTCCGGTTCCGGGGGGTCCGGGGGCTCGGCCACCGTCCCGCCCGTCGATCCCCCCGTCGATCCGCCTGTGACGGAACCCACTCCCACCCAGCCCACCGATCCGGGTCCCGCCCCGACCTCCGGGACGGGCACGACTCCGTAGTCCCGGGCGCCTCCGGGTGGATCGGCCGGGCTTCCCCGAGGTCCGCGCCGATGGCATCGTCCCAGGTCAGAGAGGTTTCTGCCGGGGCGACTTGCCAGACCCCCAGGAGGGTGCGTATGGTTATAGATCGTTTGATCCCATTGCCCGGCGCCGAATCCGAAGAGCGCCGTGTGGCGCGTACTCTCCCTAGCCGTGGCTGACCGCATTGAGGCGGTCGATTTGCGATTCACGGAGTTTGGGCGCGTGCCGAGACTCCGGAAGGTTTCGCATTTCGCATGTCCATTTCCAGTTCTGACCGTTCCGTCATGCCCGAGAACGACTCCAACGAGATCGTCGACGCCGAGACCCTTGCGGTCACCGAGGCCATGGAGGCCATCGAGGCCGACGAGATCATCGAGGCCCTCGAGGCCGACGTGACGTCCGACGGTCCCCTCTCCGACGAGGCCGACGAGGCCGACGCGGAGCCCACCATCACCTTCGGCGACCTGGGCCTGCCCGACGGCATCGTCCGCAAGCTCGCCCAGAACGGCGTCACCGCGCCCTTCCCGATCCAGGCCGCGACCATCCCGGACGCCCTGGCCGGCAAGGACATCCTGGGCCGCGGCCGCACCGGCTCCGGCAAGACCCTCTCCTTCGGTCTGCCGACCCTGGCCTCGCTGGCCGGCGGTCACACCGACAAGAAGAAGCCCCGCGCGATCATCCTCACGCCGACCCGTGAGCTCGCGATGCAGGTCGCGGACGCCCTCCAGCCCTACGGCGACGTCCTCGGCCTGAAGATGAAGGTCGTCTGCGGCGGTACCTCCATGAGCAACCAGATCTACGCCCTGGAGCGCGGTGTCGACGTCCTCGTCGCCACCCCCGGCCGCCTGCGCGACATCATCAACCGCGGCGCCTGCTCCCTGGAGAACGTCAAGATCGCGGTCCTCGACGAGGCCGACCAGATGGCCGACCTGGGCTTCCTGCCCGAGGTCACCGAGCTGCTCGACCAGATCCCCGGCGGCGGCCAGCGCATGCTCTTCTCCGCCACCATGGAGAACGAGATCGGCACCCTGGTCAAGCGCTACCTGTCCAACCCCGTCACGCACGAGGTCGACAGCGCGCAGGGCAACGTCACGACCATGACGCACCACGTCCTCGTCGTGAAGCCGAAGGACAAGGCGCCGGTCACGGCCGCCATCGCCGCCCGCAAGGGCCGCACCATCATCTTCGTCCGCACCCAGCTGGGCGCCGACCGCATCGCCGAGCAGCTCATCGAGGCCGGCGTGAAGGCCGACGCGCTGCACGGCGGCATGACGCAGGGCGCCCGTACCCGCGTCCTCGCCGACTTCAAGGACGGCTACGTCAACGCGCTCGTCGCGACCGACGTCGCCGCCCGCGGCATCCACGTCGACGGCATCGACCTGGTCCTGAACGTGGACCCGGCCGGTGACCACAAGGACTACCTGCACCGCTCGGGCCGTACCGCCCGCGCCGGCAAGTCCGGTGTCGTCGTGTCGCTGGCGCTCCCGCACCAGCGTCGCCAGATCTTCCGCCTGATGGAGGACGCGGGCGTCGACGCCTCGCGCCACATCGTCCAGGGCGTCGGCGCGTTCGACCCCGAGGTCGCCGAGATCACCGGTGCGCGTTCGCTCACCCAGGTCCAGGCCGACTCGGCGAACAACGCCGCCAAGCAGGCCGAGCGCGAGGTCGCCGACCTCACCAAGCAGCTGGAGCGCCTGTCGCGCCGCGCCGTGGAGCTGCGCGAGGAGGCCGACCGCCTCGTCGCCCGTTCCGCCCGCGAGCGCGGTGAGGACCCGGAGGCCGCCGTCGCCGAGGTCGTCGAGGCCGCCGAGGCCGAGGTCGCGGCAGCCGTCGCAGCCGTCGCCGAGCCCGTCGCCCAGGAGCGCACCTTCGAGCGTCGCGACGACCGCGGCAACTACGAGCGCCGCGACAACCGTCGTGACGACCGTGGTGGCGACCGTGGTGGCTTCCGCCGTGACGACCGTCCGTCGGGTGGTTTCCGTTCCGGTGGTGACCGTCGTGATGACAACCGTGGTGGCGGCTTCCGTCGCGACGACCGTCCGTCCGGTGGCTTCAACCGTGACGACCGTGGTGGCGACCGTGGCGGCTTCCGTCGCGATGACCGTCCGTCCGGTGGCGCCGGTGGCTTCCGCTCCGGTGGCGCCGGCGAGCGCCCCTACGGCCGCCGCGACGACAACCGCCCCTCCGGCTCCGGCTCGACCGGCTCCTTCGGTGGCCGTCGTGACGACAAGCCCCGCTGGAAGCGCAACGGCTGACGCCTGAGCGTCATCTGACACCGACTCGGCCCCCACAGCACTCCGGTGCGGTGGGGGCCGGGCCGTTTTCCGGCCCCCGCACCCCTCCCGTGACCGGTGGCGGAAAACCGCCGGGGCCACACCCGGCGATACCCGATCGGCCAGGAGCCCCTCTCCGGCTATGCTCTGGGGTGAGCACATGGAGGGCCATTAGCTCAATTGGCAGAGCAGCGGACTTTTAATCCGTTGGTTGTCGGTTCGAGTCCGACATGGCCTACCGCTCGCAGGACCCGGGAAGCCCTTCCCGCCCTGCCACTTGGCGCCCCACTCGATGACATCGGGTGGGGCGCTTCGTCGTTCGGACCCCGATTACATGCTCCTGACCTGCGGTGATGTCCTGTTGAAGGGTGCGCGGGGGGTTAATTGGTGGGGGGCGTCCCCCGAATGACGTAGAGTTGGGTTTACCGACGCGGGGTGGAGCAGCTCGGTAGCTCGCTGGGCTCATAACCCAGAGGTCGCAGGTTCAAATCCTGTCCCCGCTACTCAGTACGAAGGCCCGGTTCCCTTGTGGAACCGGGCCTTCGTCGTTCCCCGTTGGGCCGGGACCCGTTCGTGGCGTCACCCGATCGGCGCGGTCCGGTCGCCGTACGGGGGCCGGTGCCGCCAGCCTGGAGGGGGCGAGGCGGGACCTGGCGGCAGGAGGCGGCGTGGCGGGGCTGGGCCGGCAGGACAAGGAGCGTGCGACCGTCCCCGGCGACGGCGCGGTTCCGCGGGTGGCCCGGCTGCTCCCCGTCCTGCTGATCCTCATCGGGCTCCTGTTCAACGTGCTGACCCCGCCCAGCTTCACCGGCTCGCCCTTCTTCTCCGCCGCCCCGCTGGTCGCCGCTCCCCTGTTCACCTTCCGCGCGACCGCCCTGACCGGTGTGGCCGCCTCGCTCGCCGTCGTCGGCCTGCACGCCTACGCCGGCACCGGCTGGAAGGTCGAGGCGCTGACCGAGCTGGCCACCGTGCTCACGGTGTCCGGGCTGGCGCTGCTGATCAACCGGGTCGTGCGGCGCAGCGTCGAGCGGCTCGCCTCCGCGCGCGGGATCGCCGAGGCCGTCCAACGGGCCGTGCTGCCCACCCCCGCCGAACGGATCGCGGGGCTGCACGTCTCCGCCCGCTACGTGGCCGCGCAGGCCGACGCCTTCATCGGCGGGGACCTCTACGCGGTCCAGGACACCCCGTACGGGGTGCGGCTCGCCGTGGGCGACGTACGGGGCAAGGGCCTGGGGGCGGTGGAGGCCGTCGCCGTGGTGCTGGGCGCCTTCCGCGAGGCGGCGGACACCGAACCGACCCTGGAGCGCCTCGCGCAGCGCCTGGAGCGCGCCCTGAACCGGGAGGGCGTCCGCCGCGACAGCCTCGACGCGGTGGAGGGGTTCACGACGTGCGTGCTCGGGGAGATCCCACCGGGTGCCGAGCACCTGCGACTGCTCAACCGGGGGCATCCCGAACCGCTGCTGCTCCACGCCGACGGGGGCCTGGTGGTGCTCGCCCCGGCCGAACCGGCCCTGCCGCTGGGGCTGGGCGGGCTGGCCGTCCTCGGTCCGCCGGACCGGGCCGGGCAATGGGCCTTCCCGGCCGGGAGCACGCTGCTCCTGTTCACGGACGGGCTCACCGAGGCCCGCGACGAGGCGGGGACCTTCTACGACCCGGCGGACCGGTTGCGGGGGCGGGTCTTCCCCGGGCCGGACGAGGTGCTCGTCGCGCTCAGCCGCGACGTGCGCCGGCACACGGGCGGCGGGGCGACCGACGACATGGCCCTGCTGGCGGTGGGCCGGCCCGGGGAGGGCCAGCCGGAGCGGAGGCGGACCGTACCGGTGGTGCCGCGGGAGGAGGCGTGAAGGGAGGTCCCCGGAGGGCTCCGATGCCTCCGTCGTGACCGTGTGTGGTGGGCGGGATGCTCTGCGCAAGTTGCCTGACGGGGCGTCATTTGGCCAATGTGGCTGAAGTGATGAGCAAAAGAGGGGTTCTTTGCCCCGTTTGATCATCGATAGTGGCCGATGTCCAGGCCAAAGCCGTGCGGGGAGTGGCTGATTGGCGTTAACGATCAATCGCAACAGCTTGGAATCACTCCCCCATGTCTATTACCTTTCGATAACGCATCGCGGTCGTCCCAGTCGTCGCAAGAGGCGACACCGTGTGCGTTCTCGCCCATGAGGAGTGTGCCCCGGTGGCCTCCAACTCGCCTGCCCCTGACGGCACCGACGTCCAGGAGGCGCCCAACGCCGGAGCCTGGGGCGAGTGGAACCCCACCGAGGACTCGGTCCGTCCGGTCCGCGGCAAGCACCGCACCCTCAAGCCGCGCGGCGGTCTCGCCCGCAGTTCGACCGTGCTCGGCGTCGGCGTGATCGCGGCCGTCGGCGCGGGCGGCATCGCCACCGCCCAGGACCGCCCCCAGGTCTCCATATCCATGCCCTCGCTGCCCGACCTGATGGGCGGGGACCGCGCGAGCGACACCGCCCCCACGGGCGCGCCCGCCGCCACGGACACCCGGACCGCGGAGATCCCCCAGCAGGCCGACGCCCAGGGACAGGGCGACGCCGGTGAGGCGCTGCGCAACCGCATCCTCCAGCAGGCCGAGTCGCAGCAGGACGCGACCGACACGCAGGCCCTGGCCGACGCCGAGCGGACGGCCCGCGAGGCCGCCGCCCAGGAGGCGCGGACCCAGAAGGAAGCGGCCGACAAGGAGGCCGAGACGGTGCGCGCGGCCGCCGAGAAGGCTGCCGCGGACCAGGCCGCCGCGGAGAAGACCGCGGCCGACGAGGCCGACGCCAAGGCCAAGGCCGAGGCGGCCTCCGCTCCGGCGCCCGCTCCCGTCGCCAAGTCCGCGGGCAGTTTCTTCCTGCCGACCTCCGCCTACACCCTCACCTCGCGCTACGGCGCCGCCGGCTCCATGTGGTCCTCCGGCCACCACACCGGCCTCGACTTCGCCGCCCCGACCGGAACCCCGGTCAAGGCCGTGGGCGCCGGAAAGATCACCTCGGCGGGCTGGTCCGGTGCGTACGGCTACCGGATCGTGCTCCAGCTCAACGACGGTACGGAGATCTGGTACTGCCACCTGTCCTCGATGTCGGTGACCTCCGGCGCGGTGGGTGCGGGCGAGACCATCGGCCGGGTCGGCGCGACCGGCAACGTCACCGGTGCCCACCTCCACCTGGAAGTCCGCAAGGGCGGTTCGACGATGGACCCGATGGCGTGGTTGAACAGCAAGGGCCTCAGCGTCTAGAGGTCGCGCGGCCCGCTCCGGGCCGCGGAGGTGACCGACTCCTCGCGCGGTCGGGGGTGCTCCCCGCGGGTCGCCAGGTGCCTTCTCGGTGCCGGGACGGCCGCGAGGGTGCCCGTGGGGGGCTGCGCCGCGGCGGGCGGGACCTCCGCCGGCAGGCCCGAGCGGGGCGGCAGCAGTTCCTCCAGTACGGCGGCCCGGGCCAGTGCCGGAGCGGCCGTCGCCCTGCGGAGCCACAGGGCGTCCAGCAACTCCCGTTCCCGCTCGGCGAAGTCCGGCTCCCAGGCCGACCGGCCCCGGCGACGGGCTCGGTGGCGCAGCACGGCCAGGGCGGTGGCGTCCGCCGCGTAGCGGGTCACCGCTCGGGCGGACGCGCGGCCTCCGGTGGCTCGGGCCAGGCCCTTCGCCAGTGAGCGGGCCGGCAGCGAAGCCAGGGCCGGTACTTCCGCCGGACTGAGCCAGCCCGCGCGGGCGTACACCGACAGTTCGGCGGCGACGGCCCGGAGCCGGTGGCGCCGCATCCGCACGGCCAGCCACAGCAGCAGCCCGAACGCCGGGACCATCACGCAGCCGTAGACCACGTAGAAACCGTACTCACCGAAGTGTGAGGAGCCGTTCCACAGCGCGTGCGTTCCCATGGCCAGCGCCAGGCCGAGCAGGGGCAGGCCGATCCGGCGCGAACGGCCGGCGCTGAGCGAGGCCGCCCCGAAGCCGAGGCCCGTCAGGACGGTGAACAGCGGGTGCGCGAACGGCGACAGCACGACCCGTACGAAGAACGTCGCAGCCGTCACGGAGTCCAGTACGCCGGTGCCGTTGGCCACGTCCTCGTAGAAGGCGTTGCCCAGGTAGA
Source organism: Streptomyces sp. NPDC057939 (assembly GCF_042887545.1). Lineage (NCBI taxonomy): Bacteria > Bacillati > Actinomycetota > Actinomycetes > Kitasatosporales > Streptomycetaceae > Streptomyces > Streptomyces sp. NPDC057939. The sequence continues at coordinate 44,186 of NZ_JBHVPG010000053.1, forward strand.
GGATGTTCTCGGTGAAGGCGAACCCGGTGGCGGTGAACCCGGCGAGCACGAACCCGTCCGCGGGTCCCGCGAAGTGGCGTCTGCGGAAGGCGAACACGAGGAACAGGGCGGCGGCCTTGGCGGTCTCCTCGACGACCGGAGCGATCGCGACCGAGCCGAGCTGATCGGCGTCGGAGGGGTCGGCGGTGGCGGCGGCGACCCACTGCGTCGCGAAGCTGTTGGCCAGTATGGCGATCAGGGCCGCGGTGCAGGCACCCCACCCGAAGCAGAACAGCAACTGCCGCCAAGGGCCGGGCGCGGCCCGGCCGAGCCATCGGAACGCCGCCATGAGCGGCGGGACCGGCAGCAGGGCCAGGCCGAGACCCACGAAGAATCCGGCGGTGCCGGTCTGCTCCCGCACCAGTTCGAGGATCGCGATCCCGGTGGCGGTGAGCAGGGCGACGAGCACGCACGTCCGGGCCCTGCCCGAAGGGCGTGCGAGCACGCGGGAGAGCGCTCGGAACACATGATGACCCTACCGAGCCGAGCGGACACCCGGAGTGACGTTTATCCGTTCGTGGTGGGGAGGTTGGGGTCGGTGGGGAGCGTGGTGTCGGTGGGAATGCCGGGGGTCCGGTGTGCGGCGCGGCGGAAGAGGAGGTCGTGGACCACGTGTCCCTTGTCCAGGCCCTGTCCCTCGAACCGGGTGAGGGGGCGGAAGTCGGGGCGCGGGGCGTAGCCGCCGTCCGGCCGGGTGTTCTCGAAGTCGGGGTGCGCGGTGAGGACTTCGAGCATCTGCTCGGCGTACGGCTCCCAGTCCGTCGCGCAGTGCAGGACCGCGCCGGGGGCCAGGCGGGTGGCGGCGAGATCGAGGAACTCGGGCTGGATCAGTCGGCGCTTGTGGTGACGGGCCTTGGGCCAGGGGTCCGGGAAGTACACGCGCAGTCCCGCGAGGGAGTCCGCCGGCAGCATCTCGCGGAGCAGGATGATCGCGTCGCCGTTGGCCACGCGGACGTTGGTGAGGCCGCTGCGCTCCGCGAGGGCGAGGAGGTTGCCCTGGCCGGGGGTGTGCACGTCGGCGGCGAGGATGCCGGTGTCGGGGTCGGCGGCGGCCATCTGGGCGGTGGCCTCGCCCATGCCGAAGCCGATCTCCAGGACGACGGGCAGTCCGTCGAAGAGCCGCTTGAGGTCGATGACCTCGTGGCCGTCGATGTCGAGGCCCCAGGTGCTCCAGAGGCGCTTCAGGGCTTCGCCCTGTCCGGTGGTCACCCGGCTGCGGCGCGGCTGGAAGCTCCGGATGCGGCGCTCGTGGTGCGAGCCGGCCGGGTCGGGGGCGGGGCCGTCGGGGAAGCGGGGCTCGGTGCGCCACTTGGGGGGCACGTACGAGGACGCCTCCGGCGCGGTGTCCGGGAGGCTGGGCTGGGGATTCGGGGACTCAGACACAATGCCGAGATTCTACGACGCGGGGGGCGCCGGGTGCGGTGCCCCGGCCGGGGGTGCGGGTGGCTTCGGGGTCGGAGGTGGGGGGCTGCGGGTACCGGGGCGCGGGGCCGGGGGCTGCGGGTGGGTCGGCCCGGTTGTGGTGGGGTGGTCAGGCGGTGCGGAGGGCGTGGAGGGCTCGGGTGGCGACCTCGCGGCCGATGGGGAGGGAGGCGGTCGCCGCGGGGGAGGGCGCGTTGAGGACGTGCACCGTGCGGGGGGCCTCCCGGATCAGGAAGTCGTCGACCAGGGTTCCGTCCCGCAGGACGGCCTGCGCGCGGACGCCGGCCGGGGCGGGCGTCAGGTCCGCCGCGGTGACGGCGGGCAGCAGGCGGCGTACGGCCTCGGTGAACGCCCGCTTCGACAGGGAGCGGCGGATCTCGCCCGCCCCGTACCGCCAGTGCCGCGCGCCCATCCGCCAGGATCCCGGCCAGGCCAACTCGGAGCCGATGTCGCGGGGGCGGACGGTGGACCAGCCGTAGCCCTCGCGGGCCAGCGCGGGCACCGCGTTCGGTCCGACGTGGACGCCGCCGCCGATGCCCCGGGTGAGGTGGACGCCGAGGAACGGGAACGCCGGGTCGGGTACCGGGTAGACCAGGCCCCGGACCAGGCCCGGGCGGGCCAGGTCGTAGTACTCGCCGCGGAACGGGATGATCCGCATGCCCGGGTCGTCGCCGGCGAGGCGGGCGATCCGGTCGCACTGCAGGCCCGCGCAGTTCACCAGCACCTTCGCCCTGACCACCAGGCCGGACGTCGTGCGGACCGCCACCGCCGAGGGGCGGCGGGACACGAGGTCGACCGCGCCGCCGTAGACGATCTCCGCGCCGGAGGACTCCGCGAGCTGCGCCGCCACCCGCCCGTAGTCGACGATGCCCGTGGTGCCGACGTGGATCGCGGCGAGGCCGCGGACCTCCGGTTCGTACTCGGAGATCTGGGCCGGGCCGAGTTCCCGCACGGGGATGCCGTTCTCCCGGCCGCGCTGGACGAGGGAGTGCAGGCGGGGCAGCTCCCGGCGGTCGGTCGCGACGATCAGCTTGCCGGTCACCTCGTGCGGGATGCCGTGCTCGGCGCAGAACTTGACCATCTCGGCGGCACCGCGCACCGCGAAGCGCGCCTTGAGCGAGCCGGGACGGTAGTAGATGCCGCTGTGGATGACCCCGCTGTTGCGGCCCGTCTGGTGCCGGGCGGGCCCGGCCTCCTTCTCCAGGACGACCACGCGCGTCCCCGGGGCCAGTCGGGAGAGGGCATGCGCCGTCGACAGGCCGACGATCCCACCACCGATCACCAGCACGTCGCAGTCCACGCTGACACCTCCCACCCCTGCATACTGCACCCCGCCACCGACAAAGCGGCTACGCGGGTGTCACCAGCAGCGGCCGCGCCCGCTCGCGGAGCTCCGCGACGCGCGGTTCGTCCCCGTACGGTTCGAGCCGGTGCAGGAGGTCCCGTACGTACTCGTTCGTCCGGGCGGAGGAGATCCTGCCCGCGACCTCCACCGCGCGGGTGCCGGCCGCGCACGCCGCGTCGAGGTTGCCCGATTCCAGCTCGGCGACCGCGCTGACGACGAGGCGCAGCCCGTGCGAGCGCGCGTACTCCTCGGTGGGGCGGGACAGGGCCTGTTCGGTGAAGCGGCGGACCTGGCGGGGGAGTTTGAGGTCCCGGTAGCATTCCGCCGCATCCGCCGCGAAACGGTCGTACGAGTAGAAACCGAGCCAGGTCGGGTCGCCGTCGCCTTCGCGGGAGCGCTCCAGCCAGCCCTCGGCGGCGCGCAGCGCCGTCCCGGCGGCGGCCGAGTCGCCCGCCTTCGCGTGCGCCCGGGCCTCGACGAGGTGGAAGAAGCTCATGGTGCGGGCGGTGGCGAGACCGCGGTTGCGTTCCACGGCGGCCTGGGCGAGGTCCACGCCCTCGTCCGGGAAGTCCCGGTAGGTGGCCTGGAGGGACATCGAGGCCAGGACGTAGCCGCCGAGCGGTACGTCGGCGGCGGCGCGGGCCAGCCGCAGGGCCTGGATGTAGTAGCGCTGCGCCGCCTCCTGCTGACCGGTGTCGAAGGCCATCCAACCGGCCAGCCGGGTCAGTTCGGCGGTCGCGCCGAACAGCGCGCGCCCCACCTCGTCGGTGTAGGACCCGAGCAGCAGCGGAGCCGCGTCCATCCGCAGGCACTCGGGGACCATCGACGAACGCCAGTCCCCGCCGCCGTACTTGGAGTCCCAGCGGCGCGCCTCCTCGGCGGCCTCGCGCAGCTTCGTCACGTCGCTGTGCCCGACCCGCTGCGGGGAGCCCTCCGGCGGCGCGCCGGCGGCCTGGGCGGTCGCCGCGCCGGTTTCGCTCCCGGGCGGCGCGGGCACAACGTCCTGCGCGGGGGGAACGGCTGCCGGCCGGGTCGGGGCGGGCTGCCGGACCGCGGTGGAGGGGCGCGCCGCCGGGGCGGGAGGAGGGTCGCCGGCCGCCGTGGGCGACGTACCGGCTTCCCGGACGGGGCCCGGTTCGCGGGCCACCGAACTGTCGGCCGGAGATATCAGCCAGCGCGAGGCGGGCGTCGCGTACGCGGACACCGCGAAGGAGCCGGCGAGGGACTGCCAGATCCCGCCACCACCACGCCGCCCGGCGAGGTCCAGCCGGTAGAGGTCGGTGGCGGACCGCACGGCCGCGCCGATGTCGCGGGGGAAGGCCAGTCCGACCTCGGGCGCGGGATCCGCGTCCGCCAGCCCGATCTCGTGCAGCGGAACCGGCCGGCCCAGCTTCGCCCCGATGGCGGCGGCGATCAGGTGCGGGGCCGCGCCCTGCGGCACCATCCCCTTCGACACCCAGCGGGCGACGGAGGTCTTGTCGTAGCGAAGCGTCAGACCGCGCTGCGCGCCGAGGTCGTTGACCCGCCGGGCCAGCCCGGCGTTGCTGATGCCCGCCAGGGCGAGGACGGCGCCGAGCTTCTCGTTGGGCTCGCGGAGCTCCCTGGACATGCGCCACCCCTCGTCACACGCGGAACGCAGACGCCGCCGGGGCATAGGCGCCCGGCATTTCGTAAACCCAGCGTAGTTCCCCGCCTCCCAAGCGTTAAGGCCCCGAGTTCCGTATGGCGGGATTGTTGTCCGTATGCACAGTCGGGCCGGGGCCCGTGCCCGGGGCGCACGTGTCAGTCCGTGCTCCGGCCGTGTGGCCGTGCGCCCGGCCGTGCGCTCTGGCCCGTGCCGTGGCCCGGCGATTCGATGTGCGGTGCGTGGGTCGGCCCGCCACGTGGACCAGGTGGGCCGGGGGATGCCGCTACCTCAATCCCCGCGGGTGGCGGAACGGTCCGGGGGGTGGATCCCGCCCCCCGGACCGCGGCCACCGCCGAAGCCGGCGGCGGCGCGCGCAGGTACTCAGTACGGCTGAAGAATGGCCGAAACCGACCTATGGGGCGGTGGGAACGGAACGCCAAATACCGTGTGGCCGGGGCGTATTCGTTTACATGTGCGCCCCCCGAAGTCGCTCTCGCACGCCCATCACGTGGCAGCATGGACCCCGAGCCACCCGGGGCCCCGCCGGCCGCGCCCTCAGCGACGACCGCGTCGTCCGAGCCGTGCACCGCCCCGGTCATTTGCCCACAGGCTGGGGGAGGCGGCGGTGCGCTGGTTGGTCGGCTGGAGCAGTATCGCCGCGAGCTTCGGCACGGCCGGGCGCGTCTCCGGCCAGGGCACATCGGGGGCGTACGGAACACCGCCGGGCGCCTACGGGACCTCGGGCGGACGTGACTCCGCCGCCAACGGCCACGACCCGTACGGGGACCGGCCCCGCGGCGGCATCGCGGACGCCGCCCACCCCGACGACCCCGCCGCCCAGGACGCCGAACGCACCGTCCACCCCGTCGGCGCCCAACTCCTCTGGGGAGACCCCGACCCCCTGTGGGCCGTCGGCGACTGGCGCCCCGACGAGATCCGCACCGTCACCGCCGACCCCGCGGACCCCTTCACCCGACTCGCCGTCCTCGGCTGCTGCGGCGCCACCGACGCCGAGCTCAGACGCGCCCTCTACGCCGCCCGCGGCGGCGCCCTGCGCCACCTCACCCAGTGGTCCGGCAGCTACACCGCCGTCGTCCAGGCGGGCCGCCGCATCACCGTCCTGGGCGACCTCGCCGGTGCCCGGCCCGTGTTCTACACGCCCTGGGCCGGCGGAACCGCGTACGCCACCGCCGCCCTCCCGCTCGCCGACCTCATCGAGGCCCAGCTCGACGTGGGCCACCTCGCCGCCCTCCTGGCCTGCCCCGACAGCCCGGAGGCACTGGGCGACGGCACACCGTACGCGGGCGTGCGGCGCATCCCGCCCGGCCACACCCTGATCCTCCGCGAGGGCTCCCGGGAGATCACCGGCTACGAACCGGTGGCATCCCTCGCCGTGGCCACGCCCGAGGCCGACGCCGAGCGCGCGGTGGAGGGCGTACGGGAAGCTTTGGTCGACGCGGTGCGCGCCCGGCTCACGGCGCCCCGGCATGCTCCCGAAACAGTTGTTCCCGACCCGGGCCCGGTACCCGGAATGGGCCCCGCCGACCGGCGGGCCGCCCGCGGCGCCCCCGCACCCGGAGTCGGCGCCGACCTCTCCGGCGGCAGCGCCTCCGCCACCCTCGCCCTGCTCGCCGCAGGCCTGCCCGGCGCCCCCGGCACCATCCCCGGCTCGGGCTCGCGGCTCCTCGCCGTCACCTTCAACGACCTCGCCACCCCGCAGGGCCGCGAAGCCGAACTCGAACGCGCCCACGCCATCGCCGCCAACCCCCGGCTGCACCACGTCGTCGTCGCCGCCGCCGAAGAAGCCCTCCCCTACGCGGAACTCGACGGACCGCTCACCGACGAACCCGGCCCCTCCCTCGTCGTCGCCGCCCGCGAACGCCGCCGCCTGGCCGCCGGGTCCGCCGACCACTTCGTCGGCCACGGCGCCCGCCAGGTCCTCGACGCCCACCCCGCCCGCATGGCCGACCTCCTCATGGACCGCCGACGCCGACACCTGCTGCGCCCCGTCGCCGCGCTCGCCCGCTCCGCGTCGGCCTCCGGCGAGTCCCTCCTCGTTCCGCTCACCGTGTACTCGGCGGCCCGCCGCCTCGCCCGTACGCCGTACCGCGCGGGCATCGAGGCCGCCGCGGCCCGACTGCGCGAGGGCGCCGTCGGGGGCAGCGTGGCCAGCGCCGTCGACGCCTCCCTCGCCGCCCTCACCTGGTCCCGCCCCGGACCCGCCGCGGCCTGGCTGACCGGCGAGGCCCTCGCGGAAGTATCGATCCGTCTCGGCGCCGCCGCCGGACGCCCACCGCTCTCCCTGCGCCCCGGCGAGGCCCGCGCCCGCGCCGTGTTGACCCGTCACGCCGCCGACCACCGGGTCTTCGAACAGGCCGTGGAGGTGCGCAGCCAGCGCCTGCACGCGCCGTTCCTCGACAACCAGGTCGTACGGGCCGCACGTGCGCTGCCGGAATCGCTGAGGGTCCAGCCCGGCGCCCGGGCCGCGATCCTGCGCAGCGTCCTGACCTCCGCCGGAGTGCGCGAACTCCCGCCCGGCTGGGGTGCCACCGCCCACACCCCGAACGAGACCGCGACCCGCCTAGGGCTGCGCGCCGCCCTCCAGGAACTCCTCGCGCTGTTCGCCGCCCCGCTGCTCGCCGACGCCGGCCTGATCGAAGCCAGGGTCGTGCGGCAGGCCCTGCTCGACGCCGCCGACGGCCGGCCCGTCCCGCTCGACGGACTCGCGGAACTCGTCTCGATGGAACTGTGGCTCCGGCGCCTCCTCGCCCGCCGCGGCACCTGCTGGACCGGCACCTCCACCCCCCGCCGCCGCGCCGTCCCCGTCCTCGACACCTCTCTCGGCCGGCTCACACCCGGCGTCCCCCTCCGCCTGCAACCCGCCGCCACCGACCACCTCCGCCGGCCGGCGGACCGCTGACGGGTGGAGCGCGCGGACGTCGCCGTCCGGCTCAACGGCAGCTGATCACCGCATCGCCCCAGGCGGCCAACGTCGGCAACCTCCCCTGCCCGACCTGTTCCACCACCAGCCGCAACGTCCCGCGCCCGACCAGCGACACGTCCACCACCGCCGGGGCGTCCGCGTACCCGAGCACGCCCGACCGCCACAGCCGCTGCCCGTCCCCGTAGACCGAGAACCGCACCGTGCCGTCGGTCAGCAACGACAGGCCGTCCACCCCCGCCCGCGCCGAGAAGGCGGTGCACTGCCGGTTCAGGGTGATCTCCACCGAGGAACGGGAGTTGACGGTGATCCCCTGCCCGAAGCGCTGCCCGCCGATCACCTGCCCCCACCGCTGCCACACCCAGCTGCTGCGCCAGGTCTCCAGCTCCGGACCGCGGTGCGCCCCGTACGCGGAGTGGCCCAACCGGGCCAGCGGGAACCCCTGCGGGGGCTGTGGCGGCGGAGGGGCGGGCGTCGGCGTCGGCGAGGGCTTCGCCGGCGTCGGCTCCGGCTTCGGCCGGGCGGTCACCGGGGCCGGTCTCGAAGCCGAGGGCCGGGCCGAAGCGGGCGCGGAGGGCACCGGAGCGGGAGGCGCGCTCGTGGGTCGCGGAGGTACGGATCCCCGCGCGGCCGGGGCCGGAGCCCCCGCCGGAGTCGACCCGGGCGGCGTGGGGGACGGGCTCGGTTCCGGAACCACCGGCCGGACCGGCGCCGCCACGCCGGGCGTCGGCTTCGCCCGGGCCTGCTGCTCGGGCTCGTCCCCGGCCAGGGCGAACACCACCCCGGCGGCCGCCGCGACCGCGATGCCGGCGGCGATGGCGGCCTTGGCCGGCAGCCCCAGCCCCTCGGAGACCACCGCACCCCCGGCCCCGGCACCACCCCCGGCCCCACCCGCGGCGCCGGCACCCGCCCCGGCGGCTCCGGCCCCGGCCGCACCGGCGCCCGCCGACGAACCGCCCGCGGCGGCGGCAGCCGCTCCGGCCCCGCCCGCGGCCACGGCCCCACCGGCCACCACCCCGGCCGCCTTGGCCGCGTACCCGGCGGCGAACCATCCGATGACCGCGACCGGCAGCAGCGCGGGGATGCCCGCGTTGACGTCCTTCAGCTCCCCGGCGGCCAGCCGGCACTTGACGCACTCCTCCAAGTGCTTGCGCAGACCCCGTTCCGCACGCATCCGCAGCCCGCCCCGGGCGTACGCGCCCAGTCGGTCCGCGTACCGGGCGCAGTCCCCGCCCGAGCTGAGCGCGGAACTCACGTGGGCCTGCAGGTAGGCCTGCTTGAGGCCCTCCCGGGCCCTACTGGCCAGCACCGCGGTCGCGTTGGGGCTCAGCCCGAACAGCGGGGCGATCGCACTCGGCGAAGCCTCCTCGACGGTGGTGTGCCACAGCACGGCCTGCCACCGCTCGGGCAGGCTCCGGAAGGCCTGCATGGCCAGCGACTGCTCGGCCTGGTGCATGGCCCGTACGTCCGCGCCCAGTTCGAGGGTGTCGGCCCCGCTCAGCCCGGACGCGGCCTCGGCTCCCGTCGCCTGCTCCGCGAACAGGGCGAAGTCCTCGACGAGGTGTTCCCGCTTGGCGGTCTTCGCCCACGCCGCAGCGACCCTCCGCACGGTGGTGAGCAGATAGGCCCGCACCGAATGATCCGGCCCGGCCCCGCCGCGCACCGCCTGGAGGGTCCGCGCGAACACCTCGGCGGTCAGGTCGTCGGCGGTGTGCGCGTCGCGGCAACAGGTGCGCGCGTAGCGGCGGACGGCCTCGGCGTGCCGACGGAAGAGTTCCTCGTACGCGCCGTCGTCCCCACCGCGCATCCGGGCGACCAGCTCGGCGTCGGAAGGCGGCAGTTCGGTGCCGCCGCCGCCCGTGACCGGGGTGGCATGCCGGCCGCGCGGTTCGCGCTGGGCCGGTACCTGACGGGCGGGCAGGCTCCCCGACTCGACCTCGCCTCCGGCACCACCGCGAGACTCGTCCCGCCCGTCAACGCCCATCGCGGAAGCCCCCGCACGCCACACTCAACCGGTACACCGATCCAGCGTGGCACACGGCGAAGGCACGCCGACCCCCTCCGAGCGCCATCCACTCATCCGGGCAAGATCAGACGATCCACCGTGCCGATCCTCACCCGTTCGAGCGACGGACTGTTCGAGTAACCCCCTTGACGCACACCTCCGTCAACCCCGTCAGCACCTGGAAACCCCACACCCCGAAGCCCACCACGCCCGCCCATGCCACCCGGCATCCACGAGCGAAGCCCACACCGACACGCCGACCGCTGGTCGGAGCCCGCACCGCAGCGGCGTCGCCGGCAAGGCACTTGCCGATGTGGCTCACACCGACGCGGCGCCCGCGAGTGCACCACTCACCGACGCGGCTCCCGCCGGGCCCGGCCCGCACCGGAACAGCATCCGCCGGCGCAGTACTCGCTTACACGGCATCCGCCAGTGCGGCGCCTACCGACGAGGCTCGCACCGAAGCGGCTCGCACCGAAGCGGCTTCCGCAGGGCGGGGCCCACAACTGGAGCGGCGGTCACCAACGGGGCACTCGCCGCCACGGCGTCCGCCGGCACGGCACAAACCGACGCGGCTTCCGCCGTACGGGGCCCGCACCGGAACAGCATCCGCCGGTGGGGCACTCGCCGGCGCAGTACTCCCCGAGGCGACCTCCGCCAGAGCGGCCCTCGCAGCCACGGCGTCTGTCAGCACGACACGAACCGAGGTGGCTTCCGCCGGGCGCGGCCTGCACCGGAGCAGCATCCGTGAGTGCGGTACTCACCGAGGCGGCTTCTACCGGCGGGGTACTCACGGCGGCGGCTTCCACCGGCGCGGTGAGCGCCGAGATGGCTTCCGCCGTACGGGGCCCGCACCGGAACAGCATCCGCCGGCGCGGCGCTCACCAGCGCGGCACCCTCCAGGCGGGGCACTTCACGGACGCGGCATCCGCCGGCGAGGTACCCGCCAGGCCCGGTACTCGCCCGGTGCAGCCCAGCTATCCGGTATCTCACCGGACTCAGCACGTGCCAGCCCGGCACGAACCGGCAACGCCCCCGGCGACGCGCCACGTACCGCCGCGCTCCACCGAAGAGGCGGCCACCAAAGAGCCGGCTGCCGACGAGCCACCCACGATCAGCCGCCACCGGCCCGGACCACCGGCCCGGACCACCGGCTGCCAAGTGCCGGGCTCACCCACCGGCCAGGTGAAGCGCGCCGGGGGCCCGGGGCCCGAGCCCCCGGCGCGTCACCTCGGGCGTCCACCCGGAACCACGTCCCGAGCGAAACGCCTCACACCATCCGGGAACGCCACCCCCACCGAGCAGCGCCGCCCCGGCGAAGGGCTCCGCCCCCACCGAGCAGCGCCGCCCCGGCAAAGGGCTCCGCCCCCGCCTCACACCGTCCGGGAACGCAGCCCTTCGAGCAGGATGTCCAGCAGTCGGGCCGAGGCCGCGGCCTGATGGGCCGGGTCCGGCAGCGCGGGCGCCGCGGTCGCGATGACCAGCAGCACATCGGCCACCGTGACATCGGCACGCAGCTCACCGGCCTCCCGGGCACGGTCCACCAGCCGACCGACGACCTCCAGCAGCGCACCCGCGCCGGAGTCGTCCGCCAGGTCGTCCTCGACGGAGTGCCGCGCGCCCACGACCCGGAGGTCGGGCGCCCCGCCCGCGACGGCCTGACGCTGGTGCGGAACCCGTGCCGCGGCGGCCGGCGCCTCCTCGGCCCCGTCCTCCCCGTCCGCGTCGACCCGCAGGATCTGCGGCGGCAGCAGTCGGCCCGCGCCGGAGGCCACGGAGGTCCGCAGGAAGCGCGACAGCGCCTGCCACGGCTCCTCCTCCTGGCCCAGCGCGGACTTGGCCTGCTCCGTGAGCCGGGCGGTCTCCTCCTCCGCTATACGGCGGACCAGGACGTCCTTGCTCGGGAACCGCCGGTAGACGGTGCCGACGCCGACGCGGGCGCGGCGTGCCACGTCCTCCATCGGAGCGCCGTAGCCCAGCTCGCCGAATACCTCGCGAGCCGCGCGCAGTACGTGTTCGAGGTTGCGCTGAGCGTCCACGCGCAGCGGCGTCGAACGGCCCACCCCGTGGGTCGTCGTGCCCGCCATCACGCGGCCGCCGCTCTCGGCAGACAGAGCGGTGGCAGAACCATGGAAATCGGAAATGTGCATATGTATCCCCCGGTAATCATTTGTCTCCCCCCGGAGACACTCCCCGCCTTCGCGTCGAGGGGGGCCACGGTCATGAGGGCCCCGGTCCTACTCCTCGACGAGATACGAACATAGTTGAGCCAGAGTCAATTCAGAAGGGGCAGCCCCGGACCGGCCGCCGCCCGATCGGAGCATTGACCCTCACTTTTCCCCAGGAAGCCTCCGGAATCTCACCCTCCGCACCTCCTGACCTGCGGACCTTCGCCCCCTCCAAGCCCCTGCGGCAACCCCGTCCCGCCACCCCCACCGGTCACACAATTTGACGGGCCTGTGGACAAACTCCCAGCCACGTTGCGTCATGGGGTGGTGAAGGCTGCTAACTCCCGGGGCGACGCCCCCGGTACCCCGCCCCGCACGCGCATCCTCATCGTCGGCGGCGGCTACGTCGGCATGTACACGGCCCTGGGCCTCCAGCGGAAGCTGAGATCCGGCGAGGCCGAGGTCACGGTGGTCACACCCGAGCCCTACATGACCTATCAGCCCTTCCTCCCGGAGGCCGCCGCCGGCTCGATCTCGCCCCGCCACGTCGTCGTCCCCCTCCGCCGCGTCCTCGACCGCTGCCGCATCGTCATCGGCGAGGCCAAGAGCATCGACCACGCCAAACGCACCGCGACCGTCACCACCCTCGCCACCGCCGAGGAGGGCACCGGCGCGATCGAGATCGAGTACGACGAGATCGTCCTCGCCCCCGGTTCCGTCTCCCGAACCCTCCCCATCCCCGGCCTCGCCGACTACGCCATCGGGTTCAAGACCGTCGAGGAGGCCATCGGTCTGCGCAACCACGTCATCGAGCAGATGGACATCGCCTCCTCCACCCGCGATCCGGCGATCCGCGACGCCGCCTTGACCTTCGTCTTCGTCGGCGGCGGATACGCGGGCGTCGAAGCCCTCGGCGAACTGGAGGACATGGCCCGTTTCGCCGCCCGGTACTACCACAACGTCAAGCCCGAGGACATGAAGTGGGTGCTGGTCGAGGCCAGCGACCGGATCCTCCCCGAGGTGGGCCCGGAAATGGGCACCTACACCGTCCGTGAACTGCGTCGCCGCAACATCGACGTCAGGCTGGAGACCCGCCTGGACTCCTGCGAGGACCGCGTCGCCGTCCTCAGCGACGGATCCCGCTTCCCGACCCGCACCGTCGTCTGGACCGCCGGCGTGAAACCGCACCCGGTCCTCGCCGCCTCGGACCTCCCCAGGAACGAACACGGCCGCCTCACGTGCACGTCCTTCCTCACCGTCAAGGGCGTCGACCACGCCTGGGCCGCCGGCGACGCCGCCGCCGTCCCCGACATCACCGCGGCCGAACCGGGCCACACCTGCGCCCCCAACGCCCAGCACGCCGTCCGCCAGGCCAAGCAACTCGCCGACAACCTCATCGCCGCCCTGCGCGACGAGGTCCTCACCGAGTACGCCCACAGGTACGTCGGCTCCGTCGCCTCCCTGGGCCTCCACAAGGGGGTCGCCCACATCTACGGACGCAAGATCAAGGGGTACCCGGCCTGGTTCATGCACCGCGCATACCACCTCAGCCGCGTCCCCACCTTCAACCGCAAGATGCGCGTCCTTGCGGAATGGACCCTCTCAGGTCTGTTCAAGCGGGAGATCGTCTCCCTAGGCTCACTCGAACATCCCAGGGCAGAATTCGAACTCGCCGCAGGCGGAGGCCCGGCACACCACAAGCCCCGCCCCGCCCCCGAACCCCCGCAGGACAGCCAGGGCTGACGTTGTCAGTGCGGTCCGCCACACTGGACGTGTGACCATAGGTGCGCTCACACCTGCACAGAGTGACCGTGCAGGTGTACGCGCACCGAGTGACATGCCCAGAGACCGACCACGAGCGACACAGCGACCACTTGCGACACCACGAGGCTTGAACGCAGTGAACTTCACGCGCTGGAGCGCCCGGTTTCCCGGAACGCAGCGCCGCGCCGCCGCCCGGAACGAACACGCCGCCGCCCAGGCCAAAAGGGGCGAGGGCTCCGTCCCGGCAGCCCGCGGCGCCGCCGCCCACTCCGCCACCCCACCGGAGGGAAGCCCCGCCGACGCCACCGTCTCCGGCACCGGTACGGCACCGCTCGCCGCCGTACCCGCCCTCGACGAGCTCTCCGTACGCGAGGTCCTCGGCCTGCTCCCGGCCCTCGTCGCGCTCGTCCACGGACCCGAACACCGCGTCGCCTACGTCAACGACGCCTACACCGCCGGCTTCGGCCCGCGCAGCCCCGGCGCCCCCGCCCACGAGGCCCTCCCCGAACTCGGCGAGCTCGGCCTCCTGGAACTCCTCGACCAGGTCCAGCGCAGCGGCAAGCCCCGTACGGCCAAGAACCGCACCGCACCCGGCGGCGGCAGCTCCTACACCGTGACCTGCACCCCGGTCGACTTCCCCAAGACCGACGCCGACGGCACCGAGGACCCCCACCACACCGGGATCCTCGTCCACCTCGCCGACGTCACCGACCACGCCGAGGCCGTCGAACGGCTCCGCGCCAGCGAGCGCCGCCAGCGCGAGGCCGCCGTCACCCTCCAACGCTCCCTCCTCCCGCAGGAACTGGAACAGCCCGACGACCTCCGCGTCGCCGCGACCTACCAGCCCGGCGGCACCGAGGCGGCCGTCGGCGGCGACTGGTACGACGTCATCACCCTCGGCGCCGGCCGCACCGCCCTCGTCATCGGGGACGTCATGGGCCGCGGCGTCCGCGCCGCCGCCGTCATGGGCCAGCTCCGCACCGCCGTCCGCGCCTACGCCCGCCTCGACCTCCCCCCGCACGAGGTTCTGCAACTCCTCGACGGCCTCGCCGCCGAGATCGACGCCAGCCAGATCGCCACCTGCGTCTACGCCGTCCACGACCCCAACGAGGGCCTCCTCGCCTACGCCTCCGCCGGCCACCTCCCGATCCTCGTCCGCGACGAGGACGGCACCGTGCGCAGAGCCGCCGATCCCACCGGCCCGCCGCTCGGCACCGGAGGCTGGCTGCACACCTCGGGCACCATCGCCCTCGGCCCCGGCTCCACCGCCGTCCTCTACACCGACGGCCTGGTGGAACGCCGCGGCGAGGACATCGACGAGGGCGTCGCCACCCTCGAACGCGCCCTGTCCGGAGCCCAGGGAACCCCCGCCGTCGTCTGCGACCGGCTCATGCGCGCCCTCGGAGTCGACGCCGACCACGACGACGACGTCGCCGTCATGGTCCTCCAGCAGCCCGCCCGCACCGGAGCCGACGCCGAGCTCTTCCACAACGCCGCCCTCGAACTCCTCGGCGGCATCGAGGCGGCCCCGCGCGCCCGCGCCTTCGCCCAGGGCGTCCTCGCCTCCTGGCGGTTCCCCGTCGAGCTGTGCGACCTCGGTGTCCTGGCCGCCAGCGAACTCGTCGCGAACTCCCTCCAGCACGGCACCCCGCCCATGCGGCTGCGCCTGCGCCGCACCGACCGCCGCCTGATCGTGGAGGTCACCGACGGCGACGACCACCTCCCGCGCCGCCGCCGCGCCGAACCCGCCGACGAGACCGGCCGCGGCATCTCCATCGTCGCGACCATCGCCTCGTCCTGGGGCTCCCGCCGGACCCCGGGCGGCGGCAAGGCCGTCTGGTGCGAGTTCGCCCTGCCGGACAAGTAGCGGCACACGCGTGAGGCCCCGGTCCACCGGACCGGGGCCTCACGCGTACTTCCTGCGTCCCTGCGTACGACTACACGTGCGCGGGCTCCGGAGCGACGCTCCCCGCCACACCGACGGCCGGACCGCCCTGCGCCACGACCCTGCTCAGCGACGGGTTGTCCTGAACCGGGCTCAGCTGCTTGCCGAGCCGCAGTGCCAGCCCGGCGATGCCCAGCGAGACGACCACGAACAGCCCGATGTAGAGCATCGGGATCCCCGCACCGAGCGGCACACCGAGCGGCCCGAGCGCCAGTGCCATCTGCTTCACCAGGGCGAAGGCGGAGTTGTACTGCCCGACCGAGCCCTCCGGAGCCAGATCGGCCACCAGCGGCGCCAGCGTCGGCGACAGCATGGCCTCGCCGATGCCGAAGAGCGCGTACGTGGTGATGAACGCGGCCGCGGCCATCATGGCGCTGCCGTGCCCCAGACCCGAGAACCCGGCGATGACCCACGCCACGGTCCAGATCAGCCCGACGAGCGCGATCACCCGCGACCGACGCCGCTTCTCCACGAGCCGCAGCACCACGAACTGGGCGATCACGATGGCACCCGTGTTGGCGGCCAGCGCGAACCCGAGCGTGGAAGGCGATATCCCGGCGGCCTCGGTACCGAAGGCGGCCAGACCCGACTCGAACTGTCCGTAGCAGGCGAAGAAGAGCACGAAGCCCAGCACGCACAGCTGCACCATCGCCTTGTGGCGGAGCAGCCGCTTCCAGCCGCTGCCGGCCGCCGGAACCGCGTCCTTCTGCGGCATGGCGTCCTTGAGACCCGCGACCTGCGGCATCCGCACGGTGGCGATGACCGCCGCCAGCACCAGGAACATCACGGCCTCGATGCCGAACAGCAGGGTGAAGCTGCCGGGCCGGCTCTCGTCGACGATCTGACCGCCGACGAGCCCGCCTATGCCCAGACCCAGGTTCTGCAGGAAGAACTGCAGGGCGAAGGAGCGCGTCCGCGTCGAAGGGGTCGAACACCACACGATCATCGTGGCGAGCGCCGGCTGCATGACGGCCTGGCCCGCACCCAGCGCCAGCGCCGACAACAGGATCGGCACGACCCCGGTCGACAGCCCGAGCGCCAGCGCGCCCACCGAAGCGACCACGGCCGCACCCATGACCACGGGCACCGGACCACGCCGGTCGATGACCCGCCCGGTGAAGGGCAGTGCGACGAGAGCACCCAGCGCGAACGCCACGAACGCACTCGTGGCAGCCATGGAGCCCAGCTCTCGCACCTGCGCCACGTAGATGTAGAGGAACGGAACCGTGAAGCCGATGCCGAACGCGGTCAACGCGTTCCCGGCCTGGATCCGCCGCATCGCAGCGCCCATCACCTTGGTCACTTTCACCACCTTGATAACTGAAGCCTGAAGACTTCATCCCTAAAGTTCGATCCTTAACTCTACACATCGAAGGAGTTAGACGCCAATGGGTCCCGTGCCATACTTCGACGCATGGGTGACACCCCCGACGGCACTACGCCCGTCCACGAGCCGAGCCTCGATGAGCAGATCGCCGTCTACCAGCGCGAGTTCCAGGACCTCGACCCCCAGGTCGAGAAGGTGGTGTCGGCGCTGAGCCGGCTGAACCGCCGCATGAACGTCGCGTACGGACGCCAGACCGCTGCCCTGGGCATCAGCAACGCCGAGTGGGAGGTCCTCAAGGCCCTCGTCATCTCGGGTGCCCCCTACCGGATGGGCCCGAGCGAGCTCGCGAAGCAGCTGGGCCTCACGCCGGCGGCCATGACGCACCGGATCGACCGCATGACCGCGGAAGGCCTGGTGACCCGCGAACGCGACGAGTCGAACCGGGTCCGGGTCATCGTGGAGCTCACGGACGAGGGCCGCAGCAAGTGGCTGGACGCGATGCGCGCGGCCACGGTCTTCGAGGAGGACCTCCTCCAGGACCTGTCCACGGCCGAGCGCGGCATCCTGGGCGACGTCCTCACCCGGCTGTTGGACCGCGTGGAGGACCTCCAGTCGAGGGGCTGACCTCCGGGGTTGACACCGACCCCGTCGGTCCGTAAGGTTCTTCGAGTTGTCCCCGAGCCGAAAGGTTCTGGTATCAACAAATCCCGCCGCCTTGTTGCGGCACCCAACTCAGCACGAACTCCCACTGGGAACGAATTCGGCATGTCCGAATTCTTTTCCGAAGGCCCGATTATCGGTTGCCGGGGAAATCAGCTAGAGTTCGGGAGTCGGAAGGGCCCAACAGCCCGGAAGACAAACCCCGCTGACTGGGAGTCAGGCCCGAAAGAGTCTGATAGAGTCGGAAACGCAAGAACACAGCAGGACAACAGAACGAAAGCCCGGAGGAAAGCCCGAGAGGGTGAGTACAAAGGAAGCGTCCGTTCCTTGAGAACTCAACAGCGTGCCAAAAATCAACGC
>NZ_JBHVPG010000054.1:0-60223 GCF_042887545.1 Streptomyces sp. NPDC057939
AGCAGGAGCGCGATCCGCTCCCGGGCCGTCAGCTTGCCCTTCGCGTGCTGCGCCTCGGTCGCCCGATCACTCGGCCCGCGCCGCGCCTCCTCACGCAGGTCGCGCAACTCGGCCACTTTCCCGGTGAGGTTCGTCGTCATGTGCCCTCTCGACCCCGGCCCCGCGGGGCGGGCGGCTCGTCGTCTCCCGACGGGCCGCCAAAGGCCCGCACCCCACCATTAAACGAGCGGCCGGCGCCGCTCCTCCACCGTCTCCGACCCCTATTCTGCGCGCGGCGACCCCTAGAGCCGTAAAGGTTGAGCAATGAGCATTTGAGGTTTCCTTGAGGTTCCCGATACCGCCACGACCTTTTTCCCCGATTCACCTGAACCAACGGTGGCTTGGCTGCGTGTCATTCAAAACGGAGCCCGCTGGAAGGCCGGTCGAGTGTTGCTAGAGTTTGATCGGACCTGCCGAACGGGAAGAACCGGCCTGCCGTTTGACCGACGGCGAGCGCAGAATTCCACGCGCTCCCCGGGCACCACTTCCCCCAGCGGGACTCCATGGAATAGCCATGTCTTGCCACAGGACCGAGATGTGTCGCTCCGAATCTCAGGGGAGGCTTCTACAGCCATGCTGGTCGAGCGGGATGAACAGATCGCCAAGCTGACCGCCTGGGTGACCGGCGCAGCCCGGACCCACACCGCCGCTCACGGGGCGGGCTACGGAGCCGCGCGCCGGGCAGCCCCCGACGACCCCTCCAGACCCGGCCGGATCGCCGTCATCAGCGGTCCGGTCGCCTCCGGCAAGACGGCACTGCTCCATCGCGTGCTGGAACCCACGGCCGACTCGGGCATCCGCCTCCTGAGCGCCGTGACCTCCGCCTCCGAACGACACATACCCTTCGGCGTGGTGGAGGAGCTGCTGCGGGACACGCGCGAGGCCGCGGGTCCCCTGGCCCTCCACGGACCGGCCGGCGCCGAGGAACTCGTTCCCGCGCAGACCCTCATGGCCTTCCACGCCCGCCTCGCCGGCCTCGCGGCGCACGGACCCGTGCTGATCGCCGTCGACGACGTGCAGTACGCCGACCCTCAGTCGTTGCAGTGCCTCCTGTACGCCCTGGGCCGGGCGCGCGCCACGGCCGGCGGCCTCGCACTGGTCGTGACGTGCGGTCCCGACGCGGGGGCGACCGCTCCGCACGTCCTGGACGAACTGCTCCGCCAGGTCGAGGGACTGCACCTGCGGCTCGGCCCGCTCACCACCCACGGGGTGGAAGCCCTCCTCGTCCAGAAGGCCGGCCTGGCCGCCCGCACCGGCGACGCCTCGACCGGCCCCTCCCACACCGCCCGCCTGGCCTCCTCCCTGCACATGGCGACCGGCGGCAACCCGCTGCTGGTCCACAGCCTCCTGGACGACCGCGTGCACCGACAGCGCGCCGCGGATCCGGTCGACGGGTCGTTCCCCGCCGGTGAACAGTTCCTGCAGAACGCGCTGATCTGCGTCCACCGGACCGGAGCCGAGGGCCTGCGGGTCGCCCAGGGCATAGCCCTGCTGGGCAGCTCCACCGCCCGGCCGCTGCTGGCCCGGTTGGTGGAGACCGACGAGCGCACGGTGGGCCAGGTCGTGACGGCCCTCGGCGACGCGGGCATCCTGCAGGGCGAACGGTTCCGGCACGGAGCGGTGCGCACGGCCGTCCGCGAGAGCCTGGCCGACGACGCCCTCGTCCTGCTGCGCCGGCGCGCGGCCGGGCTGCTGTACGAGGCCGGCGCGGCCCCGATGGCCGTCGCCTCGCACCTGCTGGGCAACGGTCCGGCCGTCCCGGACGAGGAGTGGGTGCCCGGGGTGCTGAGCGCTGCCGCGCACACGGCGCTCGCCTCCCAGCGGGTCGAGTTCGCGGTGCGGTGCCTGCGGCTGGCGGAGGAGTGCTCCCCCGACGAGCGCGAGCGGCTGCGGCTCCGGGCGAGCATGGCCAAGTTCATCTGGCGGGTCAACCCGTCCGCCTGGGCGCAGGAACTCCAGCCGCTGAACGCCGCGTTGCGGGAGGGGACGCTGCCCGTCACCGACTCGCTGCGCCTCGTCGGCGACCTGCTGTGGAACGGCTGGATCGATGACGCGTCGATCGCCATCGAGAACGCCCTCGACGGCATGCCGCAGCCGCCCGATCCCGGACTGACCCGTCAACTGGGCGACGTTCGGGTGATGTTGGCCTCCACCTACCCCACACTGCTGGAGCGACTGGACCGCGCGCTCGGACCGGCGGCCGCCCCGTCCCCGGCGGAGTCCCCCGAGGACTGCGCGATGACCGGGATCCGGGTCCTCCAGGGGGTCCTGAGCACCGGAACCGGATCGGGCCACCGGGAACGGGCGGCGGCGGACGAGGTGCACACCGAGATCGCCGAGCGGATCCTCGCCGGTACCCGGCTCACGGAAGACAGCCACGTCACGATACGGGCGTGCCTGTTGACCCTGCTGTACTCGGAGCGGCTGGGCGAGGCGATCCTGTGGACGGACCGCCTGCTGGACGAGGCCTCCGAGCACGACGCGCCCGGTTGGACCGCCGTCATGCAGGCGATGCGCGCCCACATGGCGCTTCGCCGCGGCGAGCCCGACCTGGCGCGGCGGCTGGCGGCGCAGTCGATGGAACAGCTCACTCCGCACGGCTGGGGCGTGGGCATCGGCATGCCGCTGTCCGCCCTGATCGAGGCACGGACCGCCCTGGGCGACCACGAGGCGGCGGCGGCCCTCGTGGACAACCACCCGGTGCCGGAGCAGATGCTGCTGACGCGCTACGGGCTGCACTATCTCTACGCGCGTGGAGGTCACCGGCTCGCCACCGGCCGGCATCACGCCGCGTTGACCGACTTCATGACCTGCGGCCGGCTGATGCGCGAGTGGGACATGGACCGGGAGGGACTGGCGCCCTGGCGCGTCGGGATGGCGGAGGCCTCGCTGGCCCTCGGCAACCGTGACCAGGCCGAACACTTCGCCAGGGAGCAGCTCGCCCGGGAGGCCGGACCGCGGGTGCGCGGCATGGCGATGCGCGTCCTGGCCGCCGCCCGGCCCGCGACCGACCGGCCCGTACTGCTGGAGCGGGCCGTGACGCTGCTCCAGGAGGAGGGCGACTCCCACGAGCTGGCCCGGGCGCTGACCGACCTGGGGACGGCGTACGAACAACTCGGCGACACGGCGCAGGGCCGCAGCTGCACCCGCCGGGCGGGCCGGATCGCCGAGGTCCGCGGAGCGCGCGAGCTCACGCACGGCTCCCGCGGCGGGCAGCCCGTGCTGAGCGTGCCGCAACGGCCCGCGCCCGCGGCGCTGCCGAGCCCCGTACGGTCGCGGCCGAGCGCGGCGGCCCCCCTGACGGACGCCGAGCGGCGGGTCGCGGCGCTGGCCGCGCACGGGTACACCAACCGTGAGATCGGGGCGAAGCTCTTCATCACCGTCAGTACCGTGGAACAGCACCTCACCCGCGTCTACCGCAAGATCAACATCACGCGCCGCCAAGACCTGCCGGTCAGTTGGGACATCGATGTCGCACATACTGCCTGATCCCGCCGACGTGGCCGGCGAGCCGGGCGGACCCGCGTCCGCCGGTGGACCCGGTCCCCGGTTGCTCGCGGTGAGCGACCTGCACATCGGGATGGCCGACAACCGGCCCATCACCGAATCCCTTCGGCCCACCCACCCCGACGACTGGCTGATCGTCGCCGGCGACGTCGGCGAACTGACCGAGGACATCGAGTGGGCGCTGCGCCTGCTGGCCGACCGCTTCGCGAAGGTGGTGTGGGCCCCGGGCAACCACGAGCTGTGGACGCCGCGCGAGGACCCGGTCCAGGCCCGCGGCGAACGGCGCTACCGGCACCTGGTCGAGATGTGCCGCGCCCTGGGCGTCGTCACGCCCGAGGACCCGTGGCCGTTGTGGGAGGGGCCCGGCGGACCGGTCGCCATCGCCCCGCTGTTCCTGCTGTACGACTACACCTTCCGGGTGGCGGGCACCCGCACCAAGGAGGAGTCCCTGGCGCGGGCGCACGAGGCGGGCGTCGTCTGCACCGACGAGTACCTCCTGCACCCCGACCCGTACCCGACGCGGGACGACTGGTGCCGCGCCCGGGTCGCGCACACCCTGAGCCGGCTCGAAGCCCACGACCCGACGGTGCCCCTGGTCCTGGTCAACCACTTCCCCCTGGTGCGCGAACCCACGGACGTCCTATGGCACCCGGAGTTCGCCCAGTGGTGCGGCACCGTGCTCACCGCCGACTGGCACCGCAGGTTCCGTACGGCCGCCGTGGTCTACGGACACCTGCACATACCCCGCACCACCTGGTACGACGGGGTGCGCTTCGAGGAGGTGTCCATCGGCTACCCGCGCGAGTGGCGCCGCCGGGGCCACCCACGCGGTCTGCTGCGGCAGATCCTCCCCCACACCGGCCGGGAGGACGCGAAGTGATCGAGATCCTGCTGCCCGACAGCGCCCGCGCGAGCGAGTCCTTCGGGCCGGACGCCGCCGCGGTGCTCCACCCCGAGGAGGCGGCCCTGGTGGCGACCTCCACGCAGGAGCGGCGCGAGGAGTTCACCACCGTACGGGGCTGCGCCCGCCGCGCGCTGGCCGCGCTCGGGCTGCCCCCGGCGCCGGTGCTGCCGGGCCGGCGCAACGTGCCGCAGTGGCCGGCGGGCGTGGTGGGCAGCATGACGCACTGCGCCGGCTACCGGGCCGCCGTCCTGTCCCGCGAAGGCGACCTGATGGCCGTCGGCATCGACGCCGAACCGGACCGGCCGCTGCCCCGGGGGGTACTGGAGTCGATCGCCCTGCCCCAGGAACTCGCCTGGGCGCGCACCCCGTCGGTCGGGGCGGCCCGACCGTGTCGGGACCGGCTGCTGTTCAGCGCCAAGGAGGCCGTGTACAAGACCTGGTACCCGCTGGTGGGCACCGAGCTGGACTTCGAGGACGCCGCCCTCTCCTTCCGTACTGACGACGGCGGCGACATGCCGGACGGCATGCTCGGCGGCACGTTCCGGGCCCGCGTCCTACGGCCGGGCACCGACCCCGACGGCCGGCCGGTGACGACGTTCACCGGTCGCTGGCTCGCGCACCGGGGCCTGGTGGTGACCGCGATCACCGTCCCCGCCCACCGGAACGCGGCGGCCGGGGACGCCGTCGGGCAGCACACCCCGTACGGCACCACCGGTACGGCCGGGCACCCGGGTCGGTAGGGGTTGTCCGGTTCGGGGCCCGCTGCGTAGCGTGCGAGGACCGGACCGACCGCGCACGGCGTACGGCGCGTGGACCCCTCCCGCCGCGACGGCCAAGTGCCGCGTCCCCGGCTGCGCCGGCTCGTCCCCGGTTCCCCTGGAAGCGATGTCGCACCGGCCCGAGAGGTACTCCAGATGACATCAGCAAGCCCGGCTCCCACCACCATGCTCCTGCCGGACTTCCCGTTCTCCTACGACGGCTGGCTCGACCACCCGGCGGGCCTGGGCTCCCTACCGGCCGGCAGCGCCGGGACGCCCGTCGCCGTGGTGGGCGGCGGGATGGCCGGGCTGACCGCCGCCTACGAACTGATGCGGTTGGGCCTGCGCCCGGTCGTGTACGAGATCGGCCAACTCGGCGGCCGGATGAGGTCGGTCGCCTTCCCCGGGCAGCCCGACTGCGTGGCGGAGATGGGCGCGATGCGCTTCCCCCGGTCGGCCCGCGCCCTGTTCCACTACATCGACCTGCTGGGGCTGGACACCAGTCCGTTCCCCAACCCGCTGTCGCCCCACACCCCGAGCACCCTCATCGACCTGGGCGGCGTCCGCCACACCGTGCGCGGCGCCGAGCAACTCCCGGACGTCTACCAGGAGGTGGCCGCCGCCTGGGAGAAGTCCCTCCAGGAGCGGGCCGAGCTGGCCACGATGCGTGACGCCGTGCGGCGCCGCGACGTGGAGACCCTCAAGCACGTGTGGGGCAGGCTGGTGCGGGAGTTCGACGACCAGTCCTTCCACGGTTTCCTCGCGACCAGTTCGGCGTTCCGCTCGTTCCGCCACCGGGAGATCTTCGGACAGGTGGGTTTCGGCACGGGCGGTTGGGACACCGACTTCCCCAACTCGCTGCTGGAGATCCTGCGCGTCGTCTACACGGAGGCCGACGACCACCAGATGGCCGTCCTCGGCGGCTCCCAGCAGATTCCGCGAGGGCTGTGGGAGCACCGTCCGGCGCGGCTCGCGCACTGGCCGGCGGGCACCTCGCTGGCCTCCCTGCACGGCGGGGCCGCCCGGCCCGGGGTGCGTGCCGTCGACCGGGACGGCGCGGAGTTCACCGTCACCGACGTCGAGGGCGGCCGGGACCGGTTCCCGGCCGTGGTGTACACCCCGCACGTGTGGACGCTGCTGAACCGGGTGCGGGCCGATCCGACGCTGCTCAGCGCACCTCTGTGGACGGCGGTGGAGCGGACCCACTACATGGGCTCGTCCAAGCTGTTCGTCCTCACCGACCGGCCGTTCTGGCACGACGTGGACCCCGACACCGGGCTGCCCGTGATGAGCATGACGCTCACCGACCGGATGCCGCGCGGCGTGTACCTGTTCGACGACGGCCCGGACCGGCCGGGCGTGATGTGCCTGTCGTACACGTGGAACGACGATTCGCTGAAGATGGCCACGCTCGGCCCGGCGGAGCGGCTCGACGTCCTGCTCGGGCAACTCGCCGCGATCTATCCGGGGTTGGACATCCGGTCGCACGTGCGGGGGGAGCCGCTCACCGTCACCTGGGAGAACGAGCCGCATTTCATGGGCGCCTTCAAGGCGAACCTGCCGGGCCAGTACCGCTACCAGCGGCGACTGTTCACGCAGTTCATGCAGCGCGAACTACCCGCGGGGCAACGCGGCTTCTTCCTGTGCGGCGACGACGTGTCGTGGACCGGCGGGTTCGCGGAGGGAGCCGTCACCACGGCCCTGAACGCGGTGTGGGGCGTGGTGGACCACCTGGGCGGCTCCACCCACACGGACAACCCCGGCCCCGGCGACCTCTTCGACTCGTTGGCGCCCGTGGAACTCCCCTACGAGGACTGACCCGCCGCGCGGAGCCGGAGGGCACGGGGCCGGTACGGACGAAGGCGCCCCCGCGTGAACGCGGGGGCGCCTTCACCACGGCGTCGCGGAACTCACCCCTCGGCGGCGAGCACGGCGAGGGCCTTCTTGTCGGGCTTGCCGTTGCGGTTCAGCGGGAACCGCTCCAACACCACCACCTTGTTCGGCTGTTCGTAGACCGGCAGCAGGTCGCACAGCCGCTCCCGCCAGTGACCGGCATCGCGCAGCTCCTCGTCCTCGACGAAGAAGACCAGCTGGGAGCCGCGCAGTTCGTCGGGCAGGGGCACGATCCGGGTGGGGCAGCCCTCTGCGGCCACCTTCCGCTCGATGAGCTCGGGGTAGAGCGTGTAACCCATGCGGTGGACGGCGAACTTGCGGCCCAGGACGTGCAGGTTGCCGCCGGCGTCGAGGTGACCGAGGTCGCCGGTGGCCTGCCAGCCGGTGGCGTGCGCCGGCACGATGGTGCCGTCCTCGGACACCTGCCCTTCGAGGGCGTCGGGGGTGTCGACCTCGATCTCCCCCGTCTCCCCCGCGGACAGCTCGCGGCGGTCCTCGTCGACGATCCGGAGCCGGATGCCCTCCATGGCCCGGCCGCAGGCGACCGGGTTGTCGAGGGTGGCGAAGGAGATGTTGCCGAGCTCGGTCGATCCGTAGCTGTCGAGCAGCGGCAGTCCGAACTCCGTCCGGTACTGCTCCACCAGCGGGGCGTCGAGGGGGGCCGCGCCGACGCAGAACATCCGGACGTCGGCCAGGTGGCCGCGCAGCGAGGACTTGCGGCCGACGAGACTGAGGATGCTGCGGTAGCTGGAGGGCGTCGCGTCGATGACCGTGACCCCCGCGTCGCGGCCCATGCGCAGGGCCCGGTCGAGCCGGCGGTAGGGGGCGATCACCAGGGAGCAGCGGGTCAGCCAGGCGATGAGGACCATCGACAGGCCGTACTGGTGGGCGAAGGGCAGCAGCGGCATCAGCACGTCGTCGGGGCGGTGCCCGACCTGTTCCGCGTTGCGCCGGAGGTTGCGCAGGAACGAGGCGCCGGACTTGACGACGCCCTTGGGCGATCCGGTGGAACCGGACGTCCACATGATGAGGCCGTCGGGCAGCTCTCCCCAGGCGTCGAAGGACAGGGCCTGTTCGGTGGGCGCGTGGTCGGCGACGGCGACCATCAGCTCGTACAGGTGGACGGGGTCGGCGTCCGGGTAGATGGGGGTGTCGTCGTCGACGAAGGTGACCTTCACGCCGGTACGCACGGCGATGCGGCGGGTCTCCTCCTGGTGTTCCTGCTGGTCGACGAGGACGATCGAGGCGCCGACGTGCATGAGCGCGTACAGGACGCACACGTAGCTCGCCGAGTTGCCCGCCTTGAGCATCACGCGGTCGCCGAGGCCGACACCCCGTTCGCGGATCGCCCCGGCCACCCGGAGGGCGTCCTGTTCGAACTCGTCGATGGTCCGTACCGAGTCGGCTGCACATATCTTCGCGGTCATCGGTCGCACAATGTCCTTCCTCTGGGCCGGTCCACTGCCGGGCGGCGTGCGGTCCGCCGGGCCGGGGGCCGGGCCCGTTCAGGGGGTGGATCGCGGGGTTCGCGAGCTTCACCGGGGATGGGAATTCGGTCGCCCACGTCGTGGACCCGGGTCAATCCGGGTCCCCTTCGCCGAGCGAGATCAGCTGGTCGTGCACGATGTTGACCACTTCCCGGCGGTACGTCCTCAGGTACCCCTGGGCACCGGGGAAGACCTCCAGGTCGAACCCGCCGGAGGTGCTGCGCCGCCACGATCCGACGGCGGCCGGTGTGGCACGCGGGTCGTGACGGGCCGCCAGGGCGACCACACGACAGCCCAGTTGGGGTGGTCCGAGGCTGCCGCGGTGGCCGGGTGCGGTCCGTCCGGAGACGAACAGGGTCAGGGGCGCCGTGTACGTCTCCTTTTCGAGCCGGCAGCCGACGGCGTAGGCCAGTTCGGCCCCCAGGCGGTGCCCGAACAGGGCGAACGGGCGGTCGGCCCAGCCCCGTACGGCTTCGAAGACCTTGTCGGCGAGCACGGAGCCCGCCTCCGGGTCGAGGTCCTCCTCGGAGAGCTGGGAGGGGTATTGGACGATGAGCAGTTCCACGGTGGGCAGTAGTAACTCGGCCATGGCCAGATAGCAGAGCGGCGAGTTCCGTGAGCTCGGGAAGCAGATCATCCGGTAGCTGCTGCGGCCCGCGGGCTGCCGGATCTGGATCAGGCCGACCTCGTCGGGGGTGGTCTCCCCGGCGGGGGGCCGGTTGTGCTCATGGGTCATGCTCCCTGAAACTCCGCATCGGGTGGTGCCTGACGACTCGTGGTCGGGCGTACGATCGGCGCCTCCCGTGCGGAGGGCCTTCATGAACAGGTCCGGGGCCTGCCGTGATCGACGGCGGTGTCGGTGACCGTGGCGCTGAACGTGTCGGTGGACGTGACGGTGAACGTGTCGGTTCGCGTGCCGCTTCGGGTGCCGGTGTGCGTGCCGCTTTGCGTGCCGGTGCGCGTGTCGCTTTGTGTGCCGGTGCGCGTGTCGTAGGCCCCGGCGGCGGGCGCGCCCGTGGCGACCTCCAGGCCCTGGTCGGCCAACCACCTCAGGACCTCGCCGAACCCGACCTCGCCGGACGCGGCGGGTTCGCCGCCGGTGGGCGCGGTGGCCTCGACGGCGCGGTGCACCGCGTCGGTGAAGAAGTACACCCCCGGGTGGTCGGGGACCGCCTGGGCCGCCGGGCGGTGGGTGCGGAAGGCCTCCAACTGTTCGCCGATCCCGCCCGGGACGAAGGTGTCGCCCGGGTGCGTCACGAAGTCGTCCTCGCCCAGCCAGTCCCGCGCGCCGCGCAGGGACCGGGCCGGGTCCGGTGACCGGTGTTGGGGCAGGTAGGTGACGCTGACGCCGAAGCGGGTGCCGTCGCCGACGGCCGCCCGGATCTCGTCGGCGCCTTCGCCGAGGACGATGCCGACGTCGAGGATGCCCGTGTCGGCTATGCCTTCGAGGACTTCGAAGAGGACGGGCTTGCCGGCCGCCGGGGCGCACTGCCCGGCAGGGGCGACGGAGGGCCCGGCGGTGGGTTCGGCGGAGGACCGGGGGCGCGGACGGGTGCCGGATCCCCCCGACAGGACGAGTGCTTTCACGGGGTCTCCTCGCGGAAATGGTGGGGCGATCGGAGAGGGTCCGGCGCAGTCACGCGGTAACGCTGTGAGGATATTCCCGGTGGCAATATTCGATCACCCCTATTCCCCCCTAACCGTTTCCCCATTGCCCCTAGGCCCGGCCACGGCGGAGTCGCCCCGTGACCCCGCATGCTAGACAGGAAGCCATCACTTCCGTGTCCTATTCAGTCGGCGCCCGACGCGCGTCCGGTCACGCGATATCCTTCCCGCGGACCCCCGGCCGCCGTCGTCGCGTCCCACTTGATTCGCAGGCATAAATGAAACCTGAACGATCCGTGGAATCCACTGTCGTGGTCGACGGACTTGTCAAGAAGTACCGGGACCGTGACCGGCCGGCGGTGGACGACCTGAGTTTCTCGGTCCGCCGGGGTGAGGTCTTCGGGTTCCTCGGTCCGAACGGCGCCGGCAAGACGACGACCATCGGCATCCTCACGACCCGCGTGGCCCCCACGGCCGGGCGGGCGTTCGTGCAGGGCGTCGACGTCGTGGCCCATCCCGCGCAGGCCCGCAGGGCCTTCGCCGTCGTCCCCCAGCGCAACAACCTCGACCAGTCGCTCACGCTGCGCCAGAACCTGACCTTCCACGCCGGCTACCACGGCATGGGCCGGGCGGACCGGCGCCGGCTCGCCGACGAGTGCCTGGACTGGGTGGGGCTCGCCGACCGCGGCAAGGACCGCGGCGACCAGCTCTCCGGCGGCCAGGCCCAGCGCGTGATGATCGCCCGGGCGCTGATGCACCGCCCCGACGTGCTGTTCCTCGACGAGCCCGCCAACGGACTCGACCCGCAGGCCCGCCTGTTCATCCACGAGCGGGTCGCCGAGCTGAGCGGGCGCGGCGTGACCACCGTGCTCACCACGCACGACATGGACGAGGCCGCCAGGCTGTGCGACCGCGTCGGCATCGTGGACCACGGGCGGCTGCTCGCCCTGGACACCCCGCAGGCGCTGATGGAGAACCTGAGCGGCACCGCCTGCACTCTCACGGTGCGGCCGGCGGACGGCGGCGCGGCGGAAGTCATCCGGCTGCTGGAGAAGATCGAGGCGGTGACGCGGGTCGAGAACGTCGAGCCGCCCCGCGGGGACGGTCCGGCGGACGCCGCGGCGCAGCACCCGCCGGTCGACGCGGACGCTCCCCTACGGCTCCGCCTCTACAGCGACGCGCCGACCGGCGCGCTGCTTCCGGCCGCCATCACCACCCTCGCGGCGGCGAACTGCGACATCAAGGACATCAAAGTGGGCACCGCGACACTGGAGGACGTCTTCATCGCGCTGACCGGCCGGGAGCTTCGATGAGCACCTCCACCGCACCCGCGCCCGACCCGGTCGCCTCCTTTCCGCGCGAGCTGCGGCCCGCGCCCACCGGCGTCCGCTCGGTGACCCGTACGTTCTTCTTCATCCTGTGGCGGGACGTCTTCGTCACCGGCCGCGAACTGGGCACCTTCCTCGCCCAGGTGCTGGTGGAGCCGTTCTTCATCCTGTTCGTCTTCGGCAAGGTCCTCGGCGAACTCGGCTACACCGGCGGAAACTTCCAGCAGGTCCTGTTGCCGGGCGTGGTGGCCCTCAACGCCTTCCTGGTGAGCCTGCAGAACACGGCCCTGCCGCTGATCATCGACTTCTCCTGGAGCAAGGAGATCGAGGACCGTCTCCTGGCCCCGATCCCCATCACCCTGGTGGCCGTCGAGAAGCTGGTCTTCGGCATGCTGCGCGGCATCATCGCCTCGCTGCTGATGATCCCGATGGGCTTCCTGGTCCTCGACCACGCGTCCTGGCCGATGGACAGCTTCCCGGCCACGCTGGGCGTCCTCCTGATGGGTGCGCTGGCCGGCAGCACGGTGGGCCTGACCATCGGCACGCTGGCCCCGGCCCGGCACATCAGCATCGTGTTCGCGGTGACGCTGACGCCGCTGATGTTCACCGGCTGCACCCAGTTCCCGTGGCACGGGCTGGCGGACGTCCGCTGGTTCCAGGTGCTGTGCGCCTTCAACCCGCTGACCTACGTCAGCGAGGGGATCCGCGCGCTGCTCCTGCCGCCGGGCGGTCCGGGCTCGATCCCGTTGTGGGTGGACGTGTCGGCGCTGACCGCGGCGATCCTGATCTTCGGGGCGATCGGCATCAAGGGCTTCCACCGCAGGGCCCAGGACTGACCCCGCACCCCTCCTCCCCGGCCTCGTGCCCGGACCGGCGCATCCGCGCCGCCCGGGTGCGAGGCCTTTTTCTCGCCCCTCACATACTTCCCGGAAGCAAAGGTATTCACGGCTCATGACTCGTCCCGAGGCGATTTCCGAAACGATCACCCCCACGGAAACGGCCGGACCCTCCACCGTCGAATCGGCCGAATCCCGGACCGGGACCGCCATCGTGTTTCCCGGCATGGGTCCCGCCTCCTTCGCGGAGGTCGGCAAGTTCCTCCTGCTCGACCCGTACGCCCGGGTTCGGCTCGCGGAGGCCGACGAGGCACTCGGCTATTCGGTGTTCGACCGTTTCCGGGACGCCGAGGAGGATTATTCGGTCGATTTCCAGATCGCGTTCCTGGTGAACTCGATGGCGTTGGCGGACCGGGCCGTGGACGCGCTCGGGGTCACCCCCACGGTCTGCGCCGGCCCCAGCTTCGGGCAGAAGGCCACCGCCGCGTTCGTCGGGTCGTTGTCGTTCACCGAGGTCGTCCGGCTCACCGCGGAGCTGGCCCGCTGCGAGGAGGAGTACTTCGCCGACGCCTACGAGGACGTCGTCACGCACTGCTTCGTCCGCACTCCGCAGGACAGGTTGGACGAGCTCCTCGCCGGATTCGACGACCGGGGCGCCTGGTACGACTCCTCCGGCCGCCTCGACGCCGGTTTCCACATGCTGTCCGTGCGCGAGAGGGACCTCGACGCCCTGACGTCCGGCATCAGCGCGGCCGGCGGCTACTCCATGTACTCGATGCGGCCCCCGGTGCACGCCGCGGCGTTCTCGGCGCTGCGCAAGAAGGCGGAGGAGGACGTGTTCGGCGCGTACGCGTTCGCCGACCCGTCCCTGCCCGTGGTCGTCGACCACGACGGCAGCGTCGTCCGGGACGCCGCCGGGATGCGCACGATGATGCTGGACACCTTCGACCGGCCGATCCACTGGCCGGTCATGGTGGAGTCGCTCAAGGGGCTGGGCGTGGGCACGCTGTACGTGACCGGGCCCGACAACCTCTTCCACCGGCTGGACGTCACCAAGGACAACTTCGAGGTCGTCGCCCTCGGCCTGCCGAAGAAGCGGGCCCGGGAACGCGAGCGGGCGACCGCGCTCGACCGGTCCCGGGCGGCGCGGGTCCGTCGCGGCGCCTGAGGCACCGGACCCCGCACCGGAAGGGCCCCACCCCCTCGGGGGTGGGGCCCTTCCGCGTGGTCAACGACCGTGCGGACGGGCCTGGTTCACCGGGCCCGTCGCGCTCATCGCCGGCCGGTCAACCATGCCTCGACGACTCCGGCGGTCGCCTGCGCGTGCTGCTCCATCATGGTGAAGTGGTTTCCGGGGGCGTCCACGACGGAGTGCTCCAGGTCCCAGTAGGAACGCCAGTCGCCGTCCGTCGCACGGTTCCAGTCGAAGAACTGTTCCTGCGCGCGGACCAGCAGCGTCGGCGACTTCACGGCGTCCGGCTTCCACCCTCCGAAGAGCCGGAAGTAGGCGCCCATCGCGAGCAGCCGGCTGTCGTCGACCGGGACGTGGCTGCCCTGCCGCTCTTCGACGCCTTCCGACAGCCCCGGCTGGATGCCGAGGATGGCGTCGTCGTCGTGCGAGTAGATGTCGACCAGGACCACGGCCTCCGGGAAGACCCCGGCGGCCTCCAACCGGCCGGCGACCGCGTGCGCGAGCATGCCGCCCGAGGAGTGCCCGAGGAGCACGAACGGCGAACCGTCGGTGTGCTTCAGGACGGCCTCGGCCTGCGCCTCGATGACCGCCGCGGCGGTCGACGGCAGCTGCTCGCCGCGCAGGAAGCCGGGGGCCGCCATGGCGTGCACGTCCCGCCGGCCGCGGAAGGCGGACGCGAACCGGGCGTACTGGTGCGGCCCGGAGATCGACAGGATCGACGAGAAGCAGACCAGTCCGGGACCGTCCTCGCCCCGGGCGAGCCGCACCAGGGCGGGCGCCTTGCGCAGCTCGGCGGGCGACGCGAACGACGGCCTGAACCGCGACGCCTGCATGAGCAGTTCCATGAACGGGCCGGACGCACCCTGCGCACCGGCTTCCTGGAGCATCGCGCCGAACATTCCGGCACCGTCCTCCTCCTCTCCCGGCTCCGCCGCACCGGCCGCTCCGCCGGAGCCGCCCGGGCCCGCGGCGAGTTCGGCCCGCAGCAGCTGGGCGACCAGCAGCGGCGTCGGGTGGTCGAACAGCAGGGTGGCGGGCAGCCGCAGTCCCGTCGCGGCGTTCAGCTGGTTGCGCAGTTCGACGGCGGTCAGCGAGTCCAGACCGAGCTCCAGGAACCCCTGGGACTCTCCCACCGCCTCGGGCGACGGATAGGCGAGCACGGCGGCGGCCTGGGCCCGCACCACGTCGAGCAGCACCCGCTCCTGCTCCTCCTCCGACAGAGCGGCCAGACCCGCCAGGCGCTGCGCGGCTGCGGACGCCGCGGCGGAACCCGCACCGTGGGCGGCCGCCCTGCGAAGTCCACCGCGCACCAGACCGCGGAAGACGGCCGGGAGGGCTCCGGCGTCAGCCTGGGCCCGAAGCGGCGCGGTGTCCAACCGGATGGCGACGAAGACGCTGCCGTCGGTCAGGGCGCATCCCGTGTCGAACAGCGCCAGACCCTCCTCGGAGGACAGCGGCGCCAGGCCCGCACGCGCCATCCGCTGGACGTCGGCGTCCGTGAGCTCGCCGGTCATCTCACTGCGCTGCTCCCACAGCCCCCAGGCCAGCGACAGGGCGGGCAGCCCCGCCGCACGCCGACTGCGGGCCAGGCCGTCGAGGAAGGCGTTGGCCGCGGCGTAGTTGGCCTGTCCGGGGCTGCCGAGCGTGCCGGCGGCCGAGGAGAACAGGACGAACGCCGCGAGGTCCAGGTCCCGGGTCAGCTCGTGCAGGTGCAGGGCCGCGTCGACCTTCGGCCGCAGGACCGAATCGATCCGCTCCGGGGTCAGGGACGGTACGAGTCCGTCGTCGAGGTGGCCCGCGGTGTGGATGACGGCGGTGAGCGGGTGCTCGGCCGGGATACCGGCCAGCAGCTCGGTCAGCGCACCGCGGTCCGCGGCGTCGCAGGCGACGACGGCCGCCTCCGCGCCCAGCGCGGCGAGTTCCGCGACCAGTTCCTCGGCGCCGGCTGCGGCGGGCCCGCGCCTGCTGGTGAGGAGCAGCCGACGCACACCCCGACCGGTGACCAGGTGCCGGGCCAGGAGGCTGCCGAGCACGCCGGTACCACCGGTGATGAGGACGGTGCCTTCCGGATCCCATGCGGGGAGGTCCGTACGCTCCGAAGGCTCCTCGGCGGCCCCGTCCGTCCCGGCCCGGTCCACGGGGACCCTGGCCAGCCTGGCGGCGTGCAGGGCCGCGCCCCGAACGGCGACCTGGGGTTCGCCGCTGCCGACGGCGTCCGCGAGCAGCGCGGCGAGCTCCGCCGACCCGCTCGTGGGCGCACCGTCCGCGAGGCTGCCGGTGGTGTCCGCGTCGAGGTCGAGCAGCAGGAACCGGCCGGGGTTCTCCGACTGCGCGGAGCGCAGCAGTCCCCACAGCGGCGCGTGCGCCAGGTCCGGCACTCCGTCGCCGGGCCGGACCTCGACCGCCCCGCGGGTGACCAGCGCCAGCCGGGTTCCGGCGAACGCCTCGTCGGCCAGCCAGGCCTGGATGAACGTCAGAGCCTCCCGGGTCGCCCGCCGGGCGGCTTCCGCCGTGTCCGGCACGGGTTCGGTTCCGGGCGCGGCGTACGTGACCAGCACGGTGTCCGGTACCGGGTTGCCGGCGGCCACCACTCCGGAGAGGGCGTCCAGGTCCCCGTACACGTCGGCGGTGATGCCGACGGCCCGCAGGGTGGTTTCCAGACCGAGGGCGTCCTGGCCGACGAGGGCCCAACGACCCTCGGCCGCGGCCTGGTTGCCGGTGAGGGCGGGCCACTCCAGTCGGAACATCGAATCGTGGAACGCGGGTCGGGTCGACCGCAGTCGGGCCGGGTCGAGCGTCCTCAGCAGCAGCGACTCCACCGACACGACCGGCCGGCCTTCCTCGTCGAAGGCCGCGAGGGACACGGCTCCCGATCCGGCCGGCGCCAGCCGTACCCGCAGCGCATCCGCGCCGACAGCGTGCAGGCCCACACCGGTGAAGGCGAAGGGCACCCGCATGCGGGCCTCCTCGCCCTGATCCTCGTCATCGGCGACGAGGAAGGAGCCGAGGGCGAGCCCGTGCAACCCCGCGTCGAGGAGCGCCGGGTGGACACCGAAGTGCGCGGCCTCGGCCTGGGCGGCGTCGGACAGGGCGAGTTCGACGAAGAGTTCGTCACCGCGCCGCCAGGCGGTCCGCAGGTTGCGGAAGGCCGGACCGTACGCGTACCCGCCGGCGGCGAACAGCTCGTACAGGTCGGCCACGTCGAGCTCGTCGGCGCCTGCGGGAGGCCAGGCCTCCAGGGACGCCGGGCCCTGCGGCGCGATCCGTTCGTCCGCGGCTCCGAGCACGCCGGCGGCGTGCCGCGTCCAGGGCTCGTCGAGGCCCCTCACGTCGTCGCCGTCCTGGGACTCCGCACGCGAGTGCACGTGCAGCGCACGCCTGCCGTCCACGTCGGGTGCGGCAACCGTGAGCCGGAGTTGGAGTGCCCCCTGCTCGGGGAGCACCAGCGGAGCCTCCAGGGTCAGTTCCTCCAGGAGGGTGGACCCGGCCCGCCGCGCGGCGTGCAGGGCGAGTTCCACGAAGGCCGTCCCGGGCAGCAGCGCGGCGTCCGCGGCCCGGTGGTCGGCCAGCCAGGGGTGGGTCCGCAGCGACAGCCGGCCGGTGAACAGGAAGCCGTCCGAGTCGGGCAGTTCGACGGCCGCACCCAACAGCGGGTGCTCGGCGGCGCCGAGCCCGGCGGAGGCCACGTCACCGACGGCCGTCACCGGCACGTCGATCCAATAACGGTCACGCTGGAAGGCGTAGGTGGGCAGGTCCACACGCCGGGCTCCCGTACCGGCGAACACGGCGTCCCAGTCGACGGTCACACCCCGCACCCACGCCTCACCGAGGGACAACCAGAACCGCTCCAGGCCACCCTCATTGCGGCGCAGCGACCCGAGAACCGCCGCCTCACGGCCCGCGTCCTCCACGGTCTCCTGCATCCCGACCGTCAAAACGGGGTGCGGGCTGGACTCGACGAACACACCGAAACCCTGATCAAGGAGCGTACGCGTGGCTTCCTCCAACTCCACCGTCCGGCGAAGGTTGCGGAACCAGTACCCGGCATCCAACTCGGACCCGTTCACCCACTCACCGGTCACGGTCGACAGGAACGGCACCTGAGCCACTCGCGGAACGATCGGAGCGAGCAACTCGGCGAGCTCATCCTTCAAAAGGTCCACCTGAGCGGAATGCGAGGCATAGTCGACCGCGATCCGCTTGGCACGAACCCCGTCCACCTCACAGGCGGCCAACAGCTCATCCAGAGCCTCAACCTCACCCGAGACGACCACCGACGACGGACCGTTGACAGCCGCCACCGAAATACGGGCCTCACCCCACGGAGCGATCCGCTCACGAACATCCCTGGCCGGCAACGGCACCGACACCATCCCACCCAGACCCGCCAACACCCGACCGATGGCCTGACTCCGCAAAGCCACCACCCGAGCAGCGTCCTCAAGGGACAGAATCCCCGCCACACACGCGGCAGCGATCTCACCCTGCGAATGCCCGATCACCGCACCCGGACGCACACCCGCCGCCCGCCACACCTCCGCAAGCGACACCATCACCGCGAACAAAGCCGGCTGAACCACATCCACCCGATCGAGGGAGGGCGCGCCGTCGCCGGCCCGGAGCACGTCCACCAACGACCAATCCGTGAACGGCTCCAACGCCTTCGCGCACTCATCGATCCGCGCGGCGAACACAACGGACGAATCCAACAGACCCGCCGCCATCCCCACCCACTGCGAACCCTGACCCGGGAACACGAACGCCGTCTTCCCGTTGCTCACAGCGCCTCGGGCCACGCCGGTCGCCGCGGCCTCGTCCTTGAGGGCGGTCAGACCGCGCAGCAAGTCGCTGCGGTCTCCGGCCACGACCACCGCACGGTGGTCGAACGCGGCCCGTGTGGTGGCGAGGGAATGGGCGACGTCGACGGCCCGGAGGTCGTCCGCGACCTCCAGGTGGTCCAGGAGTCGGGCGGCCTGTCCGAGGAGTCCGTCGGCCGACTTCGCGGAGAGCACGTACGGCAGGGCGGAGGGAGCCGTCGGGGCCGGGGTGGCCTCGGGGGTGTCCTCGTCCGGGGCCTGCTCGATGATGGTGTGCGCGTTGGTGCCGCTGATGCCGAACGAGGACACGGCCGCTCGGCGCGGACGGCCCGTCTCCGGCCAGGGCGTGGCGGATTCGAGGAGCGAGACCGCTCCCGCCGACCAGTCGACGTGCGGGGTGGGCTCGTCGACGTGCAGGGACTTCGGCAGGACACCGTGCCGGATCGCCTGGACCATCTTGATGATGCCCGCGACGCCGGCGGCGGCCTGCGTGTGGCCCACGTTGGACTTGATCGAGCCGAGCCAGAGGGGCTGTTCGTCCGTGTGCTCCTGCCCGTACGTGGCCAGGAGGGCCTGGGCCTCGATCGGGTCGCCGAGGGTCGTGCCCGTGCCGTGCGCTTCGACGGCGTCGACCTCGGCGGCCGACAGGCCCGCGTTGGCCAGCGCCTGGCGGATGACGCGCTGCTGGGACGGACCGTTGGGCGCGGTGAGCCCGTTGCTGGCGCCGTCCTGGTTGACGGCGGAGCCGCGGACGACCGCGAGGACCGGATGGCCCTTGGCCCGGGCGTCCGAGAGCCGCTCCACCAGCAGCATGCCGACGCCCTCGCCCCACGCGGTGCCGTCGGCGGCGGCGGCGAACGGCTTGCACCGGCCGTCCGTCGCCAGTCCGCGCTGGACGCTGAAGGCGATGAACGTTCCGGGCGTTGCCATGACCGCCACACCGCCGGCGAGCGCGAGGTCGCACTCACCGCTGCGCAGGGCCTGTACGGCCAGGTGCAGCGTTACGAGGGAGGAGGAGCAGGCGGTGTCGACGGTGACGGCGGGACCTTCGAGGCCGAAGGTGTAGGAGACGCGGCCCGAGGCGACACTGCCCGAGCTGGAGGTCCCCATGTAGCCTTCCAGGCCCTCCGGGGCCCGGTGGAGAAGAGTCCCGTAGTCGTTGTACATGACACCCGCGAACACGCCGGTGCGACTGCCGCGCATCGACGCCGGGTCGATGCCGGCCCGCTCGAACGCCTCCCACGAGGTCTCCAACAGCAACCTCTGCTGCGGGTCCGTCGCCAGGGCCTCGCGCGGCGAGATCCCGAAGAACGTCGGATCGAAGTGGTGCGCGTCGTGCAGGAAACCACCGGTCGGGCTGTAGTCGGCGCCGGGTCGGGTGGGGTCGAGCAGTCCGGAGAGGTCCCAGCCACGGTCGTCCGGCATGTCGGAGATCGCGTCCCGACCCTCCGAGACGAGGCCCCACAGGTCCTCGGGGGAGCTCACTCCGCCGGGGAAGCGGCAGGCCATGGCGACGATCGCGATCGGCTCGTCGTCGTGCGCGGAAGCCACCACCGGGGCCGCTGCGGCAGCCTGACTGCCGAGGAGTTCGGCGTGCAGGTACTCCGCCAGAACGACGGGCGTCGGATAGTCGAAGACCAACGTCGCCGGCAGACGCACACCGGTCGCGGCACCGAGCCGATTACGGAGCTCGACGGCCGTCAACGAATCGAAACCGACCTCGCTGAACGACCGCGCCGGATCCACCGCCTCCGGACCCGCGAAACCAAGTACGGCAGCCACCTGACCACGGACCAGCTCCACTACGGCAGCCGGCTGCTGGTCCTGCGGCAGCGCGGCCACCTGACGGGCGAACGCACCACCGGAGGCCGCACCGCCGCGGGAGGCACGGCGCGAGGGCGTACGGACGAGTCCGGAGAGCAGCGGCGGAAGCATCCCGGCACCCGCGGCCGCACGCAGGGCGGCCAGGTCCAGCTTGAGCGGCACGAGCAGCGGTTGTCGGGAGGCACAGGCGGTGTCGAAGAGGGCCACGCCCTCCTCGGCGGTCAGCGCGTTCACGCCGCCCCGGCCGAGCCGGGAGACGTCCTCGGCATCCAGGGTGTCCCCCATACCACCCGTCTCCGCCCACAGACCCCACGCGAGCGACAGGCCCGCGAGGCCCTGGGCGTTGCGGTGCGCGGCGAGGGCATCCAGGAAGGTGTTACCGGCCGCGTAGTTGGCCTGCCCCGCACCACCGAACACACCGGCGGCGGACGAGAACAACACAAAGGTGGAGAGGTCCAGCCCGGCCGTCAGCTCGTGCAGGTTCCACGCGGCGTCGACCTTGGGACGCAGCACCGCCGACAGACGCTCGCCGGTCAGGGAACCGATGACACCGTCATCCAGAACACCGGCCGTGTGCACCACACCGGTCAGTGGGCGCTCCGCCGGAATCCCGTCCAGAACGGCCGCCAGCGCGACACGATCGGCGACATCACACGCCGCCCACGACACCTCGGCACCCAAGCCGGTCAGCTCCGCCGACAACTCGGAAGCGCCCTCGGCACCTTCACCGCGACGGCTCACCAACAGCAGGTGCCGCACACCGTGCTCGGTCACCAGGTGACGGGCGAAAAGCCCACCCAACGAACCACTCGCACCCGTCACCAGCACGGTGCCTTCCGCACTCCACTCCGACGCGGGGGCGTCTGCGGCGACCGTCGCACGTACCAGCCTCGGCACGAGGAGGGCGCCGTTGCGTACGGCGACCTCGGACTCGCCGGAGGCGAGGGCGGCGGCGAGAGCC
Organism: Streptomyces sp. NPDC057939; assembly: GCF_042887545.1. NCBI lineage: Bacteria > Bacillati > Actinomycetota > Actinomycetes > Kitasatosporales > Streptomycetaceae > Streptomyces > Streptomyces sp. NPDC057939. The sequence goes on from NZ_JBHVPG010000054.1 coordinate 21,152, forward strand.
GCCTCCACGTCACCGTCGACGTCGACGTCGACGTCGACCAGGACGAACCGGCCGGGGTTCTCCGAGTGCGCAGACCGCACCAGGCCCCACACGGAGGCGTGGACGAGGTTGGTCGGGCCTTCGCCCGGTGTCGCGGCCACCGCGCCGCGCGTCTGGAATACCAGTCGCGAGTCCGCGAACCGCTCGTCGGAGAGCCACTGCTGAAGGAGTGCCAGTACACGTGCGGTTTCGGCGTGCACGGCATCGGCCGTGTTCTCGTCGGTCGGTACCGCGCAGGGCACCACCAGCGCCGCCGGAACGGTGCTGAGATCCGCGAGCCCTTGGGTTCCTTCTTCGAGAACGAGCCAGTTTTCGAAGGTGCCCGTTGCCGAGGGAGCTTCGGTCCACTCGACGCGGAACACGGAGTCGCCGTGACCGCCGGCCGGCCGCCCGAGCTGCTCGGGTGAGAAGGCACGGAGGGCGAGACTGTCCACGGTCGCTACGGGAGCACCGTCGACGTCGGCGATCTCCAGTCGCACAGCGTCCTTGCCCGCCCGGGTAAGTCGTACACGCAGAGCGTCCGCGCCACCGGCGTGGACGGAAACCCCCGACCACGAGAACGGAAGCCGCGCCCGACCGGTGTCCTCCACGAGCGAACCGAGACTGATGGCATGCAGCACGGAATCGAGAAGCGCGGGATGAATCGTGAACTGTTCCGCACCCGGCGCGGTTTCGTCACCGAGGCTCACCTCGGCGAACACCTCCTCACCGCGCCGCCATGCGGCACGCAACCCCTGGAACACCGGACCATAACCAAAACCGGAATCCGCAAGACCCTCATACAGGCCCTCGACATCAACGGCATCCGCACCGACCGGCGGCCACGCCACCAGATCGAAACCCGGCGCCCCGCCCTCACCCTCCACCAACGTCGCCGTCGCGTTACGAACCCACGGCTCATCCCCGGCCGCCAGCCCATCACGCGAATGGAAAACCACCGAACGCCGACCCGACCCATCCGGGCCACCCACGGTGATCTGAAGCTCGACACCACCCTCCTCCGGCAACACCAACGGCGCGGCAAGGGTGAGTTCATCGACCAGATCACACCCGACCTGATCACCGGCACGCAACGCCAACTCGACGAAGGCCGTACCGGGCAACAACACCGAACCCATCACCATGTGATCGACCAACCACGGGTGAGTCGCAACCGACAACCGACCGGTGAGAAGCAACCCATCCGCATCGGCCAACGTCACCGCGGCACCCAGCAACGGATGATCGGCGGACCGGAGGCCGGCTGCGGCGGCATCGGCGAAGGAGCCGACGGGGACATCGATCCAGTACCGCTCGTGCTGGAAGGCATAGGTCGGCAGGTCGACGCTCCGGGCGCCGGTACCCGTGAAGTAGGTCTCCCAGTCGACGGAGACACCCCGCGCGTGGACCTGGGCGATGGCTCGGGTCAGGGTCGCCGCTTCGGGGCGGCCCTTGCGGAGGGTGGGGGCGAAGGCGTCGGTGTCGGCGTCCTGAGTGAGGCAGCCGTGCGCCATGGCGGACAGGACGCCGTCGGGGCCGATCTCCACGTACGTCGTCACCCCGGCGGTTTCGAGGGTCCGGACGCCGTCGAGGAAGCGGACGGCCTCGCGGACGTGCCGGACCCAGAAGTCAGCCGACCCCATCTCACCACCGGTGACCAGGGCACCGGTCAGGTTGGAAACGATCGGGATGCTCGGAGCGGCGTACGACAGCCCCTCCACCACCTGGCGGAAGTCGTCCAGCATGGCGTCCATGTGCGGCGAGTGGAACGCGTGACTGACCGCGAGCCGCTTGGACTTGCGGTCGGTGAACGACTCGGTGACTGCCGTCGCCGCGTCCTCGTCGCCCGCGATCACCACCGACTGCGGGCCGTTGACGGCCGCGATGCTCACCCGGTCGGTCAGCAGCGGAAGAACCTCCGCCTCCGACGCCTGGATCGCGATCATCACACCGCCGGCGGGCAGCGCCTGCATCAGGCGACCGCGTGCCGCGATCAGGGTGCAGGCATCCTCCAACGAGAACACCCCGGCCACGTGCGCCGCGGCGATCTCACCGACGGAATGCCCGGACAGGAAGTCCGGCCGCACACCCCACGATTCGAGGAGTCGGAACAACGCCACCTCGATCGCGAACAACGCCGGCTGGGCGTACTCCGTACGATCGAGCAGCACCGCATCCTCGCCGAACAACACTTCCTTCAGAGGGAGTTCAAGATCGAGCCCCTCGCACACCGCATCCAACGCGGCGGCGAACACCGGGTACGTCTCGTACAGTTCACGGCCCATACCGAGCCGCTGGCTGCCCTGACCGGTGAACAGGAACGCGAGCTTCTCGGATCCGGCGGCGCCGACGGTGCCGGTCTTGGCCCCGGTCGGAACGGGGTCGCCGTTCTCCAGTGCGGTCAGGCTCCGCAGCAGTTTCTCGCGGTTCGCGGCGACGACGACCGCGCGGTGGTCGAACGCGGCACGTCGGCCGGCCAGCGAGTAGGCCACGTCCACGGCTGCGAGTTCGGGGTCGTCCGTCAGGTGGGCCCGCAGTCGGGCGGCCTGGTCGCGCAGTGCTTCCGCGGTCTTCGCGGAGAGTACGTAGGGCAGGACGGAAGGCGCCGACGCGGTGGGCGCGGACTCCGGGGTGTCCTCGTCCGGGGCCTGCTCGATGATGGTGTGCGCGTTGGTGCCGCTGATGCCGAACGACGACACGGCCGCTCGGCGCGGACGGCCCGTCTCCGGCCAGGCCACCGTCTCCGTGAGCAGGGAGACGGCGCCCTCGGACCATTCGACGTGCGGGGAAGGCTCGTCCACGTGGAGCGTCTTGGGCACTGTTCCGTGTCGCATCGCCTGGACCATCTTGATGATGCCCGCGACGCCGGCTGCGGCCTGCGTGTGACCCATGTTGGACTTGATGGAGCCGAGGAGCAGCGGCCGGTCCCCGGTGCGCTCCTGCCCGTAGGTGGCGAGGAGGGCCTGGGCCTCGATCGGGTCACCGAGGGTCGTACCGGTGCCGTGCGCCTCGACCACGTCGACCTCGGCGGCCGACAGACCCGCGTTGGCCAGCGCCTGGCGGATGACGCGCTGCTGGGACGGACCGTTCGGAGCCGTCAGGCCGTTGCTCGCCCCGTCCTGGTTGATGGCCGTACCCCGGACGACGGCCAGCACCGGGTGACCGTTCTTGCGGGCGTCCGAGAGCCGCTCCACGAGCAGCATGCCGACGCCCTCGCCCCACGCGGTGCCGTCGGCGGCAGCGGCGAACGGCTTGCACCGGCCGTCCGTGGCAAGGCCACGCTGCCGGCTGAAGGCGATGAACGTTCCGGGGGTGGCCATCACGGTCACGCCGCCGGCGAGCGCGAGGTCGCACTCACCACTGCGCAGGGCCTGAGCCGCGAGGTGCAGCGTCACGAGGGAGGAGGAGCAGGCGGTGTCGACGGTGACGGCGGGACCTTCGAGGCCGAAGGTGTAGGAGACGCGGCCCGAGGCGACACTGCCCGAGCTGGAGGTCCCCATGTACCCCTCCAGGCCCTCCGGGGCCCGGTGGAGAAGAGTGCCGTAGTCGTTGTACATGACACCCGCGAACACGCCGGTGCGACTGCCGCGCATCGACGCCGGGTCGATGCCGGCCCGCTCGAACGCCTCCCACGAGGTCTCCAACAGCAACCTCTGCTGCGGATCCGTCGCCAGGGCCTCGCGAGGCGAGATCCCGAAGAACGTCGGATCGAAGTGGTGCGCGTCGTGCAGGAAACCACCGGCCGTGCTGTAGCTGGTGCCCTGTCGGTCCGGGTCGGGGTCGAAGAGGCCCTCGATGTCCCAGCCACGGTCGGTGGGCATGTCGGTGATGGCGTCCTTGCCGTCGCGGACGAGCCGCCACAGGTCTTCGGGGGACCGGACGTCACCGGGGAAGCGGCAGGCCATGGCGACGATCGCGATCGGCTCGTCGTCGTGCGCGGAAGCCACCACCGGGGCCGCTGCGGCAGCCTGACTGCCGAGGAGTTCGGCGTGCAGGTACTCCGCCAGAACGACGGGCGTCGGATAGTCGAAGACCAACGTCGCCGGCAGACGCACACCGGTCGCGGCACCGAGCCGATTACGGAGCTCGACGGCCGTCAACGAATCGAAACCGACCTCGCTGAACGACCGCGCCGGATCCACCACCTCCGGACCCGCGAAACCAAGTACGGCAGCCACCTGACCACGGACCAGCTCCACTACGGCAGCAGGCTGCTGGTCCTGCGGCAGCGCGGCCACCTGACGGGCGAACGCACCACCGCTACCCCGTGCCGCCCGGCGGGTGGGTGTGCGGACGAGGCCGGTGAGCAGCGGCGGGAGCATGCCGGTGCCCGCCTGGGCGCGGAGTGCGCCGAGGTCCAGCTTCACGGGCACCAGCAGCGACTGCCCGGTCGCCGGCGCGGCGTCGAACAAGGCGACACCTTCAGCGGCGCTCAAGGCGTTCACGCCGCCCCGACCGAGCCGGGAGACGTCCTCGGCATCCAAGGTGTCCCCCATACCACCCGTCTCCGCCCACAGACCCCACGCGAGCGAGGTACCCGCGAGCCCTTGGGCATTGCGGTGGGCGGCAAGGGCGTCCAGGAAGGTATTGGCCGCCGCGTAGTTGGCCTGCCCCGCACCACCGAACACACCGGCGGCGGACGAGAACAACACAAAGGTGGAGAGGTCCAGCCCGGCCGTCAGCTCGTGGAGATTCCACGCGGCGTCGACCTTGGGACGCAGCACCGCCGACAGACGCTCGCCGGTCAGGGAACCGATGACACCGTCATCCAGAACACCGGCCGTGTGCACCACACCCGTCAGCGGGTGCTCCGCCGGGACCGACGCCAGAACGGCCGCCAGCGCGACACGATCGGCGACATCACACGCCGCCCACGACACCTCGGCACCCAAGCCGGTCAGCTCCGCCGACAACTCGGAAGCACCCTCGGCCGCCTCACCACGACGGCTGACCAACAGCAGGTGCCTTACGCCATGCTCGGTCACCAGGTGACGGGCGAACAGCCCACCCAACGAACCACTCGCACCCGTCACCAGCACGGTGCCTTCCGCACTCCACTCCGACGCGGGGGCGTCTGCGGCGACCGTCGCACGTACCAGCCTCGGCACGAGGAGGGCGCCGTCGCGCACGGCAACCTCGGACTCGCCCGAAGCGAGGGCGGCGGCGAGAGCCGCCTCCACGTCACCGTCGACGTCCACGTCGACCAGCACGAACCGGCCGGGGTTCTCCGACTGCGCGGAACGCACCAGACCGCGCACAGCGGCACGTGCCGGATCGGGGATGCCCTCGCCGGGTACGGCTTCCACCGCGCCCCGCGTCAGGAACGCGAGACGCGAATCCGCGAACCGGTCGTCGGCCAGGCATTCCTTGAGCAGCGCCAGGACCCGGCCGGTCTCGGTGTGTGCCGCTTGGGCGACGCTCCCGCCGACGGGCTCCAGACACGGCACGACCAGTACGGGCGGGATCTCGCCGCCTTCGGCGACGGCCACACCCAGTCCGGCGAGGTCCGCGAACACCTGTGTGCCGTCGCCCAGCATCAGCCAGTCGGCGGCGGAGCCCGCCGGGGTGGTCGACGCCGTCCACTCCACGCGGAACAGGGAGTCGCCGTGACCGCCGGCCGGCCGCCCGAACTGCTCGGGTGAGAAGGCACGGAGGGCGAGGCTGTCCACGGTCGCTACGGGAGCACCGTCGACGTCGGCGATCTCCAGTCGTACGGCGTCCTTGCCCGCCCGGGTGAGTCGTACGCGCAGAGCGTCCGCGCCACCGGCGTGGACGGAAACCCCCGACCACGAGAACGGAAGCCGCGCCCGACCGGTGTCCTCCACGAGCGAACCGAGACTGATGGCATGCAGCACGGAATCGAGAAGCGCGGGATGAATCGTGAACTGTTCCGCACCCGGCGCGGTTTCGTCACCGAGGCTCACCTCGGCGAACACCTCCTCACCGCGCCGCCATGCGGCACGCAACCCCTGAAACACCGGACCATAACCAAAACCGGAATCCGCCAGACCCTCATACAGGCCCTCGACATCAACGGCATCCGCACCGACCGGCGGCCACGCCACCAGATCGAAACCCGGCGCCCCGCCCTCACCCTCCACCAACGTCGCCGTCGCGTTACGAACCCACGGCTCATCCCCGGCCGCCAACCCATCACGCGAATGGAAAACCACCGAACGCCGACCCGACCCATCCGGGCCACCCACGGTGATCTGAAGCTCGACACCACCCTCCTCCGGCAACACCAACGGCGCGGCAAGGGTGAGTTCATCGACCAGATCACACCCGACCTGATCACCGGCACGCAACGCCAACTCGACGAAGGCCGTACCGGGCAACAACACCGAACCCATCACCATGTGATCGACCAACCACGGGTGAGTCGCAACCGACAACCGACCGGTGAGAAGCAACCCATCCGCATCGGCCAACGTCACCGCGGCACCCAGCAACGGATGATCGGCGGACCGGAGGCCGACCGTGGTGACGTCCCCGCCGAGGGTTCCGGCGTCGAGCCAGTAGTGCTCGCGCTGGAAGGCGTACGTGGGCAGGTCGACGTGCTGGGCTCCGGTGTCGGAGTGGTACGCCTGCCAGTCGACGGCGATGCCTCGGACGTGGGCCCGGGCGAGGGCCGTGACGACGGTCTCCGTCTCCGGGCGGTCCTTGCGCACGGTGGGCACGAAGGCGGTGGAGCGGCTGTCGTCGGAGGTGAGGCAGGCCTGGGCGAGAGCGGACAGGACGCCGTCGGGGCCGAGTTCGACGTACGTCGTCACCCCGGCGGCCTCCAGGGCCCTTACGCCGTCGAGGAATCGGACGGCCTCACGGACGTGCCGGACCCAGAAGTCCGCCGAACCCATCTCGCCGTCGGCGATCAGGGCGCCGGTCAGGTTCGAGACGATCGGAATGCTCGGGGCGGTGAAGGACAGACCCTCCACCACCCGGCGGAAGTCGTCCAGCATGCCGTCCATGTGCGACGAGTGGAACGCGTGACTGACCGTGAGCCGCTTGCTCTTCCGGCCGGTCAGAGCCGTCAGGATCGCCGTAGCCGCGTCCTCGTCACCGGCGATCACGATCGAGCGCGGCCCGTTGATCGCCGCGATGCTCACACGGTCGGTCAGCAGCGGCAGGACCTCCGCCTCCGAGGCCTCCACCGCGATCATGACGCCACCGGCCGGCAGGGCCTGCATCAGACGTCCGCGCGCCGCGACCAACACACAGGCGTCGTCGAGGGACAGCACGCCCGCCACGTGTGCGGCGGCGATCTCACCGATCGAGTGCCCGGACACGAAGTCCGGCTTCACACCCCACGATTCGAACAGCCGGAACAGCGCGACCTCGATCGCGAACAACGCGGGCTGCGTGTACTCGGTCCGGTCCAGAGTTTCCGCGTCGGACCCGAAAAGCACTTCCTTCAGCGGGAGTTCGAGTCCCATTCCTTCGCACACGGCGTCCAGGGCGTCCGCGAACACCGGGTAGGCGTCGTACAGTGCGCGCCCCGTGCCCAGCCGCTGGCTGCCCTGCCCGGTGAACAGGAAGGCGACCTTGCCGCGTGCCGCGACCTCGCCCCGGACGATGTGAGACGCCGCGGTCGCATCGCCGGAGGCGAGTGCGGCCAGGTCCGCGAGGGCGCGTTCCCGGTCGGCGGCGACGACGACCGCGCGGTGTTCGAGGGCGGCGCGGCCGGTGGCCAGGGAGCGGCTGATGTCGGCCGCCGACTGCTCGGGGTGGGCCCGCAGGTGGGTGAGGAGGCGTTCGGCCTGGGCCCGCAGGGCGTCCTCCGTACGGGCCGAGACGGGCCACGGGAGGGCCGGGGGGGCCACGGTCCGACGCTGCGGCGTCGCCTCGGAGACCTCGGACGTTTCGGACGCGGCGAGCGCGGCGGGTGTGGCGGGTGTGGCGTCGGCCGGTGCTCCGGCGGTGGGCTCGGCCCCGGCGGATTCGGCGGGTTCGGCGGGGACCTCGGCCGGTGCCTGCTCGATGATGGTGTGCGCGTTGGTGCCGCTGATGCCGAACGAGGAGACCGCCGCGCGGCGGGGGCGGCCGGTCTCCGGCCAGTCGACGGTGCTGCGCAGCAGCGATACGGCGCCCGCGGCCCAGTCGACCTTGGCCGACGGTTCGTCCACGTGCAGCGTCTTCGGGATCCGGCCGTTGCGGATCGCCATGACCATCTTGATGACGCCCGCCACACCGGCGGCGGCCTGGGTGTGCCCGATGTTCGACTTGACCGAGCCGAGCCACAGCGGCCGGTCCTCGGTGTGTTCCCTGCCGTACGTGGCCAGCAGCGCCTGTGCCTCGATCGGGTCGCCGAGGGTCGTGCCGGTGCCGTGCGCCTCGACCACGTCGATCTCGGCGGCCGAGAGGCGTGCGTCGGCGAGGGCCTGGCGGATGACGCGCTGCTGGGAGGGGCCGTTGGGCGCGGTGAGCCCGTTGGAGGCGCCGTCCTGGTTGACGGCGGAGCCGCGAACCACGGCGAGGACGCGGTGGCCGTTCTTGCGGGCGTCCGACAGTCGCTCCACGAGGAGCATGCCGGCGCCCTCGCCCCAACCGGTGCCGTCGGCGGCGTCCGCGAAGGACTTGCAGCGTCCGTCGAAGGACAGACCGCGCTGCTTGCTGAACTCGGTGAAGGTGCCGGGCGTCGGCATGACGGTGACGCCGCCCGCGAGGGCGAGCGTGCACTCGCCCTTGCGGAGCGCCTGCATGGCGAGGTGCAGGGTGACGAGGGAGGACGAGCACGCGGTGTCGACGGTGAGCGCCGGGCCCTCCAGGCCGAACGTGTACGAGACGCGGCCGGAGGCGATGCTGCTGGAGCCGCCGGTGCCGAGGTAGCCCTCGACCTCCGGCGGGACGGCGCGCAGCCGTGACGCGTAGTCGTGGTACATGACGCCGGTGAACACGCCGGTGCGGCTGCCCCGAACCGACGTCGGGTCGATGCCGGCCCGCTCGAACGCCTCCCACGCGATCTCCAGCAACAGGCGCTGCTGCGGGTCCATCGCGACGGCCTCACGGGGTGAGATGCCGAAGAACTCGGGCTCGAAGCGGTTGGCGGTGTGCAGGAAGCCGCCTTCCCGCACGTAGCTCGTGCCGCGCCCGTCGGGGTCCTCGTCGAACAGGCTGCCCGTGTCCCAGCCCCGGTCGGTCGGGAAGGGCGAGATGGCGTCGGTCTCGTCGGACACCAGCCGCCACAGGTCCTCGGGGGACTCTACGTCCCCCGGGTAGCGGCAGCTCATCCCGACGATCGCGATCGGCTCCTGCTCCTCCGACTCGACCTCCTGGAGCCGGCGGCGCGTCTCGTGGAGATCGGCCGTCACCCGCTTCAGGAAGTACCGGAGCTTTTCCTCGTTCATGCGTGCATCCCTCGTACAGAAGCCGTGGAGTCAGGGTGGTGGGAAGGGGTGGGGTGGAGCTGCCGCGTCATGAGATGCCGAACTCCTTGCCGATGAAGTCGAAGAGGTCGTCGTCGGTGGCGCTCTCCAGGGCTTCGGCCACATCGGGGCCGTCGGGCTCGGCAGGCAGGTCCGCCGCCGCGTCCGCGGCCTCGCTCCATGCGGTGAGCAGGGCCTGGAGGCGTTCGGTGATGCGGTCGCGGCCGGCGGAGTCGGGCGTCGAGGTGACGAGCGTCTTCTCCATCCGGTCCAGTTCGGCGAGCAGTGGGGGTACGGCTGCCGCGCCGTGCTGCCAGAGTTCGTCCCGGAGGTATTCGACGAGTGCAGTCGGTGTCGGGTAGTCGAAGACGAGGGTGGCGGGCAGTCGTACGCCGGTCGCGGCGCCGAGGCGGTTGCGGAGTTCGACGGCGGTCAGCGAGTCGAAGCCGACTTCGTTGAACGACCGTGCCGGGTCGACGGCTTCGGGTCCGGTGAAACCGAGGACTCCTGCGACGTACGTGCAGACGAGTTCCAACAGGGACTCGTCCCGTGCGGCCGGCGAGAGTCCGGAGAGGCGCTCGCGCAGTTCCGCTCCCCCGTCGGCACCGGCGGCGGTGTTGCTTCCTGCGGTCCGGCGGGTGGGTGTGCGGACGAGGCCGGTGAGCAGCGGCGGGAGCATGCCGGTGCCCGCCTGGGCGCGGAGTGCGCCGAGGTCCAGCTTCACGGGCACCAGCAGCGACTGCCCGGTCGCCGGCGCGGCGTCGAACAAGGCGACACCTTCAGCGGCGCTCAAGGCGTTCACGCCGCCCCGACCGAGCCGGGAGACGTCCTCCGAATCCAGGGTGTCCCCCATACCACCCGTCTCCGCCCACAGACCCCACGCGAGCGAGGTACCCGCGAGCCCTTGGGCATTGCGGTGGGCGGCAAGGGCGTCCAGGAAGGTGTTGGCCGCCGCGTAGTTGGCCTGCCCCGCACCACCGAACACACCGGCGGCGGACGAGAACAACACGAACGCGGAGAGGTCCAGCCCGGCGGTCAGCTCGTGGAGGTTCCACGCGGCGTCGACCTTGGGACGCAGCACCGCCGACAGACGCTCGCCGGTCAGGGATCCGATGACACCGTCGTCCAGAACACCGGCCGTGTGCACCACACCCGTCAGCGGGTGCTCCGCCGGGACCGACGCCAGAACGGCCGCCAGCGCGGCACGATCGGCGACATCACACGCCGCCCACGACACCTCGGCGCCCAAGCCGGTCAGCTCCGCCGACAACTCGGAAGCGCCCTCGGCACCTTCACCGCGACGGCTCACCAACAGCAGGTGCCGCACACCGTGCTCGGTCACCAGGTGACGGGCGAACAGCCCACCCAACGAACCACTCGCACCCGTCACCAGCACGGTGCCTTCCGCACTCCACTCCGACGCGGGGGCGTCTGCGGCGGCCGACGCCCGCGCCAGCCTCGGCACCAGCACCGCGCCGTCGCGCACCGCGACCTCGGACTCGCCCGAGGCGAGTACGGCGGCCAGGGTCCGGTACGACGCGTCCGTGCCGTCGGTGTCGGCCAGGACGATCCGGCCCGGGTTCTCCGACTGCGCCGAACGGACCAGACCCCACACCGGGGCGTGTACGAGGTCCGGGAGGTCCTCGCCCTGTGCGGTGGCCACCGCGCCCCGCGTCAGGAACAGCAGGCGGGAGTCCGCGAAGCGGTCATCGGCCAGCCATTCCTTCAGGAGTTCCAGCACGCGGCCCGTCTCGGCGTGCACCGCACCCGTCACGTCACGCGGGTCGGTCGACGTGAGCAGCGGGACGCAGAGCAGCGTCGGGTCCGCGAGGGTCCCGAGACTGTCGTGGGTCTCGTAGCGGACGCCCACCGCGTCGAGCCCGGGGTGACCGTCCCCGAGGAGGGCCCAGGGACGCTGCTCGGTCGTGGGTGCCGGGGTCGGTTGGAGCGGTGTCCATTCGATCCGGAACAGCGATTCGTGGCGGCCGCCGCGCGCGGCGCCGATCTGCTCGGGCGAGACCGCCCGCAGGGCGAGCGACGCGACGGAGGCGACCGGCGCACCCGCAGGGTCCGCGAGCTCCAGCGACACCGCGTCGCGGCCGGCGGGGGCCAGCCGGACCCGTACGGCGGAGGCGCCGGCCGCGTGGAGCCGTACGCCGCTCCAGGCGAAGGGCAGTCGGCCCTGACCGGTGTTCTCGACCAGGGAGCCGAGTCCGGCGGCGTGGAGGGTGGCGTCCAGGAGCGCCGGGTGGAGGCCGAACCAGTCGGCCGTTCCCGCGGTCTCCTCGTCGAGGCTCACCTCGGCGTACACGGCGTCGCCGTGCAGCCAGGCGGAGCGCAGGCCCTGGAAGGCGGGGCCGTAGTCGAAGCCGGCGGCGGCGAGCCCGTCGTAGAGGCCGTCGATGTCGACCGGTTCGGCTCCGGTAGGCGGCCAGGTGGTGAGGTCGGCCGGCGGGATCGGGGCGTCGGCTCCGGTGGTGAGGACGCCGGTGGCGTGCCGCGTCCACGGCTCGTCGGCCGGGCTGTCCTCGTGTCGGGAGTACAGCGACAGGGCGCGTCGGCCGGATTCGTCTGTTCCGGAGAGGGAGAGGCGGAGTTGGATTCCGGCGCGCTCGGGGAGGACGAGCGGGGCTTCCAGGGTCAGCTCCTCCAGGACGTCGCAGCCGACCTGGTCGCCTGCTCGGACCGCGAGTTCGACGAAGGCGGTGCCGGGCAGGAGGACCGATCCGAGGACGGCGTGGTCGGTGAGCCACGGGTGGGTGGCCGCGGCGAGGCGACCGGTGAAGAGGAAGCCGTCCGAGTCGGGCAGTTCGACGGCCGCGCCGAGCAGGGGGTGGTCCGTCGTGCCGAGTCCGAAGCCGGTGGCGTCGCCCGGGGCGTACTGGCCGGTGGGGGCCGAGTCGAGCCAGTACCAGTCGCGTTGGAAGGCGTAGGTGGGCAGCTCGATCGGGCGGGCGCCGGTCGGGGCGAAGTAGCCGTCCCAGTCCACGCTCGCGCCGTGGGTGTGGGCGAGGGCGAGGGCGGTGTTCAGGGTTTCGGGCTCGGGGCGGCCGGTTCGCAGGGCGGGCGCGAAGCGGGCCGCGCCGTCCTGGGTGAGGCAGTCCTGGGCGAGGGCGGAGAGGATCCCGTCGGGCCCGAGTTCGAGGTACGTGCTCACCCCGGCGGCCTCCAAGGTCCGGACACCGTCCAGGAAACGGACCGCCTCGCGGACGTGCCGGACCCAGAAGTCCGCCGAACCCATCTCACCGTCGGTGATCAGCGCGCCGGTCAGGTTGGAGACGACCGGAATGCGCGGAGCCCCGTACGACAGCCCCTCGACCACCTTGCGGAAGTCCCCGAGCATGCCGTCCATGTGCGGCGAATGGAACGCGTGACTCACCGTGAGCCGCTTGGACTTGCGGTCCGGGAAGGCCGCCACGACCATAGCCGCCGCGTCCTCGTCACCCGCGATCACCACCGACTGCGGACCATTGACCGCGGCGACGCTCACCCGGTCGGTCAGCAGCGGCAGAACCTCCGCCTCCGACGCCTGCACCGCGATCATCACGCCACCGGCCGGCAGCGCCTGCATCAACCGACCACGAGCCGCGACCAGCGTGCACGCGTCATCCAGGGAAAGCACACCCGCCACGTGCGCGGCGACGATCTCACCGATCGAATGCCCCGACACGAAGTCCGGCCGCACACCCCACGATTCGAGCAGACGGAACAACGCCACCTCGACCGCGAACAACGCCGGCTGCGTGCACTCCGTCCGATCCAGCAACTCCGCGTCCGACCCGAACAGGATCTCCTTCAACGGGAGTTCATGGGCCATCCGTTCGCACACCGCGTCCAGCGCGCCGGCGAACACCGGGAAGGTTTCGTACAGTTCGCGGCCCATCCCGATCCGCTGGCTGCCCTGCCCGGTGAAGAGGAAGGCGAGTGATCCGGTGCCGGCCGCACCCAGGGTGCCGCGCGTCACCGCGGTGGCGGTCGGGTCGGCGTCCTCCAGTGCGGTCAGACCGCGCAGGAGTTCGTCCCGGTCGCCCGCCACGACCACCGCACGGTGTTCGAACGCGGCGCGTCGGGTGGCCAGCGAGTAGGCCACGTCGGTGGCTCCGGTCTCGGGCGCTTCCTCCAGGCGGGCCCGCAGGCGGGCCGCCTGGCCGCGCAGCGCGTCGGCCGACTTGGCGGACAGCACGTACGGCAGCGCGGACCGGGGGTCGGTCGTGGGCGAGGCACTCGCCCCGGGCTCGTCGGGAGCCTGTTCGATGATCGTGTGCGCGTTGGTGCCGCTGATGCCGAACGACGACACACCGGCCCGGCGCGGGCGGCCCGTCTCCGGCCACGGCACGGCCTCCGTCAGCAGGCTGACGGCGCCGTCCGCCCAGTCGACGTGCGGGGTCGGCTCGTCGACGTGGAGGGTCCTGGGCAGGATCCCGTGCCGCATCGCCATGATCATTTTGATGACGCCGGCGACACCTGCGGCGGCCTGCGTGTGGCCCACGTTCGACTTGATCGAACCGAGCAGGAGGGGTTCGTCGGCCGCGCGCTCGCGTCCGTAGGTGGCCAGCAGGGCCTGCGCCTCGATCGGGTCTCCGAGCGTCGTACCCGTGCCGTGCGCCTCGACCACGTCGATCATGTCGCTGGTCAGCCCGCCCGAGGCGAGGGCCTGGCGGATGACGCGCTGCTGGGAGGGGCCGTTGGGGGCGGTCAGGCCATTGGAGGCGCCGTCCTGGTTGATCGCCGAGCCGCGGACCACGGCGAGCACCGGGTGTCCGTTGCGGCGGGCGTCCGACAGCCGCTCGACGAGGAGCATGCCCGCGCCTTCGGCCCAGCTGGTGCCGTCGGCCGCCGCCGCGAAGGACTTGATGCGGCCGTCGGCGGCCAGACCGCGCTGCCGGCTGAACTCGGTGAAGGTGCCCGGTGTCGACATGACCGTGACACCGCCGGCCAGCGCCATCGTGCATTCGCCGTTGCGGAGCGCCTGGATCGCCCAGTGCAGGGCGACGAGGGACGACGAGCAGGCGGTGTCGACGGTGACCGCCGGGCCCTCCAGGCCGAACGCGTACGAGACGCGGCCCGAGGCGATGCTGCCGGAGTTGCCGGTGCCGAGGTAGCCCTCGACCCCGTCGGGTACGGAGGTGATGCGGGTGGCGTAGTCGTGGTACATGACGCCCGCGAACACGCCGGTGCGGCTGCCGCGCATGGACGCCGGGTCGATGCCGGCCCGCTCGAACGCCTCCCAGGAGGTTTCCAGCAGCAGCCGCTGCTGCGGGTCCATCGCGACGGCCTCGCGCGGCGAGATCCCGAAGAACGCCGGGTCGAAGCGGCCCGCGTCGTGCAGGAAGCCGCCCGAGCGGGTGTAGCTGGTGCCCTTGCCGTCCGGGTCCGGGTCGTAGAGCGACTCCAGGTCCCAGCCGCGGCCCTGGGGGAATTCGGAGATGGCGTCGATGCCTCCCGCCACCAGGCGCCACAGGTCCTCGGGGGTCTCGACGCCTCCGGGATAGCGGCAGCTCATGCCGACGATCGCGATCGGGTCGTCCTGGAACGAGGCGCCGAGGGTGACCGGCAGGGCGGTGGCGGCGCCGGCCGTGTCCGCGTCGCCGTCCCCGGTCAGGCCGAGGACCTCGGTCCTCAGGTACGCCGCCAGCGCGCTCGGTGTGGGGTAGTCGAAGACGAGGGTGGCGGGCAGGCGTTGGCCGGTGGCGGCGCCGAGTCGGTTGCGGAGTTCGACGGAGGTGAGGGAGTCGAAGCCGAGCTCCTTGAAGGCCCGGTCGGCCGACACCTCGTCGGTCGAGGCGTGACCGAGTACGGCGGCGACCTCGGTCCGGACGAGGTCCAGCAGGGCCTTGTCCCGGTCGGCCGGCGGGAGCGCCGACAGTCGGGTGATGAGCGCGGATCCGTCGGCCGTGGCGGCCTGCCCCGCTGCCCGGCGTGCCGGTACGCGGACCAGGCCGCGCAGCAGGTCGGGGACGATGCCGTTGCGGGCCTGGGCGCGCAGGGCGGCCAGGTCGAGCGGGAGCGGCACGAGCAGCGGCTCGGTGGTGCGGCGGGCCGCGTCGAAGAGGGCCAGGCCCGTCTCCGGTGCGAGGGAGCCGATGCCGCCGCGGTTGATGCGCTCGCGGTCACCGCCGGCCAGGTCACCGCCCATGCCGCCAACGCCCGTCCACAGGCCCCAGGCGAGCGCGGTGCCCGCCAGGCCCTGGGCGTTGCGGTGGGCGGCGAGGGCGTCCAGGAAGGTGTTGGCCGCCGCGTAGTTGGCCTGCCCCGCACCACCGAACACACCGGCGGCGGACGAGAACAACACGAAGGCGGAGAGGTCCAGCCCTGCCGTCAGCTCGTGGAGGTTCCACGCGGCGTCGACCTTGGGACGCAGCACCGCCGAGAGGCGGTCCCCGGTCAGGGAACCGATGACACCATCGTCCAGAACACCGGCCGTGTGCACCACACCCGTCAGCGGGTGCTCCGCCGGGACCGACGCCAAAACGGCCGCCAGCGCGACACGATCGGCGACATCACACGCCGCCCACGACACCTCGGCGCCCAAGCCGGTCAGCTCCGCCGACAACTCGGAAGCCCCACCCGCGGCCTCACCGCGACGGCTCACCAACAGCAGGTGCCTTACGCCATGCTCGGTCACCAGGTGACGGGCGAACAGCCCACCCAACGAACCACTCGCACCCGTCACCAGGACAGTGCCCGCAGGATCCCACCCGGCGGCCGCGTCCCCGGCGGCCGACGCACGCGCCAGCCTCGGCACCAGCACCGCGCCGTCGCGCACCGCGACCTCGGACTCACCCGAGGCGAGGGCGGCGGCGAGAGCCGCCTCCACGTCACCGTCGGCATCGACGTCGACCAGCACGACGCGGCCGGGGTTCTCCGACTGCGCCGAACGCACCAGACCCCGCACAGCGGCGTGCACCAGGTCCCGGACGCCCTCGCCTGGCACGGCTTCCACCGCGCCCCGCGTCAGGAACACCAGTCGGGAATCGGCGGGCCCGTCGGCAGCGGCCCATTCCTGGAGGATCCCCAGGGCGCGGCCGGTCTCCGCGTGCACGACGGCGGCAACGTCCCCGTCGGTGTGGTCCAGGAGCGACACCACCGAGGCTGCCTCGGTCCCGTCGCCCTCTCCCCACATCGACCAGTCGTCGAAGGTTCCGTCCGTCGCCGACTCCGTCCACTCGACGCGGAACAGGGCGTCACGGGTGAGGTCCGGGCCGGCCGTGAGCTGGTCGCGGCCGACGGCCCGCAGGGCCAGGCCGGTGACCGAGGCGACCGGGGCTCCGGTGGCGTCGGCCATGGTGAGGGCCACCTCGCCGTTCCGGGCGGTGGTCAGACGTACCCGCAGCTCGGAGGCTCCGACCGCGTGCAGCCTGACTCCGGACCAGGAGAACGGGAGCCGCCCTTCGGTTCCGTCTGCGGCGCCCAGTCCGAGCGCGTGCAGGGCGGCGTCCAGGAGCGCCGGGTGCAGGCCGAAGCGTGCGGCCTCGGCGGCGGCGCCGTCGGGCAGGGCGACCTCGGCGTAGTAGGTGCCGTCGTGCTGCCAGGCGGCCCGCAGGCCCCGGAACACCGGGCCGTAGCCGAAGCCGGAGTCCGCGAGGCCCTCGTACAGGCCTTCCACCGGCACGGCTCGCGCGTCGGCGGGCGGCCACTCGGTGAGGCCCTGCGGGGCGGGTTCGGCCCCGGCCGCGAGCACGCCGACGGCGTGCCGCGTCCACGGCGCGTCCGGGTCCGCGCCCTCCGGGCGGGAGTGGAGGGCGAGGCTGCGACGCCTGCCCGTGGGGTCGGCGGCTCCGACGGAGAGCCGTAGCTGTACGCCACCCTGCTCGGGCAGTACCAGCGGTGCTTCAAGGGTGAGTTCGTCGACCAGGTCGCAGCCGACGTGGTCACCGGCCCGGAGCGCCAGCTCGACGAAGGCCGTGCCGGGCAGGAGGGCGGCGCCCATGACCCGGTGGTCCCCGAGCCACGGGTGGGTGGTCAGTGACAGCCGGCCGGTGAAGAGGTGGCCGTCGGAATCGGGCAGTTGGACCTCGGCGCCGAGCAGGGGGTGGTCGGTGGTGCCGAGTCCGGCCGCCCCGACGTCGCCGTCCGCGCGGCCGGCGTCGAGCCAGTGAACGGTGCGCTGGAAGGCGTACGTCGGCAGGTCGACGCGGTGGGCCCCGAGCGGGGCGTAGAACGCGGTGCGGTCGACGGTGGCGCCGCGCACCCAGGCCGTGGAGAGCGCCGAGAGGAGGGTCTCGGCCTCGTCGCGTCCGGAGCGCAGGGCGGGGGCGAAGGCGGATTCCCGGGAGAGGCAGTCCTGGGCGAGGGCGGACAGGACGCCGTCGGGGCCGAGTTCGACGTACGTCGTCACCCCGGCGGCCTCCAGGGCGCGTACGCCGTCGAGGAACCGCACGGCGTCGCGGACGTGACGGACCCAGAAGTCCGCCGAACCCATCTCACCGTCGGCGACCAGGGCACCGGTCAGGTTCGAGACGATCGGGATCCGCGGGGCGGCGAAGGACAGACCCTCCACCACCTGGCGGAAGTCGTCGAGCATGCCGTCCATGTGCGGCGAGTGGAACGCGTGGCTCACCGTGAGCCGCTTGCTCTTCCGGTCGCCGAGCGCCTCCACGACCGCCTGAGCGGCATCCTCGTCACCCGCGATCACGACCGACTGCGGACCGTTGACGGCCGCGATGCTCACACGCTCCGTGAGCAGCGGCAGGACCTCCGCCTCGGAGGCCTGAACGGCGATCATCACGCCACCGCCGGGCAGCGCCTGCATCAGCTGTGCACGTGCGGCGACGAGCGTGCACGCGTCGTCCAGCGACAACACACCCGCCACATGCGCGGCGGTGATCTCACCGATCGAGTGTCCGGACACGAAGTCCGGCTTCACACCCCACGATTCGAGGAGACGGAAGAGTGCCACCTCGACCGCGAACAACGCGGGCTGCGTGAACCGCGTCTCGTCCAGCAGATTCGCATCCGACCCGAACAGCACACTCTTCAGCGGCAGTTCGAGATCGGTCCCCTCACACACCGCGTCCAGCGCGGCCGCGAACGCGGGGAACGCGTCGTACAGTTCGCGCCCCATGCCGAGGCGCTGGCTGCCCTGCCCGGTGAACAGGAAGGCGAGCTTCTCGCCGGCGGTCGGTGAGCCCAGGACGAGTCCGGCGGCCGTGCGGCCCTCCGCGAGGGCCGTCAGGCCGGTGCGGAATCCGTCGGGGTTCGAGGCGATGACGGTGGCGCGGTGTTCGAAGACGGCCCGGCCGGTGGCCAGGGAGTGCCCGATGGCGGTGGGTTGTGCGTCGGGGTGGGCGTCCAGGTGGGACAGGAGGCGCTCACCCTGGGCGCGCAGGGCTTCGGGGGTGCGGCCGGTCAGGTGCCAAGGGAGCGCTGCCGGGGCTGCCGGGGTGTCGGGGGTGGCCTGGACGGTCGTCGGTTCGGCCGGGAGTTCGACGATGGCGTGCGCGTTGGTGCCGCTCATGCCGAAGGACGAGACGCCCGCGCGGCGGGGGCGGCCGGTCTCGGGCCAGGGGCGCTGCTCGGTGAGGAGGGAGACCGCGCCCGCGGACCAGTCGACGTGCGGGGAGGGCTCGTCGACGTGGAGGGTGCGGGGCAGCACGCCGTGGCGCATCGCCTGGACCATCTTGATGATGCCCGCGACGCCGGCGGCGGCCTGCGTGTGGCCGAAGTTGGACTTGATGGAGCCGAGCCAGAGGGGGTTGTCCTCGGGTCGGTCCTGGCCGTAGGTGGCCAGCAGTGCCTGGGCCTCGATCGGGTCGCCGAGCCGGGTTCCCGTGCCGTGCGCCTCGACGGCGTCCACTTCGGACGCGGTCAGGCCAGAGTTGACGAGGGCCTGGCGGATGACGCGCTGCTGGGCGGGGCCGTTGGGGGCGGTGAGCCCGTTGGAGGCGCCGTCCTGGTTGACGGCGGTGCCGCGGACCACGGCGAGTACCTGGTGGCCGTTGCGGCGGGCGTCGGAGAGCCGCTCGACGAGGAGCATGCCGATGCCCTCGCCCCAGGCGGTGCCGTCGGCGGCGGCGGCGAACGGCTTGCAGCGGCCGTCGGCCGCGAGACCGCGCTGCCGACTGAACTCGGTGAAGACGTCCGGGGTGGTGATGATGGTGACGCCGCCCGCGAGGGCGATCGAGCATTCGCCGGAGCGCAGGGCCTGCGCGGCCAGGTGCAGGGCGACGAGGGAGGAGGAGCAGGCCGTGTCGACGGTGACGGCGGGGCCCTCGAAGCCGAAGGTGTAGGAGACGCGGCCGGAGGCGATGCTGCTGGAGCCGCCGGTGCCGAGGTAGCCCTCGACGCCTTCGGGGACGGTGTTCAGGCGGGAGACGTAGTCGTTGTGCATCTGGCCGACGAACACGCCGACCTGTTGGCCGCGCAGGGCCGTCGGGTCGATGCCGGCCCGTTCGAACGCCTCCCAGGAGGTTTCCAGGAGGAGCCGCTGCTGCGGGTCCATGGCGAGGGCCTCGCGCGGGTTGATCCCGAAGAAGCCGGGGTCGAAGTGGTGGGCGTCGTAGACGAAGCCGCCTTCGCGGGCGTAGGAGGTGCCGGGGTTGTCGGGGTCCGGGTCGTACAGCGCCTCGGTGTCCCAGCCGCGGTCCGCGGGGAGGTCGGCGATGCCGTCGCGGCCTTCGGCGAGCAGCTCCCACAGGTCCTCGGGGCTGCGGACGCCGCCGGGGAAGCGGCAGCTCATCGCGACGATCGCGATGGGGTCGTCGGCGTCGGCGGCGCCGGTCGGGTGGTGCGGGAGGGCGGCGGCCGCTGCGGCGGCTTCGGAGCCGAGGAGTTCGTCCTTGAGGTAGGCGGCGAGGACGGTGGGCGTCGGGTAGTCGAAGACGAGGGTTGCGGGCAGGCGGACGCCGGCGGTTGCGCCGAGGCGGTTGCGGAACTCGACGGCGGTCAGCGAGTCGAAGCCGAGGTCCTTGAACGCGCGGCCGGGTTCGACGGCGTCGGGGGTGGCGTGGCCGAGTACGGCCGCCACCTGGTCGCGTACGAGGTCGAGGAGGAGCGTGTCGCGTTCGGGCTCGGGGAGCCGTACGAGTTGCTCGACCAGCGGGGTTCCGGTGCGGGCCGTGCCGGCTTCGACGGCCCGGCGGGCGGGGGCGCGGACGAGGCCGCGCAGCAGGGCGGGGACCATGCTCGCGTCGGCCTGGCGCAGGGGTGCGAGGTCGAGCTGCATGGGGACGAGGTGCGCGTCGCCGGTGCGGTGGGCGGTGTCGAGGAGGGCGAGGCCCTCTTCGGTGGTGAGGCCGAGGACGCCGGAGCGCGTCATGCGGTCCTTGTCGGCGGTGTCGAGTTCTCCGGTCATGCCGCTGGCTTCGGCCCACAGGCCCCAGCCGAGGGAGGTGCCGGGCAGGCCGTGGGCCTGGCGGTGGCGGGCGAGGGCGTCGAGGAAGACGTTCGCGGCGGCGTAGTTGGCCTGTCCGGCTCCGCCGAAGGTGCCGGCGGCGGAGGAAAAGAGGACGAAGTCGGCGAGGTCGAGGCGGCGGGTCAGTTCGTGGAGGTGGAGGGCGGCGTCGGCCTTGGGGCGCAGGACGGTGTCGAGGCGTTCGGGCGTGAGTGCCTCGGCGATGCCGTCGTCCAGGACGCCGGCGGTGTGGACGACGGCGGTCAACGGGTGTTCGGCGGGGATGGTGTCGAGCAGGGCGGCGAGCGCGTCGCGGTCGGCGGCGTCGCAGGCGGCGATGGTGACGTCGGCGCCCAGGTCGCGCAGTTCGGTGGCGAGTTCGCGGGCGCCGGCGGCATGTTCGCCGCGGCGGCTGGTCAGGACGAGGCGGCGGGCGCCGCGGGCGGTGACGGCGTGTCGGGCGACGTGTGCGCCGAGTGTGCCCGTGCCGCCGGTGATGAGGACGGTGCCTTCCGGGTTCCATGCGGCGGGCACGGTCAGGACGATCTTGCCGGTGTGGCGGGCCTGGCTGAGGTAGCGGAACGCCTCGGGTGCCTGACGGAGGTCCCAGGCGGAGACGGGGATGGGCTTCAGGGCGCCGGCCTCGAAGAGGCCGAGCAGCTCGGTGAGCATCTCCTGGATGCGGTCGAGGCCGGCTTCGGTGAGGTCGAAGGCCTGATAGGTGACGCCGGGGTGGGTGGCGGCGACCTCTCGGGGGTCGCGTACGTCGGTCTTGCCCATCTCCACGAAGCGGCCGCCGCGCGGCAGGAGCCGCAGGGAGGCGTCGACGAACTCGCGGGCCAGGGAGTCGAGGACGACGTCGACGCCGCGGCCGTCGGTGGCGGTGCGGAAGGTGTCCTCGAAGTCGAGGGTGCGGGAGGAAGCGATCCGATCGTCGGTCAGGCCGAGTCCGCGCAGGGTGTCCCACTTGGCGGGACTGGCGGTGGCGTAGACGTCGGCGCCCCGGTGGCGGGCCAGTTGGACGGCGGCCATGCCGACGCCGCCGGCCGCGGCGTGCACGAGGAGGGTTTCGCCCTCGCGCAGGCCGGCGAGGTCGTGCAGGGCGTAGTGGGCCGTCATGAAGACGATCGGGACGGCCGCCGCCTCGGCGAAGGTCCAGCCCTCGGGCATGGGGGCGATCATGCGGCGGTCGACGACGGCGAGCGGGCCGAACGCTCCGGGGAGCATGCCCATGACGCGGTCGCCGGGGGCGAGGTCGGTGACGCCGGGGCCGGTCTCCAGGACGGTGCCGGCGCCTTCGCTGCCCATCAGGCCGGGGTCGCCGGGGTACATGCCGAGGGCGTTGAGGACGTCGCGGAAGTTGAGGCCGGCGGCGCGTACGGCGACGCGTACCTGGCCGGGTTCCAGGGGTGCTTCGGATTCGGGGCTGGGGACGAGGGTGAGGTGGTCGAGGGTGCCCTTGTCCACGATGTCCATGCGCCAGGCGGCGCCGTCCGCGGGCGGTGTCAGCGGGGTGGTGGCGGGGATCCGGGCGAGGCGGGGGGCGTGGACGGTGCCCCGGCGGATCGCGAACTGCGGTTCGCCGGTGGCGAGGGCCGCGGTGAGGAGGGTGGCGTCGGGGCCGGTCGCGCCGGTGTCGAGGTCGGCGAGGACGAAGCGGTCGGGGTTCTCCGACTGGGCGGAGCGGACGAGGCCCCAGGCGGCGGCGTGGGCCGGGTCGGTGAGGTCCCAGTCGCCCTGGCCGGCGACGGCGCCCCGGGTGACGAACACCAGGCGGGAGGTGGCGAACCGGTCGTCGGCGAGCCAGCCCTGGACGAGGGCGAGGGCCCGGTGCGACGCGGCGTGGACGGCGTCGGTGGTGAGAGGGGTCCCGCCGCCGGCCGGCGGGCAGGGGGCCAGGACGTACGCGGGGGCGTCCGTGCCCGCGTCGACGGCGGCGGCGAGTGCCGCGAGGTCGGCGTGGACGGGGCCGGGCAGCGCGTCGGCGTCGGCGCCCACCACGACCCAGGGGGTCTCCTCGGTGGCCGGGACGGCCGGCAGCGGCACCGTGGCCCACTCGACGCGGAACAGTGACTCGTGGTGCGCGGTGCGGGAGGCGGCGGTGAGCCGGTCGGCGGAGACGGGCCGCAGCACGAGGTGGTCGACCGCGGCGACGGGCGCGCCGGTGGTGTCGGCGAGTTGCAGGGAGATGCTGTCGTCGCCGTCGGGGGTGAGGCGCACCCGCAGGGCGGACGCGCCGACGGCGTGCAGGGACACCCCGCGCCAGGAGAACGGGAGCCGGCCCTGGCGGTCCGCTTCGGGGGAAGGCTGGACGAAGGTGGCGTGCAGGGCGGCGTCGAGCAGCGCCGGGTGCAGGCCGAACCGGCCGGCGTCGCCCTGCCGGTCGTCGGGCAGGGCCACCTCGGCGTAGACGTCGTCGCCGAGGGTCCAGGCGGCGCGCAGGCCCTGGAAGACGGGCCCGTAGGCGAAGCCGCCGCCGGCGAGGTGCTCGTACAGGCCGTCCACGGTGACGGCCTCGGCGCCGGGCGGGGGCCAGGTGGTGAGGTCGAAGGCGGGGCGGGGCGCGCCGGTGGCGAGGACACCGGCCGCGTGCCGGGTCCAGGGCTCGTCGTCGGCGGCGTCGGGGTCGCCGGAGTACAGGTCGAGGGTGCGGCGGCCTTCGTGGTCGGGTGCGCCCACCACGATCTGGAGGCGTACCGCGGTGTGCGGGGCGAGGATCAGCGGTGCTTCGAGGGTGAGTTCTTCCAGGACGTCGCAGCCGGCCTGGTCGCCGGCGCGGATGGCGAGTTCGACGAAGGCGGTGCCGGGCAGCAGGACGGTGCCCATGACGGCGTGGTCGGCGAGCCAGGGGTGGGTGTCGAGGGAGAGGCGTCCGGTGAACAGGAAGCCCTCGCCGTCGGCGAGCGGTACGGCGGCGCCGAGCAGCGGGTGGTGGGCGGCGCCGAGGCCCGCCGATTCGACGTCGCCGATGTGTCCGGCGGGTGCCTCCAGCCAGAACCTGCGGCGTTGGAAGGCGTAGGTGGGCAGGTCGGTGCGGCGGGCGCCGGTCGTGGCGAAGTACGCGGTCCAGTCGAGGGGGACGGCGCGGGTGTGGAGGGCGGCGACGGCCTCGGCGAGCGCCGCGGCCTCGCCGCGGTCGCGGCGCAGCGCCGGTACGAACACGGTGTCCGCGGCGGGGCCGGTACCGGCCCCGGTGTCGGTGTCGGTGAGGCAGTCGCGGCCAAGGCCGGACAGGACGCCCTGCGGGCCCAGTTCGAGGTAGGTGGTGACGTGTTCGGCGTCCAGGGTGCGGATGCCGTCGAGGAAGCGGACGGCTTCGCGGACGTGCGCGACCCAGTGTTCGGGGGTGCGCAGTTCCTCGCCGGCGACGGTCCCGGTGAGGTGGGTGACGACGGGGACGGTGGGCGCGTGGTAGGTGAGGGAGGCGGCGACGTCGTGGAAGGCGTCGAGCATGCCGTCCATGAGCGGGGAGTGGAAGGCGTGGCTGACGGTGAGGCGCTTGGTGCGGCGGCCGCGTCGTTCGAACTCGGCGGCGATCTCCAGGGCGAGGGTCTCGTCGCCGGAGATGACGACGGAGGAGGCCGAGTTGACGACGGCGATGCCGATGCGGTCCTCGTGGCCGGCGAGCAGCGGGCGGACCTCGTCCTCGGTGCCGGTCAGCGCGATCATCGCGCCGCCCTCGGGGAGTTGTTCCATGAGGCGACCGCGGGCGGCGACGAGGGCGGCCGCGTCGGGGAGCGTGAGGACGCCCGCGACGTGCGCGGCGGTGATCTCGCCGATGGAGTGGCCGGCGACGAAGTCGGGGCGCACGCCCCATGATTCGACGAGTCGGTAGAGCGCGGTCTCCAGGGCGAAGAGGGCGGGCTGGGTGTGGCCGGTCCGGTTCAGGCGGGTGTCGTCCTCGTCGAACAGGACTTCCTTGAGGGGTTGTTCGAGGTGCGGGTCGAGGGCGGCGCAGACCTCGTCCAGGGCGGTGGCGAACGCGGGGTGGGCGGCGTACAGTTCACGGCCCATGCCGGGGCGTTGGCTGCCCTGGCCGGTGAAGAGGACGGCGAGGCGGCCGTCGGCGGTGTCGTGGCGGACGAGTCGGGCGCTGTCCTTGCCCGCGGCGAGCGCTTCGAGTCCGGTCAGGAGGTCGTCCCGGTCGGCGGCGACGACGGCGGCGCGGCGGTCCAGGGCGGTGCGGGTGGTGGCGAGGGAGAACGCCACGTCGGTGGCGTCGGTGTCAGGGTGTCGCACGAGGTGGTCGGCGAGGCGGGTGGCCTGGGCGCGCAGGGCTTCGGGGGTGCGGCCGGAGAGGACGTACGGGAGCGGGGCGCCCTCGGTGACGTCGGTGTTCCCGGCCGGGTCGGTGCCGGTGGGGGCGGGTGCTTCGGTGTCCTGGTCGGTGGGCGGCTGCTCGATGATGACGTGGGCGTTGGTGCCGCTGACCCCGAACGAGGAGATGCCGGCGCGGCGGGGGCGGTCCGTGTCGGGCCAGCGGGCGGCCTCGGTGAGGAGTTCGACTGCGCCCGCGCTCCAGTCGATGTGCGGGGACGGCTCGCCGATGTGCAGGGAGGCGGGCAGGACGCCGTGGTGCATCGCCTGGACCATCTTGATGATGCCGGCGGCGCCCGCGGCGGCCTGGGTGTGGCCGATGTTGGACTTGATGGAGCCCAGGCGCAGCGGCCGGTCCGCGGGGCGGCCCTGGCCGTAGGTGGCGAGGAGGGCCTGGGCCTCGATGGGGTCGCCGAGGGTGGTGCCCGTGCCGTGGGCCTCGACGGCGTCGACGTCGGCGGCGCTCAGGCCGGCGTGCGCGAGGGCTTCGCGGATGACGCGCTGCTGGGACGGGCCGTTGGGGGCGGTCAGGCCGTTGGAGGCGCCGTCCTGGTTGACGGCGGTGCCACGGACGACGGCGAGGACGGGGTGACCGTTGCGACGGGCGTCGGAGAGCCGCTCGACGAGGATCATGCCGGCGCCCTCGGCCCAGGCGGTGCCGTCGGCGTCGGCTGAGAAGGACTTGCAGCGGCCGTCGGTGGACAGGCCGCGCTGACGGCTGAAGTCGATGAAGGTGTCCGGGGTGGACATGACGGTGACGCCGCCGGCGAGCGCCATGTCGCACTCGCCGCTGCGCAGGGCCTGCGCGGCCAGGTGCAGGGCGACGAGGGAGGAGGAGCAGGCCGTGTCGATGGTGACGGCCGGGCCCTCCAGGCCGAAGGTGTAGGAGATGCGGCCGGAGGCGACGCTGCCCGCGGTGCCGGTGCCGAGGTAGCCCTCCAGGCCCTCGGGGACGGCCGGGAGGCGCGTCAGGTAGTCGTGGTACATGACGCCGGCGAAGACGCCGGTGCGGCTGCCGCGCATCGATGCCGGGTCGAGCCCGGCGCGTTCGAACACCTCCCAGGAGGTTTCCAGCAGGAGCCGCTGGTGCGGGTCCATGGCGAGGGCTTCGCGCGGGTTGATGCCGAAGACGTCGGGGTCGAAGTCGGCGGCGTCGTGCAGGAAGCCGCCGGTGCGGGTGTACGAGGTGCCGGCGCGGCCGGGGTCGGAGTCGTACAGCCCGTCGAGGTTCCAGCCGCGGTCGGTCGGGAACGGGGAGATCGCGTCGACGGAGCCGGCGACGAGTTGCCACAGTTCCTCGGGGGTGCTGACGCCTCCGGGGTAGCGGCAGCTCATGGCGACGATGGCGATGGGCTCGTCGGCGACGGCCTGCGTGCCCGCGGTGGTGGGCTGCGCGGGTGCGGCCAGGTCGCCGAGGAGTTCGGTGCGCAGGAACGCGGCGAGGGCGTTCGGGGTGGGGTAGTCGAAGACGAGGGTGGCGGGCAGGCGGACGCCGGTGGCGGAGCCGAGGCGGTTGCGCAGTTCGATGGCGGTGAGCGAGTCGAAGCCGAGTTCCTTGAAGGCGCGGCCCGGGTCGACGGCGTCGGGGCCGGGGAAGCCGAGGACGGCGGCGACCTGTACGCGGACGGTGGCGAGCAGCAGCCGGTCGCGTTCGGCGGCGGTCAGTGGCAGCAGCCGCTCGGTGAGGCCGTCGGCGGGGGCGGCGCCCCGGTCGGCGGCGGTCCGGCGTGCGGCGGGTCGGACGAGGCCGCGCAGTAGCGGGGGGACCATGCTCGCGTCGGCCTGCCGCAGGGCGGCGAGGTCGAGGTGCATGGGGACGGCGGTGGGTTCGCCGCCGGTGCGGGCGGTGTCCATGAGGGCGAGGCCCTCGGCGGAGGACAGGGCGGCGACGCCGGCGCGGGCGATGCGTTCCAGGTCGGTGTCGGCGAGGTCGCCGGTCATGGCGCTGCGTTCGGCCCACAGGCCCCAGGCGAGGGCGGTGGCGGGCAGGCCTTCGGCGCGGCGCCGGTGGGCGAGGGCGTCGAGGAAGGTGTTGGCTGCGGCGTAGTTGGCCTGGCCGGCCGCGCCGAGGGTGCCGGCGGCGGCGGAGAACAGGACGAACGCGGCGAGGTCGAGGTCGCGGGTCAGTTCGTGCAGGTTGACGGCCGCGTCGACCTTGGCGGGCAGGACGTGGTCGATGCGGTCGGGGGTGAGCGCTTCGAGGATGCCGTCGTCGAGGACGCCGGCGGTGTGGACGACGGCGGTCAGGGGGTGTGCGGCCGGTACGGAGTCCAGGAGCGCGGCGAGCGCGGCGCGGTCGGCGGCGTCGCAGGCGGCGAGGGTGACCTCGGCGCCCAGGGCGCGCAGTTCGGCGAGGAGTTCGGGGGCGCCGGTGGCGGCCTCGCCGCGGCGGCTGGTCAGCAGCAGGCTGCGGACACCGTGCGCGGTGACCAGGTGGCGGGCGACGAGCCCGCCGAGGGTGCCGGTGGCGCCGGTGACGAGGGCGGTGCCGTCGACGTCGAGGGGGCGGGTCCCGTGTCCTTCGGCGGTGGGCCCGGCGGGGACCCGGCCGAGCCGGGGGACGACGGCGCGGCCCTCGCGCAGGGCGAGTTGCGGCTCACCGGTGGCGAGCGCGGCGGGCAGTGCGCGCAGGGACTCGTCGCGGTCGTCGAGGTCGACGAGCACGAACCGGTCGGGGTGCTCGGACTGGGCGGAGCGCAGCAGGCCCCACAGCGGGGCGTGCGCCAGGTCGGGGACGTCGGAGCCGGCGGTGGTGGCGACGGCTCCGTGGCTGACGAACACGAGCCGGGAGTCGGCGAGGCGGTCGTCGGCGAGCCAGGCCTGCGCGAGGTCCAGGGCGTGGTGCAGGGCTCCGGCGACGGCGGCGGGCAGCGTGCTGTCGACGGGGGTCGGGGAGGTGGTGCCGGTGGCGGGCAGGGGGACCACGACGGCCTGCGGTACGGGGCCGCCGGCCTCGATCGCGGCGGCCAGTTCGGCGAGGCCGGTGTGGGTGGCGGCGGTGGGCAGCACGGTCGTGAACCGGGAGCCGGCCACGGCGTCGGTCGCGGTCGCGTCGAGCAGGGCCCACTGGCCGGGGGCGACGGTGGTCGCGGCGGGCAGGGCGAGCGGGGTCCACTCGACGCGGAACAGCGAGTCGTGGAAGGTCGTGCGGGCGGCGCGCACCTGGTCGGGGGTGACGGGGCGCAGCAGCAGGGCGTCGACGGTGGCGACGGGGGCACCGGTCTCGTCGGCGAGGTCGACGGAGACGGTGTCCTGGCCGGCGGGGGCCAGCCGTACGCGCAGGGAACGCGCGCCGACGGCGTGCAGGGTGACGCCGCTCCAGGAGAACGGCAGTCGGCCGTGTTCGGTGTCCTCCAGCAGGTCGCCCATGCCGACGGCGTGCAGGGCGGCGTCCAGGAGGGCCGGGTGCAGGCCGAACAGGGCTGCTTCGGCGTGTGCCTGCTCGGGCAGGCGGATCTCGGCGAAGACCTCGTCGGCGCGCTGCCAGGCGCCGGTGAGGCCCTGGAAGACGGGCCCGTAGGCGAAGCCGGAGGCGGTGAGGTGTTCGTAGAGGCCCTCGACGGGTACGGCGGTGGCGCCCTGCGGGGGCCATGCGGCGAGGTCGGCGCCGGTGCGTGCGGTGTCGCGGGCGGCGGGGGCGAGGAAGCCGGTGGCGTGGCGGGTCCAGGCGCCTTCGCCCCAGGTGTCGTCGGCGGCGTCCTCGGGTCGGGAGTGCAGGGTCAGGGAGCGTCGTCCGTCGGCGTCGGGGGCGTCGACGGCGAGCTGGATCTGGATGCCTCCGTGCGGGGGCAGGGCCAGGGGGGCCTGGAGGGTGAGTTCGTCGAGGAGTTCGCAGCCGGTGTGTTCGCCGGCGCGGAGGGCGAGTTCCACGAAGGCCGTGCCGGGGAGCAGCACGGTGTCCATGACGGTGTGGTCGGCGAGCCACGGGTGGGTGGCCAGGGAGAGCCGGCCGGTGAACAGGTAGCCGTCGCCGTCGGCGAGGGAGATGGCGGCGCCGAGCAGCGGGTGGTCGGCGGAGCCGATGCCGGCGGCGGTGACGTCGCCGGTCCAGGCGGTGAGCTGCTCGGGCCAGTACAGGCGTCGCCGGAAGGCGTACGTGGGCAGTTCGACGCGGGTGCCGGCGCGGCCGGCGAAGACGGCGGACCAGTCCACGCGGATGCCGTGGACGTGGGCGCGGGCGACGGCGGCGGTGAACGCGGCGGCTTCGGGACGGTCGGCGCGCAGCGCGGGCACGAACACCGCGTCGGTGTGGCCGTCCTCGTCGCCGAGGCAATCCTGGGCGAGGGCGGTGAGCACGCCGCCGGGGCCGACCTCGATGAAGGTGGTGACGCCGAGGGCGGCCAGGCCGCGTATCCCGTCGAGGAAGCGGACGGCTTCGCGGACGTGCCGGACCCAGTAGTCGGCGGTGCAGATCTCCTCGGCGGTGACGGAAGCGCCGGTGAGGTTGGAGACGATCGGGATGACGGGCGGCGCGTAGGTGACGGCTTCGGCGGCCTCGCGGAACGCGTCGAGCATGCCGTCCATGAGCGGCGAGTGGAAGGCGTGGCTGACGGTGAGCCGCTTGGTGCGGCGGCCGCGGGCCCGCAGGGTCTCGGCGAGTTCCGTGGCGTCGTGCTCGTCGCCGGAGACGACGACGGAGCGGGGGCCGTTGACCGCGGCGATGGAGATCCGGTCGGTGAGGAGCGGGCCGACCTCCTCCTCGGTGGCCTCGACGGCGATCATCGCGCCGCCGGTGGGCAGCGCCTGCATCAGGCGTCCGCGGGCGGCGACGAGGGCGGCCGCGTCGGGGAGGGTGAGGACGCCGGAGACGTGGGCGGCGGCGAGTTCGCCGATGGAGTGCCCGATGAGGAAGTCGGGTCGCACGCCCCACTGTTCGAGCTGCCGGTGCAGGGCGACCTCGACGGCGAACAGTGCGGCCTGGGTGTGGGCCGTCTCGTCGAGCAGGGCCGCCGCGGCGGTGCCGGGCTCGGCGAACAGGACCTCGTACAGGGGCCGTTCGAGGTGGGTGTCGAGGGCGTCGCGGACCTCGTCGAGGGCGCGGGCGAACACCGGGTGCGTCGCGTACAGTTCGCGGGCCATGCCGGGGCGCTGGCTGCCCTGACCGGTGAACAGGAAGGCGGTGTTGCCCTCGCCGACGGCGCCGACGACGCCGGTCGGGGGCTGCTCGCCGGCGGCGAGCGCGTCGAGGTCGGTGAGGAGCCCGTCGCGGTCGGCGGGGAGGAGGACGGCCCGCCGGTCCAGCGCGGAGCGGCTGGTGGCGAGGGAGAGTCCGAGGTCGGTGAGGGCGGCGGGGCCGTCGGCGAGTGCCGGGTGGGCGCGCAGGTGGGCGGCGAGCCGGTCGGCCTGGGCGCGCAGGCCGTCGTCGCCGTGGCCGGAGATCAGCAGCGGCACGGGCCCGGTGGCGGCCCGCGCGGCGGTGGTGTCGCCCGTGCCCGTACCGTCCGGCTCGGTGGTGGCCGGTTCGGCGGGCGGCGCCTGCTCGATGACGGTGTGGGCGTTGGTGCCGCTGACGCCGAACGAGGAGATGCCGGCGCGGCGCGGCTGGCCGGTCTCGGGCCACGGCACGGACCGGTCGAGGAGTTGGACGTCGCCGGTGGCCCAGTCGACGGCGGAGGACGGCTGGTCGATGTGGAGGGATTCGGGCAGGACGCCGTGCCGGATCGCCTCGACCATCTTGATGATGCCCGCGACGCCGGCGGCGGCCTGGGTGTGCCCGATGTTCGACTTGATGGAGCCGAGCCACAGCGGCCGGCCCTCGGGCCGGTTCTGCCCGTAGGTCGCCAGGATGGCCTGGGCCTCGATGGGGTCGCCGAGGGTGGTGCCGGTGCCGTGCGCCTCGACGGCGTCGACCTGCGCCGGGGTGAGTCCGGCGTTGGTCAGGGCCTGGCGGATGACGCGCTGCTGGGACGGGCCGTTGGGGGCGGTGAGCCCGTTGGAGGCGCCGTCCTGGTTGACGGCGGTGCCGCGGACCACGGCGAGGACCTGGTGGCCGTTGCGGCGGGCGTCGGAGAGCTTCTCCACGAGGAGCATGCCGACGCCCTCGCCCCAGCCGGTGCCGTCGGCGCCGTCGGCGAACGGCTTGCACCGGCCGTCGGGGGCGAGGCCGCGCTGCCGGCTGAACTGCACGAAGGCGCGCGGGCTGGACATGACCGTGACACCACCGGCCAGGGCCAGGGAGCACTCCCCCGACCGCAGGGCCTGCACGGCCAGGTGCAGGGCGACGAGGGACGACGAGCAGGCGGTGTCGATGGTGACCGCGGGACCTTCGAGGCCGAAGGTGTAGGACAGTCGGCCGGAGACGACGCTGGCGGCGTTCCCGGTGAGGAGGTACTGCTCGACGCCCTGGGGGACGCCGTCGCGCAGCAGGTCGGGATAGTCCTGGCCGTTGGTGCCGATGAACACGCCGGCCTTGCTGCCGCGCAGGGTCACCGGGTCGATGCCGGCGCGTTCGAAGGTCTCCCAGGACGTTTCGAGCAGCAGGCGTTGCTGCGGGTCCATGCCGAGGGTCTCGCGGGGGCTGATCCCGAAGAACCCGGCGTCGAACTCGCCGACGCCGTCGAGGAATCCGCCCTCGCGGGTGTACGAGGTGCCCCGCTGGTCGGGGTCGGCGTCGTACAGCGACTCGATGTCCCAGCCCCGGTCGACCGGGAAGTCGGTGATGGCGTCCCGGCCGCCGGAGACCAGGTCCCACAAGCCCTCCGGCGACTGGATGCCGCCGGGGAACCTGCAGGCCATGCCGACGATCGCGATCGGCTCCGGCTCCTGGGCCTCGACCTCGCGCAGGCGCTGCCGTGTCTGGTGCAGATCGGCCGTCACCCGCTTCAGGTAGCCGATGATCTTGTCCTGATCCGCAGCCTGATCCGCCATTGGAACCTCACCCATGCTCGTCACAAACCCTCGTGCTGTTACTGCCTGCTGTCCGCTGTGCTAGATACCGAGCTCGTTCTCGATGAAGTCGAAGAGCTCGTCGGGCGTGGCTTCCTGGAGTTTCTCGGCCACGGCCTCGCCGCTCGATTGGGCCTGGGGTTCACCCCATTTCGCCAGGAGTGCCTGGAGGCGCGAGGCGATGTCGGCGCGCGTACCGCCGTCGGGATCGAGGACGGAGAGCGCGGATTCGAGCTTCTCCAGTTCCGCGATGCCGGGCGCGGCGGCGGCGCTGCCGTCCTGCACGATCTCCGCCCGTAGGAACTCGGCGAGGACCGCCGGGGTCGGGTGGTCGAAGACCAGCGTGGCCGGGAGTTTCAGTCCGGTGGCGGCGTTGAGGCGGTTGCGCAGTTCCAGCGCGATCAGGGAGTCGAAGCCGAGCTCCTTGAAGGCGCGACCGGCACCCACCTCGTCGGTACCGGCGTGCCCGAGCGCGGTCGCCGCGTGGGTACGGACCAGCTCCAGGACGGCCAGGGCCTGTTCGGCCCGCGTCATCACCGACAGGCGTCGGCGCAGCGCCTCGCCGGGAGCCCCTGCGGCGTCCGCGTCCGCTCCGCCGGCCGGCGCGGCCTGTACGAGCCGACGCACCTCCGGCAGGTCGGCGAGGAACGGGCTGGGTCGTACGGCGGTGTAGCCGGGCGTGAACCGTTCCCACTGGATGTCTGCGACGGCGACGGCCGGCTCGCCGTGGTCGAGGGCCTGCTGGAGCGCGCGGATCGCGGAGCGCGGCGCCATGGCGGGCACGCCGCCGCGGTCGAGGCGTTCCCCGATGGCGCCGCCGGCGGCCAGTCCGCTGTCGCCCCACCGGCCCCAGGCGACGGAGGTCGCGGGCAGGCCGTCGGCGTGCCGCTGCTCGGCGAGGGCGTCGAGGTAGGAGTTGGCGGCGGCGTAGTTGCCCTGTCCCGCGTCACCGAGGGTGCCGGCGACGCCGGAGAACAGGACGAACGCCGACAGGTCGAGGTTCCGGGTCAGTTCGTGGAGGGTGAGCGCCGCGTCCGCCTTGGGGGCGAGTACCGTCGCGAACCTTTCGGGGGTGAGTCCGTCGATGACTCCGTCGTCGAGGACGCCCGCGGTGTGCACGACGGCGGTGAGCGGCCGGCTCCGCGGCACGGCGGCGAGGAGGTCGGTGACCGCGTCACGGTCGGCCATGTCGCAGGCGGCGAGGGTGACCTCGGTGCCGAGCGCGGTGAGTTCGTCCCGCAGTTCGGTCGCGCCGGGGGCGTCGGCGCCGCGGCGGCTGGTGAGGAGCAGGTGCTCGGCGCCGTTCTCGGCGAGCCAGCGGGCGACGTGCGCGCCGAGCGCGCCCGTACCGCCGGTGACCAGGGTCGTGCCGTGCGGCTTCCAGGCGGGGGCGACGGGCGCGTCCGCGAGGGGGGCGTGGGCGAGGCGGCGTCCGTACGGTCCTGCGGCCCGGACGGCCACCTGGTCCTCGGTGCCGTCCCCGGCGAGGATCCCGACGAGCCGTTCCAGGGTCCGTCCGTCGGCCTGCGCGGGCAGGTCGAGGAGACCGCCCCAGCGGTCGGGGAACTCCAGCGCGGCCGTACGTCCGAAGCCCCAAAGGAGGGCCTGCGCCGGGTCCTGGAGGCGCTCGGACGGGGCGACGGCGACGGCGCCGCGGGTCACGCACCACAGGGGTGCGGACACCTCGGTGTCACCGAGGGCCTGGACGAGTGCGGCGGTGGCCAGCAGTCCTGTGTGCCCGTGCAGTGCGGTGCCGTCGGTGCCGTCGGCGAGGGCGAGGAGGGAGAGGACCCCGGCGGGTTCGTCCGCCCCGTCGGTGATGCCCTTCAGGGCGGTGGCGAGCGCGTCCCGGTCGGCCGTGCCGGTGGCGACGGTGACCGTACGGACCTCCGCGCCGCGCTCGGCGAGCGTACGCAGCACACCGGCGACCGTGTCCCCGGCCGGCCCGGCCGGAGCCTCGGGCACGACGACCAGCCAGGTCCCCGACAGTCGGGTGGTGGTGGCTTCGGCGAGCGGCTTCCAGGTGACGCGGTAGCGCCAGCCGTCGACCGTGGACTGTTCCCGGTTCTCGCGCCGCCAGGACGACAGCGCGGGGAGCAACGCGGTCAGCGGTTGGTCGCCTTCGATGCGCAGCTCGGCGGTGAGCGCGGCGAGGTCCTCGCGTTCGACGGCGTCCCAGAACCGGGCGTCGACAACGCTCTCCGCAGCCTGCTCCCCCACCTCGACGGGGGCGGCCTCGGGCCAGAACCGCTGCGCCTGGAAGGCGTAGGTGGGCAGGTCCACACGCCGGGCTCCCGTACCGGCGAACACCGCGTCCCAGTCGACGGTCACACCCCGCACCCACGCCTCACCGAGGGACAACCAGAACCGCTCCAGGCCACCCTCATTGCGGCGCAATGACCCGAGGACCGCCGCCTCACGGCCCGCGTCCTCCACGGTCTCCTGCATCCCGACCGTCAAAACGGGGTGCGGGCTGGACTCGACGAACACACCGAAACCCTGATCAAGGAGCGTACGGGTGGCTTCCTCCAACTCCACCGTCCGGCGAAGGTTGCGGAACCAGTACCCGGCATCCAACTCGGACCCGTTCACCCACTCACCGGTCACGGTCGACAGGAACGGCACCTGCGCCACTCGCGGAACGATCGGAGCGAGCAACTCGGCGAGCTCGTCCTTCAAAAGGTCCACCTGAGCGGAATGCGAGGCGTAGTCGACCGCGATCCGCTTGGCACGAACCCCGTCCACCTCGCAGGCGGCCAACAGCTCGTCCAGAGCCTCAACCTCACCCGAGACGACCACCGACGACGGACCGTTGACCGCAGCCACCGAAATACGGGCCTCACCCCACGGGGCGATCCGCTCACGAACATCCTTGGCCGGCAACGGCACCGACACCATGCCACCCAGACCCGCCAGCACCCGACCGATGGCCTGACTCCGTAGAGCCACCACCCGAGCAGCGTCCTCAAGGGACAGGATCCCCGCCACACACGCGGCAGCGATCTCACCCTGCGAATGCCCGATCACCGCACCCGGACGCACACCCGCCGCCCGCCACACGTCCGCAAGCGACACCATCACCGCGAACAGAGCCGGTTGAA
Source organism: Streptomyces sp. NPDC057939 (assembly GCF_042887545.1). NCBI lineage: Bacteria > Bacillati > Actinomycetota > Actinomycetes > Kitasatosporales > Streptomycetaceae > Streptomyces > Streptomyces sp. NPDC057939. The sequence goes on from NZ_JBHVPG010000054.1 coordinate 56,167, forward strand.
CCACGTCCACCCGGTCGAGGGAGGGCGCGCCGTCGGCGGCCCGGAGCACGTCCACCAACGACCAGTCGGTGAAGGGCTCCAGCGCCGTCGCACATTCGTCCACCCGGGCTGCAAACACAGGTGAAGCGTCCAACAGCGCTTCCGCCATTCCCACCCATTGCGACCCCTGTCCGGGGAAGACGAAGGCGGTCCTGCCCCCGATGACCGACCCCTGGACGAGCAGGGGTGCGGTGCCTCCCGCGGCCAGGGTGGCCAGGCCCGCCAGGTGTTCCTCCCGGTCCCGGCCGATCAGTACCGCACGGCGGTCGTGGGCGGTGCGGGTGGTGGCGAGGGAGTGGCCGATGTCGCCGGTGCGCAGGTCAGGGCGGGTGGAGAGGTGGTTCAGCAGGCGGTCCGCCTGGGCGTGGAGCGCCTTTTCCGTCTTGGCCGTGAGGGGCCAGGGCAGTGGGGCCGGCCGACCGGAGTCGTCGGCGTCCGGGGTCGTCGTGGTCAGTAGGGGGTGGGGGGCCGGCGGGACAGGGGTTCCCTGCTCGTCGGACCCCGGTACGGCCGGGGCCTGCTCGATGATGGCATGGGCGTTCGTCCCGCTGAATCCGAACGACGAAACACCCGCGCGCCAGGGTCGGTCGCCGGTCTCGGGCCACGCCCGCTGCTCGGTCAGCAGGGTGACCTCGCCCTCGCTCCAGTCGACGTGCGGGGTGGGGTCGGCGATGTGGATGCTCTGCGGCAGTACGCCGTGCTGCATGGACAGCACGACCTTCATCACGCCGGCGACGCCCGCGGCGGCCTGGGCGTGGCCGATGTTGGACTTGATCGAGCCGAGCAGCAGCGGCCTGCCCTCGGGCCGGTCCTGGCCGTAGGTGGCGAGGAGGGCCTGGGCCTCGATCGGGTCGCCGAGGGTCGTACCGGTGCCGTGCGCCTCGACCACGTCGACCTCGGCGGCGGACACACCCGCGTTGGCCAGGGCCTGGCGGATGACGCGCTGCTGGGACGGACCGTTCGGGGCCGTCAGGCCGTTGCTCGCGCCGTCCTGGTTGATGGCGGTACCGCGGATCACGGCCAGTACGGGGTGTCCGTGGCGCCGTGCGTCGGAGAGGCGTTCGACGAGGAGCATTCCGACGCCCTCGGCGGGGCTGAAGCCGTCGGCGTCGGAGGAGAACGCCTTGCAGCGGCCGTCGGTGGACAGGCCGCGCTGGCGGCTGAACTCGATGAAGGTGCCGGGTGTGGACATGACGGTCACACCGCCGGCCAGGGCCATGGAGCACTCCCCCGACCGCAGGGCCTGCACCGCGAGGTGCAGCGCGACGAGCGAGGCCGAGCATGCCGTGTCGACGGTGACGGCGGGGCCTTCGAGGCCGAACGTGTAGGACAGCCGGCCGGAGACGACGCTGCCCGCGCTGCCGGTGGCCAGGTGTCCTTCGAGGCCCTCGGAGGCGCCGCGCACGAGGTGCGAGTAATCGGAGCCGTTGGTCCCGACGAACACGCCGGACTGGCTGCCGCGCAGGGTCTCCGGATCGATGCCGGCCCGCTCGAACGTCTCCCACGAGGTTTCCAGGAGCAGCCGCTGCTGCGGGTCCATCGCCATGGCCTCGCGAGGGGAGATCCCGAAGAACGCCGGGTCGAAGGAGGCCGCGTCGGTGAGGAAGCCGCCCTCGCGGGTGTAGGAGGTGCCCTGGGCGTTGGGGTCGGGGTCGTACAGCGCCTCGACGTCCCAGCCGCGGTCGACGGGGAACCGGGAGAGGGCGTCGCCGCCGGAGGCCAGCAGTTGCCACAGTTCCTCGGGACTGCGGACGCCACCGGGGAAGCGGCAGCTCATCGCGACGACGGCGATCGGTTCGGCGTCCGCTCCGGCGGTGGGGCCGGTGACCGTCCGGGCGGTCGCGGTGTCCTTCGCGTCCCGGCCGCCGAGCTCGGCCCGCAGGTGCCGGGCCAGGACGGTCGGCGTCGGGTGGTCGAAGACGAGGGTGGGCGGCAGCTTGAGCCCGGCGGCGGCGCCGAGGCGGTTGCGCAGTTCGACGGAGGTGAGGGAGTCGAAGCCGAGTTCCTTGAACGCCCGGCCGGCCTCGACGGCGTCGGGCCCGGCGTAGCCGAGTACCGCGGCGACGGCCGTCCGGACGAGTTCCAGCAGCAGGCGTTCCTGCTCGGCCTCGGACTGTCCGGCGAGCCGGCGCAGGAGCACGGCGGCGTTGCCGGTGTCCTCCGTGGTGTCGGCGCCGGTGGCCTCCGCCGCCTGTCGCGCCTCGGGCAGGTCGTGCAGCAGGGGCCGGGCGCGGCCCGAGGTGAAGGCGAGTACGAAGCGCTTCCACTCCATGTCGGCGACGGTCAGGGTGGTCTCGTCACGGTCCAGGGCGTACTGGAGCGCGCTGACGGCCCGTGCGGGGTCCATCTCGATGACGCCGTGGCGACGCATCCGGTCGCCGACGGCGCCTTCGGCCATGCCTCCGTCACCCCAGGGGCCCCAGGCGAGGGAGGTGGTGGGCAGGCCTTCGGCCCGCCGGTATTCGGCGAAGGCGTCGAGGAACGCGTTGCCGGGCGCGTAGTTGCCCTGGCCGGGGGCGCCGAAGGTGGCGGCGAAGGAGGAGAAGAGGACGAACGCCGAAAGGTCCAGGTGACGGGTCAGCTCGTGCAGGTTCCGCGTGGCATCGACCTTCACCCGCAGGACCCGTTCGATCTGCTCGGGGGTGAGCGCCTCGATGACCCCGTCGTCCAGGACGGCCGCCGTGTGCACGACCGCGGTGAGCGGCCGGTCGGCCGGTACGGAGGTCAGGAGGGCCGCGAGCTGGTCGCCGTCACCGACGTCGCAGGCGGCGATCGTCACCTCCGCGCCGAGGGCCGTCAACTCCTCACGGAGACCGACGGCACCGGGCGCGTCCGGACCACGACGGCTGGTCAGGACCAGGTGCTCGGCACCGTTCGACGCCAGCCAACGGGCGACGTGCGCACCGAGCGCACCCGTACCCCCCGTCACCAGCGTCGTACCGGCGGGCCGCCACTCACGCACGACCGGCGTCTCGGCCAGCCGCGCCCGCACCAGACGACGCACGAACACCCCGGAAGCCCGCACGGCCACCTGGTCCTCCGCACCGTCACCGGCCAACACGCCCACGAGCCGCGACAGGCTCCGCTCGTCGGCCACGGACGGCAGGTCGACCAGACCGCCCCAACGCTCGCCGTGCTCCAGCGCCACCACCCGGCCGAGGCCCCAGACCGGGGCCTGCGAGGGATCGATCCGCGGCTCGGAGCGGGCCACCGACACCGCGGCTCGGGTGACGCACCACAGCGGTGCGTTCACCTCGGTGTCGCCGAGGGCCTGCACGAGGGAGAGGGTGTCGATCACACCGGGCGCCGCGTCGGCGCCGGTGGACGTCACGAGCGACAGCACGCCCGTCACCGAAGTGCTGTCGGCGAGCGCCGCTCGGATCCGCCCGGCCAGCTCGGCGCGGGAGTCGTCGGTGCGGGGCACGGCGATCCGTCGTACGTCCGCGCCGTGTTCGGCGAGCGTGCGCAGGACGGCTTCCGTCGGCTCGGCGTCGGTCGGGGCCTCGGGCACCGCGATCAGCCAGGTGCCGGAGAGTCGGGGTACGGAGGCGGGCTCGGGGGCCGGCTTCCAGGTGATCCGGTAGCGCCAGCCGTCGACGGTGGACCGCTCATGGCTCTGGCGCCGCCACGAGGACAGCGCGGGGAGCAGCGCGGTGAGCGCCTCGTCGGCGTCGACGTCCAGTTCGGCAGTGAGGGCGGCCACGTCGTGTGCGTCGACGGCTTCCCAGAACCGGGCGTCGGCGGCGCCGACCGGGTACGCGGCGGCCTCGGGGTCCGAGGGGGTGCCGCTTTCGAGCCAGAAGTGCTCCTGCTGGAAGGCGTAGGTGGGCAGGTCCACACGCCGGGCTCCCGTACCGGCGAACACCGCGTCCCAGTCCACGACCGCACCACGGACGTAGGCCTCGGCCAGCGACGACCAGAAGCGTTCCAGGCCACCCTCATTGCGGCGCAGCGACCCGAGGACCGCCGCCTCACGGCCCGCGTCCTCCACGGTCTCCTGCATCCCGACCGTCAAAAC
>NZ_JBHVPG010000055.1:0-60025 GCF_042887545.1 Streptomyces sp. NPDC057939
CCCGCCGCCGCCCACGGGGGTGGCGCGGACGCCGGGGTGGCCGCGGCGAAGGGGGAGCCGCGGCGAAGGGGCCGCCCCGCGGCGCGGGCGGCCCCGGTGCGCCGCGGCGTGCACGGCGTGCGCCGTGGGCGTTCCCGGCGCATCGTGGGCGTCCCGCCCGTCGGCGTGGGCGGGACGCCCCGGGGTGGGGCGGGGCCGGTCGCACGTCGGCCCCGCCCCCGGCTCACGGCACTACGTCCGCGGCGCGGGGCACGCCTGCCAGGCGAGGTGGTACAGGGTGTTGACGCTGGCGTCGGTGGAGTCCATCGCCATGAAACTGGTCGCCTGCGGGTTGGAGGTGCCCGCATTCACGCGCAGTTCCGTATTGATGTTGAAATTGCGCTTTTCCCCGCAGGGCGCCCATACCAGGTCGGCGTATTCCGTCCTGTCGGTCGCCTGCCAGTTGTCGTTGAGGGGTCCGTTGAACTGATGCGTCCGCTGGGAAGTCTGGGGCATTCCCTGGAAGTAGTAGTTCGCCCTTTCCTGACCCGATGCCCCCGGTTGGAGGAATGCGAATCCGCGGTAGTCGGCCTGGACGATCGCGTAGGTGAAGCCGTTGGGCACGTGGACGCGGAGGTTGAGCTGACAGTTCTTGCGGAAGGCCGTCGGCGGGGCGCCGGGCCCGACCTGGGCGAGGTACTCGCTGTACGTGACGGTGAAGGCGGTGTTGTCCGGGGCCACGGCGACCTCGGCGGTGCCTTCGCGGCAGCCCGAGCCGTTCACGGTGGCGAGTTCGATCACGATCTTGTCGGGCGGCGCGGTGATCGGTCCCGATCCGGAGGCTCCGGCCGGCGTGGCGGTGGCGATCAGGGCGGCGGTGGCTCCGCCGATGAGCAGGGTGCGGGACAGCGAGGGGGACATCGTCATCACTCCTGACGGGGTCGGGGGTTGCCGTACTCGCTCACGCCGGTCGGCCCGCGGGGCATTCCTTCCACTCGAAGTGGTAGACCGTGCTGACGCTGCCGTCCGTGGAGTCCATGCTCATGAAGCTCGGGGCCTGCGGGTTCGACGTTCCTGCGTAGACCCGCAGTTCGGTGTTGACGTTGAGGTTGCGTTCCTCGCCGCAGGGCGCCCAGACGAGGTCGGCGTACTCGGTGCGGTCGCTCGCCTGCCAGTTGTCGCTGACGGGGCCGTTGAACTGGTGGGTGCTGCGGGCGGTCTGGGCCTGGCCCTGGAAGTAGTAGTTCGCGCGTTGCTGGCCGAAGGCGCCGCGCTGGAGGTGCGCGAAGCCGCGGTAGTCGGCCCGGGCGATGGCGTACGTGAAGCCCTGGGGGACGTGGATCCGCAGGGCGAGCTGACAGTTCTTGCGGAACTCGGTGCCGCCGGCGCCCGCCCCGGCCTGGGCGAGGTAGTTGCTGTACGTGACGGTGAACGCGGTGTTGTCGGGAGCCGCGGCGACCTCGGAGGTGCCCTGCGGACAACCCGATCCGTTCACCCCGACCACGTCGACGGTGACCCTTCCGGGCGGCGGGTTTTCCGGTGCGTCGGCCTGGACCGGTGCGGTCACGGCCATGGCGGCCAGCGCCAGGACCGCCGCGCCGGTGCAGAGTCTGCGGAGCTGCATTTGTTTTTCTCCATCCTGTGGGAACCACTGCCGAATTCGGCGTGGACATGCCACCACAGGGGGGAGGGAAGGGGAAGGACCCGATGTGGCCAATGACCGTGGGCCGCTTTTCCTGGCCGGATTCCGCGCGGGCGTCATCCGTCGTGTCACCCCGCCCAGCAGCCCGACCGCCCCGCGACGCCCGCCGAAGGCGCTCCGGCCGTTCCGGCGAAGATGTCCAGAAGCACCCGACGCGCCGCCGCGGCACGGCCCGGCGGCACGGCCGGCCGGCACGGGGCGCCGGCACGACACGGCGGCACGACCGCCGCGGCACGGCGCGGCTCGACCCCGGCCCTGCACGACCCGACCCGACCCGACCGCAGTGCGCCATCGACCGCGGTGCGCCATCGACCGCGGTGCGCCCGCGGTGGGGGCACGGCCCCGTACAGCACGGCGGGGCGCGGCCCGCACCGGACCGCGCCCCGCGCCTCCTGGTTCCGCCCGCCCGGGCGGCTACCGCGCCCCGTACACCGGGTGCGGCGGTTCGGCGGCGGCCAGCAGCTTCGCCGCCGCCTCGCCCGCCTCGGCCGGTGTCCGGCGCGCCCCGCTGTCCGCGGTGGGGCCGGGGCGCCAGCCCTCCATGACGGTGATCCGGCCGCCCTCGGTCTCGAAGACCCGGCCCGTGACCCCGGCCGAGGCGTCGGAGCCGAGCCACACCACCAGCGGGGACACGTTCTCGGGAGCCATCGCGTCGAAGGCCCCGGCGGCCGGGGCGGCCATCGTCTCCGCGAAGGTCCGCTCGGTCATCCGGGTCCGGGCCGCAGGGGCGATGGCGTTGACCTGGACCCCGTACCGACCCATTTCGGCCGCGGCGACCAGGGTCATCCCGAGGATGCCCGCCTTGGCCGCGCTGTAGTTGCCCTGCCCGACGGAGCCGAGCAGTCCGGCCCCGGAGGAGGTGTTGACCACCCGCGCGGCCACCTGCCGACCGGCCTTCGCCTCCGCCCGCCACCAGGCGGCGGCCTCCCTCAGCGGCAGGAAGTGGCCCTTGAGGTGGACCCGTACGACCGCGTCCCAGTCGTCCTCGCCGAGGTTGACCAGCATCCGGTCCCGCAGGAACCCGGCGTTGTTGACGAGGGTGTCAAGCCGGCCGAAGGCGGACACCGCGCACTCCACCAGGGAGGCCGCGCCGGCGCCGGTCGCGATGTCCCCGCCGTGCGCGACCGCCTCCCCGCCCCGCTCCCGGATCTCGGCCACGACCCGGGCCGCGGGCCCGTCCGTCTCCGGGTGCCCGTCGAGCCCGACGCCCAGGTCGTTGACGACGACCCGGGCCCCTTCCGCCGCGAAGGCCAGGGCGTGGGCCCGGCCCAGCCCCCGTCCCGCGCCCGTCACGACGACCACACGTCCGTCCGCCATGCCCATATCAGCTCTCCTTGTTGACAGTTGCCGCATCGAGGAACGCCGGACGTTCGCCGCCGCCGTGCACCAGCAGGCTCGCCCCGCTCACGTAGGCGGCCCGGTCCGAGGCGAGGAACACCGCCGCCTCCCCCACGTCCGAGGGCTCGGCCAGCCGACCCAGGGGCACGGTCGCGCCGACCGCGGCGACACCGGCCTCGTCGCCGTAGTGCAGGTGCGACAGTTCGGTCCGCACCATGCCCAGGACCAGCGAGTTGACCCGTACGTCGGGCGCCCATTCCACGGCCATCGACCGGGCCAGGTTCTCCAGGCCCGCCTTGGCGGCCCCGTACGCCGCCGTACCCGGTGAGGGCCGGGTGCCGCTGACGCTGCCGATCATCACGACCGAGCCGCGCGCCGCGCGCAGCCACGGGTGGGCCGCGAGCGAGGCCGTCAGCGGGGCCACCAGGTTGAGGTCGACGACGCGCGCGTGCCGCTCGGCCTCCCCTTCGCCCAGCAGCCGGTACGGGGTGCCGCCCGCGTTGTTGACCAGGCAGTCGAGCCGCCCGTACCGCTCGGCGACCCCGGCGAAGAACTCCCGTACGGCGTCCGGATCGCGCAGGTCGAGGGCGGCGAAATCGGCCTGCCGGCCGTCCGCCCCGACCGGCTCGGTGGGCGGGCGCCGCGCGCAGACGACGACCCGCGCGCCCGCCGCGAGGAACGAGCGGGCGATCCCGGCGCCGACGCCCCGGGTTCCGCCCGTGACGACGACGACCCTCCCATTGAGCTCCATCGGCTGCTACCTTCCTCACCTAACAAATGTTTGGTGGAAAGGTAGCTGATCCGCTCATGGGTGTCTCCACCTCCAGCCCGGACAAGGGCATCGCACTCGTCACAGTCGACTTCCCACCCGTCAACGCGCTGCCCGTGCAGGGCTGGTACGACCTCGCCGACGCCCTGCGCGCGGCCGGCCGCGACCCCGCGGTCCGGTGCGTCGTCCTCGCCGCCGGGGGCCGCGGCTTCAACGCCGGCGTCGACATCAAGGAGATGCAGCGCGACACCGGGCACGCCTCCCTCATCGGGGCCAACCGCGGCTGCGCCGAGGCGTTCGCCGCCGTCTACGAGTGCGAGGTCCCCGTCGTCGCGGCCGTGCACGGCTTCTGCCTCGGCGGCGGCATCGGCCTGGTGGGCAACGCCGACGCGATCGTCGCCTCGGACGACGCCACCTTCGGGCTGCCCGAACTGGACCGGGGCGCCCTCGGCGCCGCCACCCACCTGGCCCGGCTGGTCCCCCAGCACCTGATGCGCACCCTCTACTACACCTCCCGCACCGCGACCGCCGCCGAACTGCACGCGCACGGCTCGGTCTGGAAGGTGGTGCCGCGCGAGGAGGTGCGGGACGCGGCCCTGGAACTGGCCGCCGAGATCGCGCGGAAGGACGGCTACCTGATCCGCCTCGCCAAGGCCGCCATCAACGGCATCGACCCCGTGGACGTGCGCCGCAGCTACCGCTTCGAGCAGGGCTTCACCTTCGAGGCCAACCTCAGCGGTGTCGCCGACCGGGTCCGCGACACCTTCGGGAAGGAAGGGACGGCGTGAGCGACAAGACGATGACCCCCGAGGAGGTGGTCGGCCGGCTGAGCAGCGGCATGACCATCGGCATCGGCGGCTGGGGCTCCCGGCGCAAGCCGATGGCCCTGGTGCGGGCACTGCTCCGTTCCGGGATCACCGATCTCACCGTGGTGTCCTACGGTGGCCCCGACGTCGGGCTGCTCGCCGCCGCCGGCCGGATCCGCCGGCTGGTCGCCCCCTTCGTCACCCTCGACTCCATCCCGCTGGAGCCGCACTTCCGGGCCGCCCGCGAGAGCGGCGCCCTCACCCTCACCGAGCTCGACGAGGCCATGTTCATGTGGGGCCTGCACGCCGCCGCGAACCGGCTGCCCTTCCTGCCCGTCCGCGCCGGACTCGGCTCCGACGTGATGCGGGTCAATCCCGAACTGCGCACCGTCACCTCCCCCTACGCCGACGGCGAGGAGTTCGTCGCCGTCCCCGCCCTGCGCATGGACGCCGCCCTGGTCCACCTCAACCGCGCCGACCGCCTGGGCAACGCCCAGTACCTGGGACCCGACCCGTACTTCGACGACCTGTTCTGCGAGGCCGCGGACACCGCGTACGTATCCTGCGAACAGCTCGTGGAGAGCGCCGAGCTGTCCAAGGCGGGCCCCCCGCAGTCCCTCCTCGTCAGCCGGCACGCGGTCACCGGGGTCGTGGAGACCCCGAACGGCGCCCACTTCACCTCCTGCGCCCCCGACTACGACCGCGACGAGGCCTTCCAGAAGCTCTACGCGTCCACCCCCTGGCCCGAGTTCCGCGCCCGCTTCCTGTCCGGGGCGGGCGAGCACGACTACCAGTCCGCCGTCCGGACCTGGCACGAGGAGCAGAGTTGAGCACCCAGCCCGGAGCCCCGTCCGACACCTCGGCCGACACCTCCCCCCGCGACCCCGCCGCCGCCCCCGTCACCCGGGCCGAGTACTGCGTGATCGCCTGCGCCGAGGCCTGGCGCGACAACGGCGAGGTCCTGGCGAGCCCGATGGGCCTGATCCCCTCCATCGGGGCCCGGCTCGCGAAGCGGACGTTCTCCCCCGACCTGCTGCTCACCGACGGCGAGGCGATGCTGATCGGCCTCGACGGCACCCCCGAGGGCTGGCTCCCCTACCGCCGTCACCTGACGATGGTCACGGGCGGCAAGCGGCACGTGATGATGGGCGCGAGCCAGATCGACCGGTTCGGCAACCAGAACATCTCCTGCATCGGCGACTGGGAACGGCCGACCCGCCAGCTCCTGGGGGTGCGGGGAGCACCCGTCAACACCCTCAACAACCCGGTGAGCTACTGGATCCCCAAGCACTCGACCCGGGTCTTCGTCGAACGCGTCGACATGGTCAGCGGGGTCGGCCACGACCGGGCCGAGGCGGCCGGGGTGACCCGCTTCCACCGGCTGCCCCGGGTCGTCAGCGACCTCGGGGTGTTCGACTTCGCCGGACCGGACCGCTCGATGCGCCTGGTCTCCGTGCACCCGGGGGTGGACGTCGACCAGGTCCGCGCCGCCACCGGCTTCGAGTTGGCGGTGACCGGGGAGGTCCCGTACACGCGGGAACCGTCGCCGGGGGAACTGCGACTGATCCGCGAGGTGATCGACCCCCAGGGGTTGCGCGACCGCGAAGTGCGGGGCTGACGCCGTGGAGACGGCGTTCACGAAGCTGGTCGGGGTCCGCCACCCGATCGTGCAGACCGGCATGGGTTGGGTGGCCGGGCCGCGCCTGGTGTCGGCGGCGGCGAACGCGGGCGCCCTCGGCGTCCTGGCCTCGGCGACGATGACGGTGGACCAGCTGCGCTCGGCGGTGCGGGAGGTCCGCTCCCGCACGGACGCGCCCTTCGGGGTCAACCTGCGGACGGACGCCGGGGACGCCGCCGAGCGGGTGGAACTGATCGTCGCCGAGGGCGTGAAGGTCGCCTCCTTCGCCCTCGCCCCGTCCCGGGAGCTGATCGCCCGGCTGAAGGACGCGGGCGTCGTCGTCATCCCCTCGATCGGTGCCCGCCGGCACGCCGAGAAGGTCGCCGGCTGGGGCGCGGACGCGGTGATCGTGCAGGGCGGCGAGGGCGGCGGTCACACCGGGGACGTGGCGACGACGGTGTTGCTGCCGCAGGTGGTCGACGCGGTGGACATCCCCGTGATCGCCGCCGGCGGCTTCCACGACGGCCGGGGCCTGGTCGCGGCGCTCGCCTACGGGGCGGCCGGGATCGCCATGGGCACCCGCTTCCTGCTGACCTCGGACTCGACCGTCCCGGACGCCGTGAAGGCCGAGTACCTGAAGGCCACGGTGAAGGACGTCACCGTCACCACGGCCGTCGACGGGATGCCGCACCGGATGCTGCGCACCGAACTGGTCGACGCCCTGGAGCGGTCGGGGCGCGCCCGGGCGCTGGCGCGGGCCGTGCGGCACGCGGCCGGTTTCCGGAAGCTGTCGGGACTGTCGTGGTCCGCGATGGTCCGCGACGGCCTGGCGATGAAGCACGGCAAGGACCTGTCCTGGAGCCAGGTCCTGCTCGCCGCGAACACCCCCATGCTCCTCAAGGCGTCCATGGTCGAGGGTCGTACGGACCTCGGCGTCATGGCATCCGGCCAGGTCGCGGGGGTGATCGAGGATCTGCCGTCCTGCGCGGACCTCGTCGACCGCGTCATGGCCGAGGCACACGGCGTGCTGGACCGTCTGTACGGACACGGCGGTCCGCACGTGCTCGGCACCCTGCCACCACCAGGGTGATCCCCCTTCTCCGTCACAGGAGTCGCCCACATGAGCCGTGCCCGAATCCGTCTGGTGATCGCGGCGGCCGCCGCCGTGCTCGCCGCCGGAACCCTGCCCGCCTCCGCGTCCGCGCAGGCGGCGCCCGGAGCCGGGGTCAGTGCCCGGCACCACCAGCCGCGCTGGCAACCGTCGGCTGAAACGATTCGTCAGATTCCTCTCCAGGGCGCCGTCAACGTCCGGGACATCGGCGGCCACCGCACCTACACCGGTGGTCAGGTCCGCCAGGGGCTCGTCTACCGCTCCGACGCCCTGAGCAAGCTGACCGCGACGGACATCACCACCGTCGCCGGTCTCGGCCTCACGAAGGCCATCGACTTCCGCATCCCGATGGAGGTCCAGTACGACGGCGCCGACAAGCTGCCGCCCGGCCTGTCCGCCACCGCCCGCCCGATCAGCGACCTGGGCCTGTACGGGACCCTCGTCGGCGCGATCGGCAGCGGCGACCCCGTCAAGCAGGAACAGATGTTGGGCGGTGGCCGCGCCGAGGCCTACATGCGGGACATCTACCGCACCTTCGTGACGAGCCCCGAGAACCGGGCGCAGTTCGCGGCCACGCTGCGGGAGATCGCCAACGGCGGCCAGGGGCCGCTGCTGTACCACTGCACGTCCGGCAAGGACCGTACGGGTTGGATGAGTTACGTCCTGCTGCGCGCCCTGGCCGTGCCCGAGGCGACCGCCGAACGCGACTACCTGGCCTCGAACACCTTCCGCGGTGCCTACGACGCCCAGGTCCGCGCGGGCCTCAAGCAGTCCGGTCGGATGCAGAACCCCGACCTGCTGATCCCGCTCCAGGAGGTCCGTCAGGACTACCTGGACGCCTCGACCGCCCAGATGGAGGCCGACTACGGCAGCTTCTACGGCTACCTGACGCAGGGCCTCGGCCTGGACCTGCGGACGCTGGCGAAGCTCCAGTCAATTTGGGTCCGGTACCCCCCCGGGCCCCCGGGCCCGCACGCCGCCACGGGGCGGGGCGGCGCGTGTGGCGCCGCCCGGCCCCGTGGTACGTCGTTACGTCGCCCGGAGGTCAGACCGCCCGGCGGCGGCCCTGGCCGGCGGAGCCGACCCGGCTGCGCGCGGACGCGGCGGCCGCGCCGCCGGAGGCACCGCCCCCGGTGCGCCGGCCCTGACCGGTGGAACCACCGGTTCCACCGCCCTGACCGCCCTGACCGCGACGGGCCTGGCCCGCACCGGCCGCGGGGGCCTGCCCGGTGGCGCCCGAACCGGCGCGACGGCCGCGGCCGCCCGCCGCCGGGGCGCCGCCCGCGGCGCCACCGGTGCGCGGGGCACCGGAACGACGGCGCGAACCGCCGCCGTTGCCGTTGCCCGAGCCGGTGCGCTGCTTCGGCGGGGTCGCCTGCGGCACCTCCAGCACCACGGGGATGCCCGAGGGCGCCTTGGCGCCGGTGAGGCGGGCCAGCTCCTCGTCGGAGGACTTGATCTGCGCGGTGCGCGGCGAGATGCCGGCGTCCGACATCAGGCGGGTCATGTCGCGCTTCTGGTCGGGGAGCACCAGGGTGACGACGCTGCCGGACTCGCCGGCGCGGGCGGTGCGGCCGCCGCGGTGCAGGTAGTCCTTGTGGTCGGTGGGCGGGTCCACGTTGACGACGAGGTCGAGGTCGTCGATGTGGATGCCGCGCGCGGCCACGTTGGTGGCGACCAGCGCGGTGACCTCGCCCGTCTTGAACCAGTCGAGGGTGCGGTTGCGCTGCGGCTGCGAGCGGCCGCCGTGCAGGCCGGAGGCCCGTACGCCGTCGGCGAGGAGCTTCTTGACCATGCGGTCGACCCCGCGCTTGGTGTCGACGAACATGATCACCCGGCCGTCGCGAGCGGCTATGCGCGTCGCCACGGCCTTCTTGTCGGTCTCGTCCATGACGTACAGGACGTGGTGCTCCATGGTGGTGACCGCGCCGGCCGACGGGTCGACGGAGTGGCCGACCGGGTCGTGCAGGAACATCTTGACGAGCTTGTCGATGTTCTTGTCGAGCGTCGCCGAGAACAGCATGGTCTGGCCCTCGGGCTCGACCTGCTTGAGGAGCGCGGTGACCTGCGGCATGAAGCCCATGTCGGTCATCTGGTCGGCCTCGTCGAGGACCGTGATGGAGACCTGGGAGAGGTCGGCGTCACCGCGGTCGATGAGGTCCTTCAGACGGCCGGGCGTGGCGACGAGGACCTCGGCGCCGCGGCGCAGGGCGCCGGACTGCCGGTTGATCGACATGCCGCCGACGACGGTCGCGATGCGCAGGTTGACGGCCGTGGCGTACGGGGCCAGGGCGTCGGTCACCTGCTGCGCGAGCTCGCGGGTCGGTACGAGGACCATCGCGAGCGGCGCCTTCGGCTGCGCGCGGCGGCCGGCGGTGCGGGAGAGCAGGGCCAGGCCGAAGGCCAGCGTCTTGCCGGAGCCGGTGCGGCCGCGGCCGAGCAGGTCACGGCCGGCGAGGGAGTTCGGCAGCGTCGCGGCCTGGATCGGGAAGGGTTCGGTCACACCCTGGGCGGCGAGGGTCTTCAGCAGCGCCTCGGGCATGTCCATGTCCTCGAATGCGGCGACCGGCGGCAGGGCCGGGGTCAGCGGTTCGGGCATGGTGAATTCTTGCGGCCGGGCCACGGGGGCGGACTTCTGCCGTCCCGCGCCAGCCTTCGGACGCCCCTGGGCCGTACCTCGACCCCGGGTGGGGCGGCGGCTGGGTCGTGCGGAGCTGGAGCTGGTCATGCGGAAAATGCCCTCCTGATACCGGCAGGTAAAACGCTGAGACGCGGTCTTGCAAACGCGGTCGAGACAGCAGACAAGCCGGGGCCCGCACCTCACGGCGCGGACCCCGGCATGCTGAAGAAATTAGGCGGGGATGATGTTCTCCGCCTGGGGGCCCTTCTGGCCCTGGGTGACGTCGAAGGACACGCGCTGGCCCTCCTGGAGCTCACGGAAGCCCTGGGTGGCGATGTTCGAGTAGTGGGCGAACACGTCCGGACCGCCACCGTCCTGCTCGATGAAGCCGAAGCCCTTTTCCGAGTTGAACCACTTCACGGTGCCAAGTGCCATTTTGAATCTCCTGAATAGGCGGCAAGGGCCCCATCCGGAGACTCCGGTAAAAACAATTAAAGCGCCTGTCGGAGCATTCCCGTCAGGCGCACATAAAGTTCATGGGTACCACAACTGCAACGAGCTCTAAGCTAGCACACGTCCGCCGGGGAGCGCTGCCCCGGGCGTGTGACCTGCCCCGGAAGGCTTCCGGAGCAGGTCGGGAGGGGTGGCGGGAAGCGGCCCGGGCGCGCGTCGGGGAGCTACAGCCGCTCGATGATCGTCACGTTGGCCTGTCCCCCGCCCTCGCACATGGTCTGGAGGCCCCAGCGGCCTCCGGTGCGTTCCAGTTCGTGCAGCAGGGTGGTCATCAGTTTGACGCCGGTGGCGCCCAGCGGGTGGCCGAGGGCGATGGCGCCGCCGTTGACGTTCACCCGGGAGGGGTCGGCTCCGGTCTCCTTGAGCCAGGCCAGGACCACGGGGGCGAAGGCCTCGTTGATCTCGACGAGGTCGATGTCGGCGAGCGACATGCCGGTCTTCTTCAGGGCGTGCGCGGTGGCCGGGATCGGCGCCGACAGCATCCGGATCGGGTCCTCGCCGCGTACGGACAGGTGGTGGATGCGGGCGCGGGGCCGCAGTCCGTGTTCGCGGACGGCCCGCTCGGAGGCGATCAGCATCGCCGCCGCCCCGTCGGAGACCTGGGAGGAGACGGCCGCGGTGATGGTGCCGCCCTCGACGACGGGCCTGAGACCGGCCATCTTCTCCAGGGTGGTGTCGCGGCGCGGACCCTCGTCGACGCGTACGTCCCCGTACGGCACGGTCTCCCGCTCGAAGCGGCCCTCGTCGATGGCCAGCAGGGCCCGCCGGTGGGAGCGCAGGGCGAACTCCTCCATGTCGCGGCGCGTGATGCCCCACTTCTCGGCGATCAGCTGGGCCCCGTGGAACTGGTTGACGGGGGCGTCGCCGTAGCGGGCGCGCCAGCCGGCGGAGCCGGCGTAGGGGCCCTCGGTGAGGCCCAGCGGCTCCGCCGCCTGTCGGGAGGCGAAGGCGATCGGGATCATCGACATGTTCTGGGTGCCGCCCGCGACCACCAGGTCCTGGGTGCCGGACAGGACGCCCTGGGCCGCGAAGTGCACGGCCTGCTGCGAGGAGCCGCACTGCCGGTCGACGGTGACGCCGGGCACCTCCTCCGGCAGGCCCGCCGCCAGCCAGGCCGTCCGGGCGATGTCCCCGGCCTGCGGTCCGACCGTGTCGAGGCAGCCGAACACGACGTCCTCGACGGCGGCCGGGTCGATCCCGGAGCGTTCGACCAGCGCCTTCAGCACGTGCGCGCCGAGATCGGCGGGGTGGACCGCGGACAGGCCGCCGCCGCGCCGCCCCACCGGGGTGCGGACCGCTTCGACTATGTAGGCCTCGGGCATCGGGTCTCCTCTGTTCGGGTCAGGTACGCAGGGCGATCCCGTCGAGCACCATGGACAGGTACTGGCGGGCGATCTCCTCGGGGCTGTGCTGTCCTCCGGGCCGGTACCAGGACGCCGCCACCCAGACCGTGTCGCGGACGAAGCGGTAGGTGAGGCGGATGTCGAGGTCGGCGCGGAAGACCTTGGCCGCGACCCCCCGCTCCAGCGTCCCGAGCCAGGCCTTCTCGAACTTCTGCTGCGAGTCGGAGAGGTAGTGGAAGCGGGGCTGGGCGGAGAGGGTGCGCGCTTCCTTCTGGTAGATGGCGACGGCGGCGCGGTGCCGGTCGATCTCCCGGAAGGACTCGGTGACGAGGGCCTCGATGGTCTCCCTGGGGCCGAGTCCGGCGGCCAGGACGGTGTCGTAGCCCTGCCAGAGTTCGTTCAGGAAGGCGGAGAGGATCTCGTCGAGCATCGATTCCTTGGAATCGAAGTGGTAGTAGAGGCTGCCGGCGAGCATGCCGGCGGCGTCGGCGATCTTCCGGACGGTGGTGGCGTTGTAGCCCTGTGCGGCGAAGACCTCGGCGGCGGTGTCGAGGAGTTCGCGGCGCCGCTCGGGTGACGCGGTCACCTGCGGCTTCTTCTTGGCGGTCTGCTGGTTCGTCGGCTTGTTCGTTGGCACGGGCCCATTCTCGGTCTACGCGTGCTGGCTGCTGACCGACACGGTCTCGCCCGTCATGTACGACGAGTAGCCGCTCGCCAGGAAGACGATGACGTTGGCGATCTCCCAGGGCTCGGCGTACCGGCCGAAGGCCTCGCGGGCGGTGAGTTCCGTGAGCAGTTCCTCGCTGGTGACCTTCACCAGGTGCGGGTGCATGGCCAGGCTGGGGGCGACCGCGTTGACGCGTACGCCGAAGTCCGCGGCCTCCAGGGCGGCGCAGCGGGTCAGGGCCATCACGCCGGCCTTGGCGGCGGCGTAGTGGGCCTGGCCCCGCTGGGCGCGCCAGCCGACGACGGAGGCGTTGTTGACGACGGCGCCGCCGCGACCGGAGGCCCTGAAGGAGCGCAGGGCGGCGCGGGTGCAGCGGAAGGTGCCGTTCAGGGTGACGTCGAGGACGCGGTCCCACTGTTCGTCGGTCATGTCGACGAGGTCGGCGGTGCCGCCGAGGCCGGCGTTGTTGACGACGACGTCGAGGCCGCCGTGGGTCTCCTCGGCGAGGGCGAACAGGGCGCGGACCTGTTCCTCGTCGGTGACGTCGCAGGGCAGGGAGGTGACGCGGGCGGCGCCGAACTCGGCGGCGAGGGCGTCCTCGGTCTCCTTGAGGCGGCGGGCGTGGGCGTCGCCGATGAGGACGCGGGCGCCCTCCTCCAGGAAGCGGCGGGCGGTGGCGCCGCCGATGCCGGCGCCCGCGGCGGCGGTGATGACGGCGGTGCGGTCCGTGAGGAGCCCGTGGGGGGCGACCTGGTCGGGAGCGTTCACGCCCGTACCTCCTTGGGAAGGCCGAGGATCCGCTCGGCGATGAGGTTGCGCTGGATCTCGTCGGAGCCGGCGTAGATGGTGTCGGCGCGGGAGAAGAGGAAGAGCCGCTGCCGGTCGTCGAGGTCGTACGGGTCCCCGTGCGCGCCGTTCGCGACGAGGGAGGCGGCGCCGAGCACCTCCATGGCGAGTTCGCCGAGGTCGCGGTGCCAGCGGGCCCAGTACAGCTTGGCGGTGGAGGGGGCGGTGCCGGGGCGTCGGGCGGTGGCGCGCATGGTCTCCAGGCCGATCCAGGCCTGGACGAGGCGGTCGCGGACCCGTGGGTCGGCGAGGGCGCCGTTGCGGCGGGCGAGGTCGGCGAGGTCTTCGAGTTCGCGGCGGAAGCCGACCTGCTGGCCGAGGGTGGAGACGCCGCGTTCGTAGCCGAGGGTGGCCATGGCGACGGCCCATCCGTCGCCGGGGGCGCCGACGACGTGGGAGGCGTCGGTGCGGGCGCCGTCGAAGAAGACCTCGTTGAACTCGGAGGTGCCGGTGAGCTGGGTGATGGGCCGGACCTCCACCCCGGGCTGGTCCATGGGGACCAGCAGGTAGGACAGGCCCCGGTGGCGGCGGGATCCCGGTTCGGTGCGGGCGAGGACGAAGCACCAGCGGGCCTCGTGGGCGAGGGAGGTCCAGGTCTTCTGTCCGTCCACGACCCAGGCGCCGTCCTGGAGGGCGGCGCGGGTGCGGACGCCCGCGAGGTCGGAGCCGGCGCCGGGTTCGCTGTAGCCCTGGCACCACAGTTCCTCGACCGCCCGGATGGCGGGCAGGAAGCGGCGTTGCTGTTCGCGGGTGCCGTGGGCGATGAGGGTGGGGCCGAGGAGTTGTTCGCCGATGTGGTTGACGCGGGCGGGGGCGTCGGCGAGGGCGTACTCCTCGTGGAAGGCGAGTTGTTCCTCGGTGCTCGCGCCGCGGCCTCCGTGGGCCTCGGGCCAGCCGAGGCAGGTCCAGCCGTGGGCCGCCATGTGCCGTTCCCAGGCGAGGCGTTCGGCGAAGGCCTCGTGTTCGCGGCCGGGTCCGCCGCGCCCCTTGAGGGCCGCGAACTCCCCGGTGAGGTGGGTGCGGAGCCAACTCCGGACCTCGGTGCGGAACTCCTCGACGCTGCTCATGGCCGTACGTTAACCTACCAAACACTTGTTAGGGAAGGATGTCGGTATGCCCGCTGACGACTCCGCCGCGCCGGTGCTCCACGAGCGCCGCGGCCCGGTCGCGTACGTGACCATGAACCGCCCCCGCTACCGCAACGCCCAGAACAGTGCGATGACCTACGCCCTGGACGAGGCCTTCTACCGGGCCGCCGACGACCCCGAGGTCAAGGTGATCGTCCTGGCCGGCGCCGGCGAGCACTTCTCCGCGGGCCACGACATCGGCACACCCGGGCGCGACGCCCACCTGCCCTTCGAGCGGCGGGCCGGACTGTGGTGGGACCACAGCACGCGGACCGGCGCCGAGTCCCGCTTCGCCCGGGAGTCCGAGGTGTACCTGGGGATGTGCCGGCGCTGGCGGGAACTGCCCAAGCCGGTGATCGCCTCGGTCCAGGGGGCGTGCGTGGCGGGCGGGCTGATGCTGGCCTGGGTGTGCGACCTGATCGTCGCCGGCGAGGACGCCTTCTTCGCGGACCCCGTGGTGCGGATGGGCATCCCGGGCGTCGAGTACTTCGCGCACCCGTGGGCGATGCCGCCCCGCATCGCGAAGGAGTTCCTGTACACCGGCGACCGGATGTCGGCCCGGCGCGCGTACGAGATCGGCATGGTCAACCGGGTCGTCGAACGGGACGCGCTGGCCGCCGAGACCGACCGGCTGGCCCTGCGGATCGCGGAGATGCCGGGCTTCGGACTGGCCCTGACCAAGCGGGCCGTCAACCAGGCCGAGGACCTCCAGGGCCTGCACGCCGGCATGGACTCGGTGTTCGGACTGCACCACCTGGCGCACTCCCACAACGCCGAGACGGCGGCGGACTCGCTCGGCGGCATGAACGTCGCCGCCATGAAGGAGGCGAACGGCTGATGGACCTCGATCACTCGGCGGACGTGGAGGCCTTCCGGGCCGAGGCCCGCACCTGGCTCCGGGCGCACGTCCCCGCCCGGCCCCTGCCCTCCCTGGAGACCGAGGAGGGCTTCGCCGCGCACCGCGCGTGGGAGGCCCTGCTGCACTCCGGCCGCTGGTCGGCGGTGTCCTGGCCCGAGGAGTACGGGGGCCGGGGCGCGGACATCGAGCGGTGGCTGGTCTTCGAGGAGGAGTACTGGGCGGCAGGCGCGCCCGGCCGGGTCGCACAGAACGGCATCAGCCTGCTCGCCCCCACCCTCTTCGACCACGCGAGCGCCGAGCAGCGGGCCCGCGTACTTCCCCCGATGGCGAGCGGCGAGGTGATCTGGGCGCAGGCCTGGTCGGAGCCGGAGTCCGGTTCGGACCTGGCGTCGCTGCGGTCGCGCGCCGTGCGCACCGAGGGCGGCTGGCTGCTGTCCGGGCAGAAGACGTGGTCCTCGCGGGCCGCTTTCGCGGACCGGGCCTTCGGCATCTTCCGCACGGACCCGGACGCCCCGAAACCGCACCAGGGGCTGACGTACCTGATGTTCGACCTGCGGGCGCCCGGCGTGACGGTGCGGCCCATCGGCCGGCTCGACGGGAAGCCGGCCTTCGCGGAGCTCTTCCTCGACGGGGTCTTCGTACCGGACGAGGACGTCATCGGGGAGCCCGGGCAGGGCTGGCGGATCGCCATGTCGACCACCGGGAACGAGCGCGGCCTGACCCTGCGCTCCCCCGGACGCTTCCTCGCGGCGGCGGGGCGCCTGGTGGACCTCTGGGAGCGGGCGGGCGATCCCGCCGACACCGCGCTGCGCGACCGGGTCGCGGACGCGGTGGTCGGGGCGCGCGCCTACGAACTGTTCACCTGGGCGGGCGCGACCCGCTTCGCGGCGGGCTCCGCGATAGGCGCCGAGTCCAGTCTGAACAAGGTGTTCTGGTCCCGGTACGACATCGCCCTGCACGAGACGGCCCTGGACCTGCTCGGTCCGGACGCCGAGCTGGCGGACGGCCCGTGGGCCGAACCGTGGGTGTTCTCGCTGGCCGGGCCGATCTACGCGGGCACCAACGAGATCCAGCGCGACATCATCGCCGAGCGGCTGCTCGGCCTCCCGAAGGGCCGCCGCTGATGCGCTTCCAGCCGACCGACGAGCAGTCGGACTTCGCCCGCACCCTGCGCTCCCTGCTCGGCGCGGCCGCCGTCCCGGCGACGGTACGGGCCTGGGCGGACGGGGACCACGGGCCGGGACGTGCGCTGTGGTCCCGGCTCGCGGAAACGGGCCTGTTCGCGCTGGCCGTGCCGGAGGCGTACGAGGAACTGGGGGGCCTGGGGCCGCTGCCGGTGGAACTGGCCCTGGGCTTCGTCGAGCTGGGGCGGGCGGGGGTGGCGGGGCCGGTCGTGGAGACCGCGGCCGCCTCGGTGCTGCTCGCCCGGCTGGGCGACGACGCGCAGGCGAAGCGCTTCCTGCCGGGAATGGTCTCGGGCGGGACCCTGGCCACGCTGACCCTGCCGGGCGGCTCCCCGTACGCCCTGGACGCCGACGCCGCCGCGTACCGGTTCACCGTGTCGGCGGCGGGCGAGCTGCGGCTCTCGGAGGGCCCCGGCGAACCGTTGGCCTCCCTGGACCCGGCCCGCCGGCTGTCGACGCCGGTGGGCGGCGAACTGCTCGCGGCGGGCCCGGCCGTCACCGCGGCGGCCGGGGAGGCGCTGCGCTGGGCACGGCTGCTGACGGCGGCGCAGTGCCTGGGCCTGGGCGAGGCCCTGCTGGCGGACACGGTGGAGTACGCGAAGCGGCGCACCCAGTTCGGAACGCCGATCGGTGGTTTCCAGGCGGTGAAGCACCGGTTGGCGGACACCCTGCTGGCACTGGAGTTCGCCCGGCCGCTGGTCTGGGCGGCGGCGCTGTCCCTGGAACCGGGCGAGGTCGCGGCGGCGAAGCTCACCGCCGGGGAGGCGGCGTACGCGGCTGCGATGACGGCGCTCCAGGTGCACGGCGCGATCGGCTACACCCAGGAGTTGGACCTGTCGCTGTGGCTGCGCAAGGCCCGCCCCCTGCGCGACGCCTGGGGCACCCCGGCCGCCTGCCGCACGGAGGTGCTCCGCAACCTCGGCCGGGGGGCGTAGTCCGGGGGCACGGCGGGGCGCCGTCCCCGGTACGGCCCGGGGGCGCGGCGTGCTCCGGCGCGCGGCCGGTGCGATCCGACCCGAACCGGCGGGCGGAGCCGACGGCCGGCACCGACCGCCGGCACGGCCCGGCCGGGGACCGGGTCGCGCCGCCGGTCCGTCGGCGGTGGGCGGACCCCGGCGGGCGGGGCGCGGCGTGCGCCGACCCGGCGGGCGGGCGTCGCGGCTCGGGGTCAGCCGAGGTGGGCCACGTGGAGGGAGACGACGTACGGCTCCTCGATCGTTCCGGCCGGGAAGAGGTGCTGGAGCCGGGTGCGTTCGGCGTCCATGAAGGCGCGGGTGGCCTCCTCGCCGAGGAGGAGGAAGCCGGAGTGGCTGGAGAGGTTGGCGAGGTGCGCGTCGAGGGGGATGCGGCGCGACCAGCCGACGGTCCGGGAGACGAAGTCGGCGCCGATGCCCTGCGGGAGGGTGCGGAAGTGGGTGGCGCCGTCGGCGGCGAAGAACGCGCGGATGCGGGCGCCCTGTTCGGCGACCCAGGGAACGGACTCGTCGGTGTCGTTCCACCAGATCGCGAGCGAGCCGCCGGGGCGCAGGACGCGTCGGGCCTCGGGGACGGCGCGGGCGGGATCGGTCCAGTGCCAGGCCTGGGCGTAGGTGACGAGGTCGAAGGCGCCGGTCGCCAGGGGCAGCCGGTCGCCGTCCCCGCGGACGACGGGGACCGCGGGGAGCGCCCGCCGGAACTCGGCGGCCATGCCGTCGCCGGGCTCCACGGCGAGCACCCGGGCCCCGCGCGCGTGCATCGGCCCGGTGCCGATGCCGGTGCCCGCCCCGACGTCGGCCACCCTGGCGCCGACGAGCGGCCGGCCGGACAGTTCCTCGACGGCGTCGTACAGGCCTTCGGGGTAGCCGGGGCGGTGCGCCGCGTAGAGGGCGGCGGCTCTGTCGAACGAGCGGGCGCGTGTGGTCATCCCCCCATTGTTCGCCCGTACGACCCCCGCCCACCAGCCCTTTCGGGCAACCGGGCGGGGTCCGGCGACGGGACTCGGACGGCGGGCGCGGACGGCGGGCACGGACTGCGGGCACGGCTCAGTGGAACTCGCTCACGACCTCGATGCGGCCGACGATGTGCGCGTTGAACTCGGGGAGCTCCTCGGCGGGGACCCACAGCTCCAGGATCGTCTCGCCGCCCGCCTGCCGGACCGGGTAGCGCTCCAGGAACGCGGAGTCCACCTCGAAGCGGGTCACGTAGCCGGCGCCGTCGTGCTTGACGTTCCAGTCCCGGGCGATGCGGGTCGCGTAGTCCTCGTTCAGCACCGGGTAGAAGATCGGCTGCTCGGGCAGTCGGGGCGGCCAGGCGCGGTTGTCGAGGGCGCGGACCAGGTCGAGCTCGACGGGGCCGGTGGGACGCCAGAGGGTGGTGGTGGGTGCCGTACGGGAGGACATGGGGACAGAACCTACGCGGTCAGGAGGTGGGCCGCGAGCGGGTTTCAGCGGCGGGAGGCCCCTCGCGAGAGGCGCAGCAGGATCACGCTCTGGAGCAGCAGCAGCGCCGCGAGACCGGCCCCGGCGGCCAGGGGTTCGGCCGGTTCGCCGTACTGCTCCCGGACGGTGGCGCCGAGCCGGGCGACCCCCACCGCGGTGAGGGCGACGAGGAAGCGGGCGGTGAACTCCGCTTGCGTTCCGTGCGGTACGGCGGAGCCGATGACGAACACCGCGAGCAGCACGGGGATCCAGGGTGCCCCGGCCTCGGACAGCAGCAGGGCGGCCCCGGCCTCCACGGCGAGGAGCAGGCAGGTGCGCAGGAGGAAGCCAGGCATGAACACATCATGCCGGACCCCTCCCGACGCCGGCCGGGTGGAGCCCGCCCGGCCACGTTCCGCCCAGGATCCACCACAAGGGCGGGGCCGTGGCACAGCGGTAGTTGCACCCCCCTGCCGGAGGGATCACGCCGGTTCGAATCCGGCCGCCCCGCCCCCACCACCCGCCGGGTCCCGGAGGCTACGGCGTTGCCGCCAGCCAGGCCGCCGCCCCGGCCCGGGCCGCCGCGCCCGCCGGCAGCGGCAGCCCGAGGAAGCCGTGGAAGACGCCCGGGTGGAGCCGGACCTCGCAGTCCACGCCCGCCTCCCCCAGCCGGCGGCCGTACGCCAACCCCTCGTCCCGCAGCGGGTCGCAGTCCGCGAGGACGATCAGCGTGCGCGGCAGTCCGGCCAGGTCCGGGGCGCACAGCGGGGACACGTGCGGGTGTGCCGGGTCGCCGCCGTACTGGTCCCAGTACCAGGCCATGTGGGCGGCGGTGTGGAAGTGGCCGCGCCCGTACGTGGTCACGGACCCGGAGCCCATCGAGGCGTCCAGCGGCGGGTACGCCAGCAGCTGTCCGGCGACGAGTTCCGGCGCCCGCAGTGCGGTGACGGCGGCCAGGTTGCCGCCGCTGGAGTCGCCCGCGACGACCACCCGCGCCGGGTCGCAGCCCAGCGCGGGCGCTTCGGCCCGGGCCCACAGCAACACGCTCAGCGCGTCGTCGGCCGCCGCCGGCCAGGGGTGTTCGGGGGCCAGCCGGTAGTCGGCCGAGACGATCACCGCGCCGGAGGCCAGGGCCAGTTCGCGGCAGAGCCGGTCGTGGGTGTCCAGCCCGCACATCACCCAGCCGCCGCCGTGGAACCAGACGGACAGCGGCCGCCCCTCGGCGCCCGGCGCGGGGTCGTAGACCCGTACGGGGACGCCCGCGGCGACGGTGTCGCGAACGGAGGCCACCTCCGGGCCGGGCGGGCCGGGCACGGCCGCCGCGCGCAGGGCGCTCACGTCACCGGGGCCGGGGAAGCCGGCCGTCATCGCGTCGCACAGCAGTCGGGCGGCCGGCGACAGGGAGTCCGCGCTCATCCGGCCGTCAGCCCCCCGTCGACCGTGAACTCGGCGCCCGTCACGTACGAGGAGGCGTCCGAGCACAGGAACAGCACCAGGTCGCCGACCTCCTCCGGCCGGCCCATCCGCCCGAGCGGCACGTGCGACCAGTCCCGGCCGGAGACGGCCCCGGCCACCATCGGGGTGTCGACGGCGCCCGGGTGCACCGAGTTGACCCGGATGCGGTCCCCGGCCAGGTCCAGCGCCGCCGATCGGGTCAGCCCGCGCAGGGCGAACTTGGTGGAGCCGTAGGCGGCGTGGCCGCGGATCCCGACGAGCCCGGCCGTCGAGGAGATGTTGACGATCGAGCCGCCGCCCCCGGCCCGCAGCAGCGGCGCCACGGCCCGGATGCCGAGGAAGGGGCCCAGCAGGTTGACCCGCAGCAACGTCTCGAACCCCTCGACGCTCTGCTGCTCGACGTGCGCGGTGCGCCACAGGGCGGCGTTGTTGACGAGCGCCGAGACCGTGCCGAAGGCCGATACGGCCGCTTCGGTCACCCCGGCCCAGCTCGCGGCGTCGGCCACGTCGTGGTGGACGAAGACCGCCCGGTCGCCGAGTTCCGCGGCGACCGCCCGGCCCTCCTCCTCCCGGATGTCGGTGACGACGACCCGCGCCCCCGCCTCCACGCACTGCCGGGCCTCCGCGGCGCCCTGTCCGCGCCCCGCACCCGTGATGACGACGACCTTCCCGTCGAGGGAGACCACGGCTCAGCCCTCCAGCGCCGGGGAGGCGCCGGCCGCGTCCCGTGCTTCCAGGGCGCGGAAGTGCGGGATGACCTTCTCGCCCCACTGACGGATGGTCTCCATGCACACCTCCTGCGGCACGGTGCCCATCTGGATCAGGCACATCACCTCGTCGACGCCGATCTCGCGGAGCTGCTCCACGTAGGCGATGGCCGTCTCGGCGCTGCCGTAGGCGTGTTCCGCGTTGTAGGTGCCGGTGTCGACCGGGCGGGCCGGGATGTTCGCCTCGTGGAGTCGGGCGACGAGTTCCTCGCGGCCCTGGGCGAGGGCAGCGACGTGCGAGGCCGCGTCCTCGTCCTCCGCGTAGCCGGTGGGCGCGGGGGCGTTGCCGTACCAGTGGGCGATGGACTCGGCGAAGAACCGTTGCCCTCGGGTGCCCAGCCGCAGGGCCCGTTCGGCGTCGTCGAGGACGATCGTCGGGCACAGCGCGGAGAGGTGGTCGTTGACCTCGCTCGACACCAGGCGCTCGCCGGTGCGGGCGGCGATGGCCTCGTCGTAGACCTTCCGCATGGCGCGCACGTCGTCGGCGCCGGCGAAGCCCATCACCAGGGCGCCGATGCCCAGTTCGGCGGCGAGCTTGAGGGTGTCGTGCTTGGAGCAGGCCATGAACAGCGGCGGGTGCGGGTCCTGCACGGGCCGGGGCAGGATCGCCCCGGGTCCGATGTCGATGGAGCCGTGCCACTCGAACTCCGGCTCGCGCCAGGCCGCGGAGAAGATCCGCAGCGCCTCCTCCATCTGCGGGTAGGTGTCCTCGGGCCGCACCCCGTACATGGACATCTCCTGGCGGGTGGCCCCGCGGCCCGCGCCGATGTCGACGCGGCCCCCGGACAGCACGTCGAGCATGGCGGCCCGCTCGGCCACGCGGACGGGGTGCTGGTAGCCGAAGGGCATGGTGACCACCCCGTGGCCGATGCGGATCTTCCGCGTCCGGGCGGCGACCCAGGTCAGGAAGATCTCGGAGGCGCTCATGTGCGCGTACTGGGTGAGTGAGTGGTGTTCGACCGCCCAGATCCGGTCGAAGCCCATCTCCTCGGCGTGGACCGCTTGCTCGACGCAATCGTGGATGACCTGGCGTTCGCGTTCGGGGGTGGGGTCGACGAGCTGCGCCTCGAAGATCATCGAGAACTTCACGGTGAGGTTCCTCCGTCCGGGACCTGTGCATGTATTTCTAATAGGAATACTTCTAGCAGTCACACCCTTCGGAGGGAAGGGCAGTGCGGGGAGCGGTCGTAGACTGCGCTGCGTGGCAGACGAGACGAACAAGCAGACGCTCCCCGCGACCAGCTGGGCGGTGCTCGGCCTGCTCTCCTTCGGCGAGGAGCTGTCGGGCTACGACCTGAAGAAGTGGTCGGACTGGTCCCTGCGCTTCTTCTACTGGAGCCCGTCCTTCAGCCAGATCTACAGCGAGCTCAAGCGGCTGGAGAAGGCCGGCTACGCCACCTCGCGGTTGATCGCCCAGGACACCGGCACCCGCGACAAGCGCGTCTACCGGATCACCGACGAGGGCATGGCGGCCGTACGGGAGTGGGCGCGCGAGGCGCCCGTGGACCCGCCGGTGCTCAAGCACGGACCGATGCTGCGGATGTGGCTGGGCCACCTGCTGGAGCCGGAGCGGATGCGCGAAGTACTGCTCGGGCACCAGGAGTTCGCCGAGAAGATGCGCCGTCGGGCGGTGGCCGACACCGAGGGCGCGAAGGACGAGGCGGCGTGGGCGTACCCCGCGCTCACCCTCAAGTGGGCCGAGCGGTACTACGCCTCCGAGCGCGACCTCGCCGCGGCCATGCTGGAGGACATCGACGCCCTCCCGACGGAGCCGGGCAAGCGCCCGTAGGTCCGCCGGAAGTAGAGCAGGGGCGCGCCGTCGCGGTGCGCCGTGAGGGTGGTGACCCGGCCGAGCGCGATGAGGTGGTCGCCGCCGTCCAGCACGTCCTCCAGGGCGCACTCCACGGTCGCGAGGACCCCGTCGAGCAGGGGCGCGCCCGCCGCACCCGGCCGCCAGGGGACGTCGGCGAACTTGTCGCCGCCCGTGACGGCGAAGCGGCGGCACAGCTCCTCCTGGTCCGCCGCCAGGATGTTGACGGCGAAGGCCCCCGCGGCGCGGATCCGCGGCCAGGTGGCCGAGGTGCGGGCCGGGCAGAAGCAGACCAACGGCGGGTCGAGCGAGACGGACGAGAAGGACTGCACGGCCATCCCGACGGGGCGGCCGTCGCTCCCGCACGCCGTGATGACGGCGACGCCCGTGCAGAAGCTGGACAGCACCGTCTTCATGTCCGCGTCCGCGGGGCCGGAGGGTGCGCGGGGCGGGCGGGGGTCGGGCGGGGTGGACGCAGTGGCGAGGGTCGACATGAGGGGCCTCCCGAGAAGGTTGTTCCTACTAGGTATATGCCTAACCGAAACAGCTGTGATTGGATACCGCCCACGCTCGCTCGTCAAGTAGGGAGGGTTCGTGACCAGCCCCCGCCAGACCCCGCAAGTGCCCCCGCCGACACCGCGGATGACCCCCGCACCGCCCCCGCCGCCCGCCACCCTCGCCCTGCTCCCCCAGTACGCCGCCGCCGCGTACGGGGAGCGCGAGGCACTGGCCGACGGGGAGGTCCGCTGGAGCTTCGACCGGCTGGCCGCCGAGATCGCCGCCGCCTCCCGCGCGGCCGTCGCCCACGGCATCCGACCCGGCGACCGGGTCGCCGTCCAGGCCCCCAACAGCCGCCACTGGATCACCGCCGCACTCGGCGCGGTGGGCGTCGGCGCGGTCCTCGTACCGGTCAACACCCGCTACAAGCCCGCCGAGGCCGCCGACATCATCCGCCGCAGCGGCGCCCGCGTCCTGTTCACCGAACGCGGTTTCCTCGGCACCGACTACGCCCGCGACCTGCACGCCTCCGGCGAGGACCTCGGGTCGCTCGCCTCCACCGTGATCCTGCGGGGCGGCAGCGGCCCCGAATCGTACGGCGCGTACCTCGCCGCCGGGGAGTCCGTGCCCGATTCCGAACGCGAGGCCCGGGCCGCCCGCGTGCGTCCCGAGGACCTCGGCGACCTCCTCTACACCTCCGGCACCACCGGCCGACCCAAGGGCGTGATGACCACCCACGGCCAGAGCGTGCGGCTGTACGCCTCCTGGTCGGACCTGGTCACGCTGCGCACCGGCGACCGGTACCTGCTGGTCAACCCGTTCTTCCACACCTTCGGCTACAAGGCCGGGATCCTCGCCTGCCTGCTGCGCGGGGCCACCATGCTCCCCGAGGAACGCTACGACGCCGACCGCGTCCTGACCCGCATGGCCGCCGAACGGGTCACCTGCCTGATGGGCCCCCCGACCGTCTTCCACGGCCTGATCCACCACCCCGACCGGGCCGCACACGACCTCTCCGCGCTGCGCCTGGCCGGTACCGGGGCCGCCTCCGTGCCCGCCTCGCTCGTCGAGGAGATCCGCGGCGAGCTCGGCGCCCCGGAGGTGTTCACCGCCTACGGACTGACCGAGTCCGGCGGCGTCGTCTCCGTCTGCCCCACCGACGCCGACGCCCGGACCGTCGCGCACACCGTCGGCCTGCCCCTGCCCGACACCGAGGTCCGCGTCACCGGCCCGCTCGGGGCCGTGCTGCCCGCCGGGGAGCCGGGCGAGGTGCAGGTCCGCGGCTACCACGTCACCCCGGGCTACCTGGACGACCCGGCGGCCACCGCCGAGGCGATCCTGCCCGGCGGCTGGCTGCGCACCGGGGACGTCGGCGTCCTGGACGCGCGCGGCTACCTCTCCATCACCGACCGGTTGAAGGACATGTACGTCGTCGGCGGCTTCAACGCCTACCCCGCCGAAGTGGAGAACGTCCTGCTCACCCACCCCGCCATCGCGGACGCCGCCGTCGTCGGCGCCCCCGACGAGCGCCTCGGCGAGGTCGGGGTCGCCTTCGTGGTGACCACCGCCCCGGTCACCCCCGAGGAGCTGACCGCCTGGACCCGCGAGCGACTGGCCAACTTCAAGGTGCCCCGGCGCTTCACCCTGCTGCCCGAGCTCCCGCGCAACGCGGGCGGCAAACTGCTGAAGGCCGGGCTGCGCCGCACCGCGCGAGGGGAGTCCGCGTGAGCGCCCCCGACCCGACGCCCCTCGACCCGACCCCGGAGCAGGAGCAACTGCGCGACGCCGTACGGGCGGTCCTCGCCCGGCATCCCGACCACGCGGCCTGGGCCCCGCTGACGGCGCAGGTCGGCGCGGCCGCGCTGGCGGTGCCGCCCGAGTACGGCGGCCTGGGCTGCGGGCCCGCCGAGACCGGGGTGGTGATGGCGGAGCTGGGCCGCGCGTTGAGCCCCGTACCGTACCTGGGCTCGGCGGTGCTGACCGTGGAGGCCCTGCTCGCGGCCGGGGACCGGCAGGCCTGCGAGGAACACCTGCCGCGGCTCGCGGAGGGCTCCGCGGTGGGCGCGCTGGCCTGGGCGGAGGAGCCCGGAGGGGGCGGTGGGCGCGGCAGTTGGGAGGCCGCCGACCTGCGCACCCGGGCCGAGCCGGACGGCCGGGCGGGCCGACTCCTCACGGGGGTCAAGCGGTACGTACTGGCGGGCCCGGCCGAGCCCTCCCTGTTCCTCGCGTTCGCCCGCGACGGGGACACCGGCCGCCTCGGCCTGTACGAACTCACCGCCCCGCCGGCCGGGTTCACCGTACGGTCCACGATGGACCCGAGCCGGCCCCTCGCGGAGCTGACCCTGGACCGCACCCCGGCCCGGCTGCTCTCCGCGCACGGCGGGGCGGTCCTCGACCGGGTCCGTGACGCGGCGTGCACCGCGCTGGCCGCCGAACAGGCGGGGGCCGCCGGGCGGGCCCTGGAGGTGACGGTCGCCCACGCGAAGGACCGCCGGCAGTTCGGCCGTCCCATCGGCTCCTTCCAGGCGGTCAAGCACCGCCTCGCCGACATGCACACCGCCGTCGAGACCTCCCGGGCCCTCGCCCTCGCGGCGGCCGTCGCCGGCGCCCCGCCGGAGCTCGCCGCGGCCGCCCGGTCCGCCTGCACGCGGGCGTTCGCGTACGTCGCGGGCGAGATGATCCAACTGCACGGCGGCATCGGCATCACCTGGGAGCACGAGGCCCACCTGTTCTTCAAACGGGCCCACGGAAGCGGACAGTTGTTCGGGACGCCGGCCGCGCACCGGGAACGGCTCGCCGCGATGCTCGGATTCGCGCCCCCGCCCTGACGTACGCTCGGAGCCATGACTGGCAGCGCGATCGACCTCCGCAAGGTGCGGGAAACCGCTCCGTCGCTGGTGAACCTGTACAAGAGCGCCGGGATCTCGCTGCGCAAGCACGACCTGGAGGGCGTGCGCGCCGCGGTGTACCTGGTCCTCGACCACTCCGGGTCGATGCGCCCGTACTACCGCGACGGCAGCGTCCAGGGCCTCGCCGACCGGGTCCTGAGCCTGTCCGCGCACCTGGACGACGACGGCCGGATCCCGGTGGTGTTCTTCTCCACGGAGGTCGACGCCGTCGAGGAGATCACCCTCGGCGGGCACGAGGGCCGGATCGACGCGATCGCCGCGGGCCTCGGCCACATGGGGAAGACCTCCTACGACGCGGCGATGGATGCCGTCATCGACCACCACCTGGACTCGGGGACGAGCGAACCGGCCCTGGTCGTCTTCCAGACGGACGGCGGCCCGCTGAGCAGGCTCGCGGCGGAGAGGTACCTGTGCAAGGCGGCCCGCCTCCCGCTGTTCTGGCAGTTCGTCGGCTTCGGCGACACCCGCAGCAGCCAGTTCGACTTCCTGCGCAGGCTGGACGAGCTGCCCGTCCCCGCGAAGCGGGTGGTGGACAACGCCGGCTACTTCCACGCCGGCCCCGACCCGCGCGCGGTCACGGACTCCGAGCTCTACGACCGGCTCCTCGGCGAGTTCCCGGCGTGGCTCGCCGCCGCCCGCGCGGCGGGGATCGTGCGCGCCTGACCGCCCGTCGTCCACCCCGGGCGCTTTGATGGACGGATGACGACGAACAACTGGTCCGCCTTCGAGAAGGCGGAACCCGAATTCGCGGCGGCCGTCCGGGCCCGCTTCGCCCGGTTCCCGCACCACGTCCTCGCCACCCTCCGCAAGGACGGCTCCCCCCGGGTGGCGGGCCTCAACGTGGAGTTCCGCGGCGGCGAACTGTGGCTCGGCATGATGGCGGGGTCCATGAAGGCCATGGACCTCCGGCGCGATCCGCGGTTCGCCCTGCACACCAACCCGGGCGAGGGCGAGACGATGCCCGACGGGGACGTACGGATCTCCGGGCGGGCCGTGGAGATCGTCGACCCGCCCGAGCTGCACCGCTACGCGGAGGAGACGGAGAGCCCGCACCCCTTCCACCTCTTCCACGCCGACCTGACGGAGGTCGTCCACATCGGCGTGGACGGCGACGACCTGGTGGTCCGG
This sequence comes from Streptomyces sp. NPDC057939, assembly GCF_042887545.1. NCBI lineage: Bacteria > Bacillati > Actinomycetota > Actinomycetes > Kitasatosporales > Streptomycetaceae > Streptomyces > Streptomyces sp. NPDC057939. The sequence goes on from NZ_JBHVPG010000055.1 coordinate 27,446, forward strand.
TCGTGGACCCCGGCGCGCGGCGTGCGCACCCTGCGCCGGGGCAACGACGACGAGCCGCCGCGCGAGGACCCGCCGGGCGACCGGCCCGCTGTCAGCTGAGCGCGGGGAGTCCGCCGACGGGGCCGAGGGCGGCCGGGTCGACGTCCAGCCAGTTCCGGTCGATGTTCAGGGTCACCCCGCCGTACGAGGCGTCGTGATCGCCCCGGAACTGGTGGGCCCGGCGCGGGCCGACCCATTGCGGGGTGCGCCCGGACAGGCCCATGTCCTTGTCGGAGACGGAGGCCGCGCCGTTCCACTGGGCGCCCCACAGGACGTCGGGCATGGCCTGCGGCGCCTGGTGGTAGTGGGCGCTGAGCGCCTTCACGCCGGAGCTCGCCGCCACGTACGCCCCGGACCGGAAGCCGCGCTCGTGCAGCCGTACCGTCCACGCCGTGAGGTAGGCCACCGAGGGGGCGTCCCAGGTGGCGCGGTCGGAGTAGTTCTCCAGGTCGTTGTAGAGCACCGTGCCCTCGGGCAGCCCCAGGGAGCGGGCCGCGTCCACCGCCCCGTCGGCGGCGGCCCGGCCCTGCTCGTTCGCCCGGGAGGGGTCGGTCGACAGCCCGGTGCTCTTGCTGTGCCAGGGCTGCGGGCCCACCCAGATCGGCATCAGGTGCCAGCCCGCGGCGGCCTGCCGGCGGACCCAGGCGGCCGTCAGCTGCGGCTGGGCGCAGGCCCGGGCCCGGCCGCCGATGTAGACGCCGACCGCCCGGAACGGGGACCCGGCCCGCCAGCTGTCCATCGAGCGCTGGGTCGGGGCGGTGCAGGCGTCGAACCCCTCGCCGGTGAACGCCTCCTGGGCGGAGCGGGGCGCGTGGACGGCGGCCGGGGCGGCCGTCGCGACGGGAGCGGCCGGCCACGACCGGACGGCGGCGCCCCCGGCCCCGGCGTCGGCCCCGGCCCGGGTCCGTGCGTCCGCGACGGCCCGCGCCAGGAGGGCCCGTACGGTGTCGGGCGCGGCCCCGTACGAGAGGGTGGCCATCACCCCGGTGCGGCGCAGGGCGTACCGCACCTCGTTGCTGTCGCCCTCGGTCGGGGGCAGGGCCCGGCCCCCGTCGACCGCGAGGGTGGGGATGTCGGCGCGCGGCGGGGCTCCGGCGATCGGCTCCAGGTGGAGGGTGTCGGCTCGGGTGGCGGCGGCCCGGCCGGTGCACTCGCTCTGGGTGCCGGCGTGCCCGAGGTAGAGGGTGGGCACGTCCAGCCGCAGGCAGGCCTCGGGGTGCCGGTCCAGGTCGATGACCCGCCAGTCGGCGGGGAGGGCGAGGCGCAGCCCCTGGTAGTCGACGGTCCGCTCGTCCGCGGCGGCGGCGACCACGGCGGGCGACAGGGACGCGACGGGCAGCAGGAGGGCGACGCCCAACAGGCGGCGCAGCAGCGTTCGGGAGGGCATGGGGCCCAGAGTTACCAGAGTGCGCGGCCGCCCCGCCGGGCCGGCGACCGGGCCGGATGGTCCGTCCGGCCCCAGGGCCCCTCCCCCGGAACGACCGCCGGTTGCGGGGTTCCTGACGCGGCGACGGGAGGGACCGCGCCCCCGTCACCCGCACGAGCGAACCGGCCCTCCGGGCCGCGTCGGGACGCCGATCGGACCCCGGGCGCGGGCCGGGGGCGCGGCCCGGGCCCGGATCCCGGACCGGAACCGGAACCGGAACCGGAACCGCGACCGCGACCGCGACCGCGACCGCGACCGGACGGCGTGCACCCCCGTGGCGCGCCGTCCGGTCATTCGTCCGCCCTGTCACCCGTCCGTCGGGGCTGCCGTCCGTCCGGTCAGCAGGACTTCGGGTCCGTGGGCGGCACGAAGACCGCGTCGAGGGCCCGGTCCGTGTCGATGTCCACCGAGGTCCAATCCAGCGAGACGGCGCCACCACTGCTGAAGCTCAGCTCTTCCGGGAGGTCCGCCGTGGTGATCTCCTCACCGACGTAGACGACGGACAGGGTGCCCGAGCACTTCTTCGCGGCGGGCGGCTCGCTCCCGCCGTGGGCGAAGCCCTCTGCCGGCCCCACGCCGACCGTGACGGTGTTGATCGGCGCGTACTCGAACGCGTACCGGTCGGGCTCGGCCGTCGGCCGCGCGCCGAGGCCTCCCGTCAGGGGCGGCAGGGTCGGCCGGGTCGACGCGGGCGAGGGCTCGACCCGGACCCGGGTCGTCTCGACCCAGAAGTGGCTCACCTTCACGGGGACCGGCTCGCAGGACCGGTCCTCGTCCGCCGGGAAGATCATGATCCCGTCGTCCAGGATGAACAGGGCCGGGTCCTGGGGGCGGTCTTCGTGCTTCAGGTTCTTGAGGTAGCCGAGGCGTTGCGCGTCGTCCATGCCGGCCGTGGGCACGCAGGGCGGGGTGGGCGACGGACTCGGGGTGGGCGACGACACGGGCGGCGTCGCGGGGGCGTACGTGGTGGAGCTGGACGGCTCCGCCCTGACCAGGGGGTCGCCCCCGCAGCCCGTCACCGCCAGGAGCGGGACGGCCAGGAGCGAAGCGGTCAGGAACGGTACGGCGGACACGGGTAATCGGCGCATGCGGCCTCCTCGTCGGGCGCGGCCGGGAACTCCTTCGATGCTCCCAGTCGGCCCCCGGCGGCGGCATCCGTAGGACCGCCTACGTATCCCCGGACGCGATTGCGGGTACCGCTGTCCCCGGGGAGGCGCGATGCTGCACGGAACGACGCCACTGGTGGGCCGGGGGGCCGAACTGGACCGGCTGGACGCGGTGATCGGGGGCGCGGGCGCGCCGCCGGGCATCGTCGACCTGACCGGGGCGGCGGGCATCGGCAAGAGCCGGCTGCTGACCGAGGTGTGCGGGCGGGCCGCCCGGCGCGGGCTGACCGTGCTGCGCGGGCGGGCCACCGAGTACGAACGGCACATCCCGTTCCGGGTGTTCGCCGACGCGTTCGCCGATCTGGACCCGGAGCTGCTGCACGGCCTGGCCGGCGGGACCCGGACGGCCCCGGTCCTGTCCGCGACGGGGGCCGGTACGGGCGGCCGGGAGGGGGCCGCCGCCGACCGGTTCGCCGCGCACCGGGCGACGGCCCGGCTGTTGACCGAGCTGGGCGGGCGCGGCGGGGCCGGGCTGCTCATCGCCCTGGATGACCTGCACTGGGCCGATCCGGCGTCCCTGGAGCTCCTCGACCACCTGGTGCGCCACCCCGTGCCCGCCCCGGTGATCGTCATCGGGGCGCGGCGGGACCGGCAGACCTCGCCCTCGTTGGACGCCGCGCTGACCCGGGGCATCGACACCGGCGCCGTGCTGCGGCTGGGCCTCGGCCCGCTGCCGGAACGGGACTGCGTACGGGTGCTCGCCCCGGCCCTGCCGCCCGCGCGGGCCGCCCGACTGTACGCCGCCAGTGGCGGCAATCCGCTGTACTTCCTCACCCTGCTCCAGGGCCAGGCCACCGGGCCCGCCGTCCCGACGGGCGGCCTGACCGCCCTGCTGCTGGACGAGCTGACCCCGCTCACCACCACCCAGCGCCGTACCGCCGAGGCCGTGGCCCTGCTCGGCGACCAGGCGACCACCCCGATGCTCGCCCTCACCGGCGCGGCGCCCGGGACCGGCCTGCCCGCCGCCGACTCCGACGGCGGTGCCCGCGCCCACGCCGACCTCGACGCCGACCTCGACGTCCTGATCGGCCGGGACCTGCTGCGCCCGGGCCCCGGCGGGAGCTGGTCCCTGCGGCATCCGGTGCTGCGGTCCGTGGTGTACGAGAACACCGAGCACCGGCGGCGCACCGGCATGCACCGGCGGGCGGCCGCCGTGCTGACCGGGGCGAACGCGTCCGCGTCCGTACGCGCCCACCACGTGGAGCGGGCGCTCACGGGCTGGGACCCCGGGGCGGCGGCGACCCTGCTGGAAGCGGCCGACGAGTCGCGGACCACCGCGCCGGCGAGCTGCGCCCACTGGCTCGGGGTGGTGTTGGGGATGCTGCCGGACACTCCGGAGCACGGCGCCCGACGCCGTGAACTGCTGCTGCGGCGCGCCCGCGCGCTGAGCGTGTGCGGCGAGCTGCGGGAGAGCCGGAGCGTGCTGTACGAACTGATCGCGCGGGCCGACGCCGACGAGGACGGCGCGCTGCGGGCGGGCGCCGTGACCCTGTGCGCCGCGATGGAACGCCACCTCGGGGACTACGCGGCGGCGGTGGCGCTGCTGCGCCGCGAGCTGTCGCGCGAGCCCGCGCCGGCGCCGGCCGACGCGCTGGCCCTCGGTCTGGAACTGGGCTCGTCCGCACCGCACGCGCTGGCCTATTCCGAGGTGCGGGGCGACGTACTGCGCACCTACGGGTTGGCGCTGCGGCTGGGGAACGAGCCGGCGGCGGCGGAGGCGCTGACCACGGCCGCCCTCGGGGAGACCTACGGCGGTGACCCGGCCACGGCCCGCACGTTGGCCGATCGCGCGGCGGCCCGCGTCGACGCGCTGGCCGGTCGTGAACTGCCCGAGCTGTCGGAGTCGTTGGCCCGGCTGGCGTGGACGGAGTTCTACCTGGACCGGTACCCGGAGGCGGAGCGGCACGCCGACCGCGGGCTGGCCCTCGCCCGTCGGGTCGGTCCCCTCCACCTGCTGCCGCACCTCCTGTTGTGCAAGGCGGTCGTGCACATGAACTCCTGCCGGCTGGTGTCGGCGCTGGAGCTGTGCGACGAGGCCGAGAGCATCGCCCGCGGCATCGGCAGCGACGAACTCCTCGCGCTGGTGGTCGGCAACAAGGCCCAGGTGATGCTGGCGGCCCTGCCGCCGGGCGACGGCGCCGCGCTGGCGACGGCCGAGGAGGGGGTCGCGCTGGCCGGGTCGCGCAGCAGTTGGTGGACCTCGCTGGCCTGGTGCGTGCTGAGCTACGCCTCGCTGTACGCCGGGGACCACCGGCGGGCCCGGGCGGCGATGCTGCGGGCCGGTCGGGGCCCGGAGCTCGCGGGGCTGCAGCCGACGATGCGGCCGCTGTTCCTGGAGGCACTGGTCCACTCGGCGGTCGCGGCGGGCGACCTGACGGAGGCGCAGGACTGGGCCGATCGCGCGGCGGTGGACGCCGAACGGTTGGGGCTGGCGGCCCAGCGGGCCTCGGCGCTGCGCAGCGCGGGCGCCGTGCTGGCGGCCCGGGGCGAGCCCGGTCCGGCGGCGGAGCGCTACTTGCGGGCGGCCGGGGAGTCGGCGCGCGCCGGCGCGACCCTGTGGGAGGCGCAGGCCCTGCTGACGTGCGCCACGTTGACGGGCCTGGCCGGTGACCCGGCAGCGGCGGCGGCCCTGTGGCGGCGCGGTCGGGGGCTGGCGGAGGCGGGCGGGGCCCGTCTCCTGACGGGGTTGGCGGACCTCTTCCCACCGCCGGAACCCGCGCCGGAACCCGCCCCGGCGACCCCGGCGGCGGAGCCCGCGCCCCCGGCCCCGACGGCGGCCCCGCTCCCGCAGCTCACGCCGCGCGAGCGGCAGATCGCCGCCCTGGTGACGGAGGGCCTGACGACCCCGGCCATCGCCGCGCGCCTCTACCTGAGCCCGCGCACGGTCGACACCCACCTCGCGCACATCTACCGCAAGACGGGCGTCACGACACGGTCCGCCCTGGCCGCCCTGGCCGCCCGGTCGGCACCATCTCCGTGAACCCCGGTCGCGCCCCCGTCCGTCCGGCTCCGGGGGTGTTGTCGGTGGGGCCGGTTAGCGTGGTTCGCGTCGAACACGTTCGCGAACTCATGGGGGAAACATGAAGCACACGCACGCGTCCGGGGCCCGTGGGGCGGTCACGCTCGCGGCCGCCGGCGCCGCTCTGGCTATGACGCTCGGGGCCGGCCAGTCCCATGCGGGCGAGGAACTCATCGGGTATCCGGGGCCGGACGGCCTGATCTGGGTCCAGGAGCAGGTCGGTGACGGCGGCTTCGTCTCGGGCGGGCTGGCGCCGTGGCTGGACGGCTTCACCACCTTCGCCTGCGAGGGCGGCGGCAGCATCGAGGTCACGTTCCGTCTCGACGACCACCCCGACCGGAATCCGGCGCCCTTCACCCTGGACTGCCCGTCCGGCAGCCCGGCCCGTGTCACCGTCCCCCTCGGCACCGGCCTCAAGGGCGGCTTCGGCGCCGAGGTGAAGGCCTCGTCCCCGTCCGTACGCTGGGGCGCCACGGTGGTCCAGCCGGAGTAGCCCTTCCCGTCCGCTCCGCGCCCACCGGCGCCGCGCGTACCGTGGGCGCGTGAGCGGGCACAGCTCCGAGGAGGCGACGTGAGCGGTGTGGGCGGCGTGGGCGGCGGCGACTGGACCGGTACGTCGATGCCGTACCTGACTCCCCGGGCGTCCGGAGCCGGCGACGCGTGGGCCGAGGAGGCGCGGGCGGCGGGCCGTCGAGGGGGTCAGCGCATCGTGCACGCCGGGGAGGTCCCGGCGCCGGAAGCCGCCGCCGTCCTCCTCGGCCTGACGGCCGGGGACCCCGTCGTGGTGCGCCGCCGGGTCATCGAACTCGACGGCGAACCGACCGAGTTGACGGACACCTACTACCCGGTGGCCATCGCCGCGGGCACCCCCTTGGCCGGCGTCGCGAAGATCCGTGGCGGAGCCGTGACCCTGCTCGCCGCCCTCGGGCACACCGGGGTGCGGGTCGTCGAGGACGTGACGGCGAGGATGCCGAGCGCCGGTGAGCGCGAGCTGCTGCGCCTCGGCCCCGGCGAACCGGTGCTGCGGCTCGCCCGCACCACCCACGACGCCGCGGACCGGCCGATCCAGGCGGACGTGATGGTGATGCCCGCCGGCCGCGGGCGGTTGCGCTACGAGATCCGGATCGGGTGAGGGACCGGCCGGTAGGCCGGCCGCCCCGGAACGCCACGGCGCCCGTCATCCCTGGTCGGGGACATGACGGGCGCCGTGTCGGGGTTCCGCACTTCGTTGTGCGGGCCGTATGAGGGGTCCCGCCCCGGAGGGCGGGGGTACTGCGGGGGCGTCAGACCATCAGGGAGCGGTCCGTCGGCTTGACCGGGTACGGGAGGGCGCTGGTGCCGGTCAGGAAGCGGTCGACGCCGCGGGCGGCCGAGCGGCCCTCCGCGATGGCCCACACGATGAGCGACTGGCCGCGACCCGCGTCACCGGCGACGAAGACGCCGTCGACGTTGGTCTTGTAGGAGGCGTCGCGCTCGATGTTGCCGCGCGCGTCCAGCGCCAGGCCGAACTGCTGGACCAGCCCGTTCTCCTGGTCGGTGCCCGTGAAGCCCATCGCCAGGGTGACCAGCTGCGCGGGGAGGACGCGCTCGGTGCCGGGCTTCTGGACGAGCTTGCCGTCGACGAACTCGACCTCGACCAGGTGCAGGGCCTTGACGTGGCCGTTCTCGTCGCCCTCGAAGTGGGTGGTGGAGACGGAGTAGACCCGCTCGCCGCCCTCCTCGTGAGCCGAGGTGACCTTGTACAGCATGGGGAACGTCGGCCAGGGCTGGTTGGCGTTCCGGTCCTCGCCGGGCTTCGGCATGATCTCCAGCTGGGTGACCGAGGCCGCGCCCTGGCGGTGGGCGGTACCCACGCAGTCCGCGCCGGTGTCACCGCCACCGATCACGATGACGTCCTTGCCCTCGGCCGTGATCGGCGGGGCCATGAAGTCGCCCTCCTGGACCTTGTTGGCCAGGGGCAGGTACTCCATCGCGAAGTGGATGCCGCTCAGCTCGCGCCCCGGGACCGGCAGGTCGCGGGAGACGGTCGCGCCCGCCGCGATCACGACGGCGTCGAAGCGCTTGCGCAGGTCGGTGGCCGTGATGTCCCGGCCGACCTCGATGCCCGTACGGAACTTGGTGCCCTCCGCGCGCATCTGCTCGATGCGGCGGTTGATGTGCACCTTCTCCATCTTGAACTCGGGGATGCCGTAGCGCAGCAGGCCGCCGATGCGGTCGGCGCGCTCGTACACGACCACGGTGTGGCCGGCCCGGGTCAGCTGCTGGGCGGCGGCCAGACCGGCCGGACCCGAGCCGATGACGGCGGCGGTCTTCCCGGACAGCCGCTCCGGGGGCTGCGGGGTGACGTGGCCGCTGTCCCAGGCCTTGTCGACGATCGAGACCTCGACGTTCTTGATCGTGACGGCCGGCTGGTTGATGCCGAGCACGCACGCCGACTCGCACGGAGCGGGGCACAGGCGGCCCGTGAACTCCGGGAAGTTGTTCGTCGCGTGCAGGCGCTCCGACGCGGCGGTCCAGTCCTCGCGGTACGCGAAGTCGTTCCACTCGGGGATCAGGTTCCCGAGCGGGCACCCGTTGTGGCAGAACGGGATGCCGCAGTCCATGCAGCGGCCGGCCTGCTTGCTGATGATCGGGAGCAGCGAGCCCGGGACGTAGACCTCGTTCCAGTCCTTGAGGCGGTCAGCCACGGGACGGGAACAGGCGGTCTCGCGCGGGGTGGTGAGGAAGCCCTTCGGGTCAGCCATGGGTCGCCGCCTCCATCATCTTCTCCGTGGTCTCGGATTCCGAGAGTCCGGCGAGCTCAGCGGCGTCCTTGGCGGCGAGCACTGCCTTGTACGTGGTCGGGATGATCTTGCTGAACCGGTCCACCGAGGCGGACCAGTCGGCGAGGAGCTTCGCGGCCACCGTCGAGCCGGTCTCCTCCTCGTGGCGGCGCACCACGTCGTGCAGCCACTGCTTGTCGGTGTCGGAGAGTTCGGTCTCGACCGCGCCCGTGTTGCCGACGTTGACGTTGTTCGGGTCGAGGTCGATGACGTAGGCGGTGCCGCCCGACATGCCGGCCGCGAAGTTGCGGCCGGTCTCGCCGAGGACGACGGCCTGGCCGCCGGTCATGTACTCGCAGCCGTGGTCGCCCACGCCCTCCGAGACGACCAGGGCGCCGGAGTTGCGGACGCAGAAGCGTTCGCCGGTGCGGCCGCGGAGGAACATCTCGCCGCCGGTGGCTCCGTAGCCGATGGTGTTGCCGGCGATGGTGGAGTACTCGGCGAGGTGGTCGGCGCCGCGGTCCGGGCGGACGACGACGCGGCCACCGGAGAGGCCCTTGCCGACGTAGTCGTTGGCGTCGCCCTCCAGGCGGAGCGTGATGCCCTTCGGCAGGAAGGCGCCGAAGGACTGGCCGGCGCTGCCGGTGAAGGTCAGGTCGATGGTGTTGTCGGGCAGGCCCGCACCGCCGAACCTCTTGGTGACCTCGTGGCCGAGCATCGTGCCGACGGTCCGGTTGATGTTGCGGATCGCGACCTGGGCGCGGACCGGCTGGGCGTCCTCGGCCGTCGCGGCGTTCAGCGCGTCGGCGGCGAGCTTGATCAGCTCGTTGTCGAGGGCCTTCTCCAGACCGTGGTCCTGCTCGATGAGGGCATGGCGGACCGCGCCCTCGGGCAGCTCGGGCACGTGGAAGAGGGGCTCCAGGTCGAGGCCCTGCGCCTTCCAGTGCGTGACGGCCTTGCTGGTGTCGAGGAGCTCGGCGTGGCCGACGGCCTCCTCGATGGTGCGGAAGCCCAGCTCGGCGAGGATCTCGCGCACTTCCTCCGCGATGAACTCGAAGAAGTTGACGACGAACTCGGGCTTGCCGGAGAAGCGGTCGCGCAGGACCGGGTTCTGGGTGGCGATGCCGACGGGGCAGGTGTCCAGGTGGCAGACGCGCATCATGACGCAGCCGGAGACGACGAGCGGCGCGGTCGCGAAACCGAACTCCTCGGCGCCGAGCAGCGCGGCGATGACCACGTCACGGCCGGTCTTGAGCTGGCCGTCGGTCTGGACCACGATGCGGTCGCGCAGCCCGTTGAGCAGCAGCGTCTGCTGGGTTTCGGCGAGGCCGAGCTCCCAGGGTCCGCCGGCGTGCTTCAGCGAGGTGAGCGGGGAGGCACCCGTACCGCCGTCGTGGCCGGAGATCAGGACCACGTCCGCGTGCGCCTTGGAGACGCCCGCGGCGACCGTGCCGACGCCGACCTCGGAAACCAGCTTCACGTGGATGCGGGCGACCGGGTTGGCGTTCTTGAGGTCGTGGATCAGCTGGGCCAGGTCCTCGATGGAGTAGATGTCGTGGTGCGGCGGCGGGGAGATCAGGCCGACGCCCGGGGTGGAGTGGCGGGTCCTGGCGACCCACGGGTACACCTTGTGGCCGGGCAGCTGGCCGCCCTCGCCGGGCTTGGCGCCCTGCGCCATCTTGATCTGGATGTCGTCCGCGTTGACCAGGTACTCGGAGGTCACGCCGAAGCGGCCGGAGGCGACCTGCTTGATGGAGGAGCGCCGCGCCGGGTCGTACAGGCGGTCCGGGTCCTCGCCGCCCTCACCGGTGTTGGACTTGCCGCCCAACTGGTTCATGGCGATGGCGAGGGTCTCGTGCGCCTCCTTGGAGATGGAGCCGTACGACATGGCGCCGGTGGAGAAGCGCTTGACGATCTCGGAGACCGGCTCGACCTCGTCGATGGAGATCGACGGGCGGCCACCCCCTTCGGCGTCCTTGAAGCCGAACAGGCCGCGGAGCGTCATGAGGCGCTCGGACTGCTCGTTCACGCGGTCCGTGTACTGCCGGAAGATGTCGTACCGGCGGTTGCGGGTGGCGTGCTGGAGGCGGAAGACCGTCTCCGGGTCGAACAGGTGCGGCTCGCCCTCGCGGCGCCACTGGTACTCGCCGCCGATCTCCAGCGCGCGGTGCGTGGCCGCGATGCCGGAGGCCGGGTACGCCTTGGCGTGGCGGGCGGCCACCTCCTTGGCGATGACGTCCAGGCCGGCGCCGCCGATCTTGGTGGCGGTGCCGTTGAAGTAGGCGCCGACGAACTCCTCGTTCAGGCCGACGGCCTCGAAGACCTGGGCGCCGCGGTAGGAGGCGACGGTGGAGATGCCCATCTTCGACATGACCTTCAGGACGCCCTTGCCGAGCGCGTAGATCAGGTTCTTGATGGCCTGCTCCGGCTCCAGGCCGGTCAGGAAGGTACCGGCGCGCAGGAGGTCCTCGACGGACTCCATGGCCAGGTACGGGTTGACCGCGGCGGCGCCGTAGCCGATGAGCAGGGCGACGTGGTGGACCTCGCGGACGTCACCGGCCTCGACCAGCAGGCCCACCTGGGTGCGCTGCTTGGTGGCGATGAGGTGGTGGTGCACGGCGGAGGTGAGCAGCAGCGACGGGATCGGCGCGTGCTCGGCGTCCGAGTGACGGTCCGAGAGGACGATCAGGCGGGCGCCGGCCTCGATGGCCGCGTCGGCCTCGCCGCGGATCTCGGCGATCCGGGCGGCCAGCGCGTCGCCGCCGCCGGAGACCCGGTAGAGGCCGGACAGCGTGGCGGCCTTCATGCCGGGCATGTCGCCGTCGGCGTTGACGTGGATGAGCTTGGCCAGCTCGTCGTTGTCGATGACGGGGAACGGCAGGGTGACGCTGCGACAGGACGCGGCGGTCGGCTCCAGCAGGTTGCCGGCCGGGCCCAGCGAGGACAGCAGCGAGGTGACGAGCTCCTCGCGGATGGCGTCCAGCGGCGGGTTGGTGACCTGCGCGAACAGCTGGGTGAAGTAGTCGAAGAGCAGCCGGGGGCGCTCGGACAGGGCCGCGATCGGCGAGTCCGTGCCCATGGAGCCGAGCGGCTCACCGGCGGTGCGGGCCATCGGCGCGAGGATGACGCGGAGCTCTTCCTCGGTGTAGCCGAAGGTCTGCTGGCGACGGGTGACCGAGGCGTGGGTGTGGACGATGTGCTCGCGCTCGGGCAGGTCCGTCAGCTCGATCTCGCCGGTCTCCAGCCATTCGGCGTACGGAGCGGCGGCGGCGAGCTCGTCCTTGATCTCGTCGTCCTCGATGATCCGCTTCTGGGCGGTGTCGACGAGGAACATCTTTCCGGGCTGGAGGCGGCCCTTGCGGACGACCTTGGCCGGGTCGATGTCGAGGACGCCGACCTCGGAGCCGAGGACGACGAGGCCCTCGTCGGTGACCCAGTAGCGGCCGGGGCGCAGACCGTTGCGGTCGAGGACCGCGCCGACCTGGGTGCCGTCGGTGAAGGTGACGCAGGCCGGGCCGTCCCAGGGCTCCATCATCGTGGAGTGGTACTGGTAGAACGCGCGGCGGGCCGGGGCCATGGAGGTGTGGTTCTCCCAGGCCTCCGGGATCATCATCAGCACGCTGTGCGGCAGCGACCGGCCGCCGAGGTGGAGCAGCTCCAGGACCTCGTCGAAGGAGGCCGAGTCGGAGGCGTCCGGGGTGCAGATCGGGAAGATGCGGTCCAGGGCGCCGTCGCCGAAGGCGTCGGAGGCCAGCTGGGACTCGCGGGCCTTCATCCAGTTCCGGTTGCCCTTGACCGTGTTGATCTCGCCGTTGTGCGCGACGAAGCGGTACGGGTGGGCGAGCGGCCAGGACGGGAAGGTGTTCGTCGAGAACCGGGAGTGGACCAGGGCGAGCGCCGAGGCGAAGCGGCGGTCGGAGAGGTCCGGGAAGAAGGGCTCCAGCTGGCCGGTGGTCAGCATGCCCTTGTAGACGATGGTGCGGGCGGAGAGCGACGGGAAGTACACGCCGGCCTCGCGCTCGGCGCGCTTGCGCAGCACGAACGCCTTGCGGTCCAGCTCGATGCCGGTCGTCCCGTTGGAGACGAACAGCTGCGAGAAGGCCGGCATGGTGGCGCGGGCGCCGTTGCCGAGCAGGTCGGGGGTGACCGGGACCTCGCGCCAGCCGAGGACCGTGAGGTTCTCCTGGGCGGCGATGGCCTCGATCTGCTCCACGGCGACGGCCTGTGCGGTGCCGTCGGCGGGGAGGAAGGCGATGCCGACGGCGTACGCGCCGGCCTCGGGAAGGTCGAAACCGGCCACGTCGCGCAGGAACGCGTCGGGGACCTGGGAGAGGATTCCGGCGCCGTCGCCCGAGTCCGGCTCGGAGCCGGTCGCGCCACGGTGCTCAAGGTTCCGCAGTACGGTCAGCGCCTGCTCGACGAGGGTGTGGGTCGCCTCGCCGGTGAGGTTCGCCACGAATCCGACGCCGCAGGCGTCCTTCTCGTTGCGCGGGTCGTACATGCCCTGCTGGGCGGGGCGACCGTCCATGGGCGACCAGGCGTTGGTGCTGGGGCCGGTCGCGGAGTGCGTGGATGCGGAACGCATCGGCTCTCCCGTCGTCGTCGTGGCATATGTGCATAGCCGAGGGACGACGTTGGCCCTCTGCGAAATTTCGTGCAGGTTACATGATGACGGCAATCCCGAGAAGCGGATATTGCGTTCCAGCATGCGGACACCGCACGAAGCAGGAAGAAGAGGGACCTTCGCGGAGGCCGCAGCCGTTTCCGCAGGGCTTCTGCGGCCACGACCCGGGGCGGAGGTCCCGACGCGGGGCGGGCATCATTGCCCGCGCGCCAAGGTGGGATGCCCGGCGGACACGGAATCGAAACCACCGGGTAATGAACTACTTATGTTGCGTACTGCATAGTGTCTCACTCCCGCGACGGTTAGCCTACGGCGCTGCCGATCCACGTGCCCAGGATGTACGTCACACCCGCGGCCGCGCCACCCAGGACGAGCTGACGGATGCCGCTGTACCACCAGGACCGGGCCGTGACCCGGGAGACGACCGCGCCGCAGGCGAACAGCCCGGCCAGCGCCAGCAGCACCGCGGGCCACAGACTGGTCGCCCCGAGCAGGTAGGGCAGCACGGGGAGCAGGGCGCCGAGCGCGAACGAACCGAACGAGGAGATCGCGGCGACGGCCGGCGAGGGCAGGTCGTCGGGGTCTATGCCGAGCTCCTCGCGGGCGTGGATCTCCAGCGCCTGCTCCGGGTCCCGGGACAGTTGCATGGCGACCTCGCGGGCCAGCGAGGGCTCGACCCCGCGCGAGACGTAGAGCTCGGCCAGCTCCTCCATCTCGTCGACGGGGTGCTTGCGCAGCTGCTGGCGCTCGACGTCGAGCTCCGCCAGGACCAGCTCGCGCTGCGAGGCGACCGAGGTGTACTCACCGGCGGCCATCGAGAAGGCGCCGGCCGCGAGACCCGCCAGCCCGGTGATCACGACGGTCTGCGGGGCGACCGCACCGCCGGCCACACCGGTCATCAGGGCGAGGTTGGAGACCAGTCCGTCCATCGCGCCGAACACGGCCGGTCGCAACCATCCGCCGTTGACGTCCCGGTGGGTGTGGTTGTCGCGGTGTGCGGTGTGCAGCGGTGCTTCGATGTCGATGATGGACATGCGTGGTTCCTCCCCATTTGTGCGAGCGGGTACGCGAAAGCCACGCGAGCCCGGCCCACGCGGGGCCACTCCCCCTGAACACCTCGAAACTACGCACGATTTCTGCCGCCCGCCAGCAAGGAAGGCCGTACTTACCTGGGGTTTCGTCCCTCGGCGACCGGGTGACGGGGACGTTCGGGGGGTGTTTCGCGGCGACCGACAAACCACATGCCGTGGCACAAATCCCCCAAGGGCTCATCATGAGTCCCATCAAGTGGAGAGGCGCGCCATGGAGCTGATTGCATGCAATCCGCAGGTCCTCCTCGAACGGGCCAGGGGCGCTCTTCTTGGCCTCGCCGTGGGTGACGCGCTGGGCGCCCCCGCCGAGAACATGAAGCCGTCGCAGATCCGGGCCAAGTGGGGCAGGATCGAAGGCTTCGTCTCGCCCGATCCGGCGGGCACCGACGACACCGAGTACGCCATCTTCTCGGGCCTGCTGCTCGCCCGGCACGGCTCCGCCCTGACCGTCGCGCACGTCGAACGGGCCTGGCACCACTGGATCGCCGACCTCGACGAGGGGCCGTTCCGCGGCGCGGGCTTCTCCGAACGGGGCACTTTGGAGAACCTCCGCCGGGGCCTGGCCGCGCCCATCTCGGCGCAGCACCGCCACGCCTGGTCGGACGGACTGGCCATGCGGGCCGCCCCCTTCGGGGTGTTCGCGGCGGGCCGACCCGCCGAAGCGGCCCGGCTCGTCGCGATCGACGGCACGGTCAGCCACGACGGCGAGGGCATCTACGGCGGCCAGGCCGTCGCGGCGGGCGTCGCCGCCGCGATGGCGGGCGGCTCCCCCGCCTCCGTCGTCTCGGCGGCCCTGTCCGTGATCCCGTCCGACTCCTGGACCGCACGCTCCCTGCGCCGCGCCGTCACCGCCGCCCCGCGCGGCGAACGCGCGGTCCGCTCGGCGGTCGTGATCGGCGGGTACCCGTGGACGGACCTGGCACCGGAGGCCGTGGGCCTGGCGTTCGGCGCGTTCGCCGCGTGCCGGGGCGAGTTCACGGACTCGGTCCTGACCGCCGTCAACATGGGCCGGGACGCCGACACCACGGCCGCGGTGGCGGGCGCCCTGTCCGGCGCCATGACCGGCGTCGCGGCGATCCCCGCCGACTGGGCGGCGGTCATCGGCCCGGTGCGCGGCAGCTGCCTCCCCTCGATGCGGGGCTACCACGTCCTGGACATCGCGGACCTCCTCACCCCCGAATACGAGACCCCCCGATGACCCCGCCCCCGTACACCCCGAACACGCCGACCACCCCCCGCACGGCGGGCGAACCGGATGGCCCGGGCGGCACGGACGATCAGCCCGTACGCGGCACCCCGGACACGCCCGCCGCCGTCCGCAACCCCGCCGCGGCGGGCACCCCCCGCACGGCGGGCGAACCGGATGGCCCGGGCGGCACGGACGCCGCTCGGCCCGCACCTGGCGCCCCGGGCACGGCGGCCGAAGCCGCGCCCGGGGCGGCCGGCGGTGCGGAGGGCGGCGCTCGTGCTCCGGTCTTCACCCTCGTCGCCGCCGCACCGGGTGCGAACGGAGGGGCCGCCGGCGAGTTCCTCGCCGCCGCCGCGGCGGCGCGGGCCCGGCCGGTCCCGGTCGGCGGCCCCCCGGCGTTCGCGGAGCGAGGGAACGGGCGGGCCCGACCCGGCGGCGGGCGGCTCGTGGTCGCCGAGCGGGCGACCCCCGCCGAAGCCCCCGACCGGGAGCTCGATCCCGGCGCCCGACCCCCCGGAGCCCCGCCGCAGCCGGCCCGGCGGATCGAGGGGCTGCTGCTCGGGCTCGCCGCGGGCGACGCCGCCGGCTGGCCCGCCGCCCGGCACCGGGCCAGCCGGATGCCCGAGTGGACCCGCCGCCTCACCCGCGAGCTCGACACCTTCGCGGAGCAGAACGCCACCACCACCCTCCCCGTCCCCATCGCCCTGAACCAGCCCCCCGAGCCCCTGCGCCTGGGCCCCTCCGACGACGCCGAGTGGGCGGCGTTCGCCGCCGAGTCCGTGCTCACCGCCGCGGGGGTGCTGCTCAGCGACCTCTCCCGGTCCCGCCGCATGCGCGCCGCCATCGACCTGGCCTGGAACGCCCTGGCCTCCGAGGTCGCCGCCGCGGCGGAACGCGCGCCCGAGGTCGAGTCCGCCGTGCTGCCGCTGCGCGCCCGGATCTCCGTACGCGCCGGCCTCGGCAACCTCGCCGCCGGCCTGCGCCCGCCCGCCACCGGGCACGACAACCCGCACTACTTCGACGACGCCGCCTGCGTCCGGGCCTGCGTCCTCGCGGTCGTCCACCCCGGTGACCCGCGCGCCGCCGCCGACCTCGCCGAGTTCGACGCCCGCTACACCCAGGACGGCGACGGCGTCCACGGCGCCCGCGCCATGGCCGCCGCCCTCGCCACCGCACTCGGCGGCTCGGACACCGACGCCGCCGTCGAGGCCGCCCTCGCACAGCTGCCGGAGTCCACCGAGATCGGCCGCAACGCCCGGCACGCCGTCGCCCTCGCCCGCGCCGACGCGGACGGCGGCGCCTTCGCCCTCGTCCCGCTCCTGGAGCACCAGATCGTCGACCACGTCTACAGCTACGGCATCGCCGCCGCCGAGACCGTCCCCGTCGCCCTCGCCCTGGCGACCGCCGCCCGCGGCAGGGTCTCCGAGGCCGTCCCCGCCGCCGCCTGCCTCTCGCGCGTCGCGGACTCCGCGCCCGCCCTCGCCGGAGCCCTCACCGGAGCCCTCGGCGGCGGCGACTCGCTGCCCGCCACCTGGCGCGAGGCCTGCCGCGTGCTGTCCGGCTGCGCCCTGCCCCGGCTGGCCGGGACCGACCTCGTCGAACTCGCCGCGCTCCTCACCCGTACGGAACTCACCTCACCCAAGGGATGATTCGGACATGACGCACACCCCCCTCACCCTCGACGACCGGGTGACCGGCAGCCTGGTCGGGGCCGCCGTGGGAGACGCGCTCGGCGGCCCCGTGGAGGGCTGGTCCCCGGAGCGGATCGTCGAACGGCACGGCGGCCGCGTGCACGGCATCGTCGGCCCCTGGTACGAGGACTGGCGCACCGCCCGCCCCATCGCGCCGTACCACAAGGGCGACGGGCACGTCACGGACGACACCCTGATGACCCACGCGCTGGTACGGGTCTACGCGAAGGTGCGCGACCACCTCGACGCCTACTCCGTCGCCGAGCACCTCGTCCCCGACCTGATGTCCACCCCGCGCTGGATCCCCGAGCTCGAAGCCGAGGCCCTGCCCCTCCAGCGGGTGTTCCTCGCCGAGAAGTGGATCGTGACCCGGTTGCACTACGCGCACGCGGACCCCCGCGAGGCCGGCGTCGGCAACATCGTCAACTGCGGTGCGGCGATGTACATGGCACCGGTCGGCCTGGTCAACGCGGGCAATCCGGGCGCCGCGTACGCGGAGGCGCTGGACGTGACCGGCGCCCACCAGTCCTCCTACGGGCGCGAGGCCGCCGGCGTCTTCGCGGCGGCCGTCGCGGCGGCCTGCGCACCGGGCGCGACGGCGGACTCCGTCGTCGCGGCGGCCCTGGCGCTGGCCAAGGACGGCACCCGGTCGGCGATCGAGGCCGTGTGCGAAGTCGCCTCCCGGTACCGGGACTTCGAATCGGCGCTGGCCCCGCTGCGCGCGGCGGTGGCCCCGTACGACTCGGTCGGCCCGGACTACCGCAACCCCTCCCTCGGTGCCCGCCGCCCGTCGCGCCTGCATTCCATCGAGGAGCTGCCGATCGCCCTCGGCATGCTGCTCGTCGGCAACGGCTCCTACGAGACCTCGGTGCTCGGCGCCGTCAACTACGGCCGGGACTGCGACTCCATCGCGACGATGGCCGGGGCCGTCGCCGGCGCGCTCGGCGGGGAGGCCGCCGTACCGGCCGGCTGGGCCAAGCAGGTCGCCGGGGCCAGCCGCCTCGACCTGCACGAACCGGCCGCCGAACTGGCCGCCGTGGCCCGGGAGGTGTTCGCCCGGGACCGGGACCGGCGCCGGGCCCACGAGAGCGCCTTCGCGGCGATGGCGTCCCCCCGGTGACGGCCGCCGATCCCCCCGGCGCCCTCGTCCGCCTCACCTGGGCGCAGCCCGAGGACCTGCTCGGCCACGAGCTGCGGCAGGCGGACGAGGACGGCCGGGACGCGGGGCCCGTACGGCGTGAGTGGCTCGCGGCCGGCGGCCGCCCGGCCCCCCTCCGCGCCGGCGCCTCCGCCGAACCGGCCCCACCCCGGCTGCGCGCCCTCGCGACCCGCCTCCTGGACGAACTCGACGCCCTCCCGGCCCCTTCGGCCGCCGACGAACCGAGCACCTGGGCCGGGATCCGGGCCACCTGGCCCGTACCCCCGGCCCCGCCGCGGGGGGTGGCGGCCGGGCTGCGGGAGCGGCTGGAGGCCGCCTGGGTCGGGCGTGCCGCGGGGTGCGTCCTCGGGAAGCCCGTCGAGAAGCTCCCCCTCGACGGGATCCGGGCCCTGGCCCGGGCCACCGGGAACTGGCCGCTGTCCGACTGGTTCACCGCCCGGGGCGTCCCGGCGGAGCTCCTCGCCGCGCACCCGTGGAACCGGCGCTCCGCCGGCACCTCCCTCGCCGAGAACATCGACGGCGCCCCCGAGGACGACGACCTCAACCACCCCCTCCTCGGTCTGCTGCTCCTCCAACGGCACGGCAAGGACTTCACCACCGCCGACCTCGGCCGGCTCTGGCTGGACGAACTGCCCGCGGGCCGGACGTTCACCGCCGAGCGGATCGCCTACCGCAACCTCCTCCAGGGCCTCGAACCCCCGTTGACGGCCCGCCGGCACAACCCGTTCCGCGAGTGGATCGGCGCCCTCATCCGGGCCGACGTCCACGGCTGGACGAACCCCGGCGACCCGGTCGCCGCCGCGGCCCAGGCCCACCGTGACGCCGTGCTCACCCACACCGCGAACGGGGTGTACGCCGCCCTCTTCGTCGCCGCCGCCCTCGCCGAGGCCGCCGGCGGCCGGGCCGACGTGCACGGCGCGCTGCGGGCCGGGCTGGCCGTCGTACCGCCCCGGTCGCGGCTGGCGGAGGCCGTCCGCCTCGGTATCCGTACCGCCTCCGACGAGGCGGACTTCGACCGGGTCGTGGACCGGCTGCACGACTGTTACGGCCACTACCACTGGGTACACGCCCTCCCGAACACCGCGCTGCTCGCGGCCGCGCTCACCCACGCGGACGGCGACTTCACGCACTCCGTCTGCCGGGCGGTGTCCGGTGGCTGGGACACCGACTCCAACGGGGCCACCGCCGGTTCCCTCGCCGGGCTGCTGGCCGGATCGCCCGGCCGGATCCCGGAGCGGTGGACGGCGCCGTTGAAGAACCGCCTCTCCACCGGCGTCGCCGGCTTCGACGGCATCGGGTTCGACGCCCTCGCCCACCTCACCGCCCAGGAGGCAGCCCGCTCATGACGGCCATCGCCGTGCTCGGCAGTACGAACATGGACCTCGTCGCCTACGTGCCCAAGGCCCCCCGTCTGGGGGAAACGGTCACCGGCCGCGAGTTCCGCACCGTCCCCGGCGGGAAGGGCGCCAACCAGGCGGTCGCCGCCGCCCGCCTCGGCGCGGAGGTGGTGATGATCGGCGCGGTCGGGGCCGACGAGTTCGGGGTGCGGCTGCGCGCCGCGCTCCACGCCCACGGGGTCGACACGACCGCCCTGCGCACCGTCGAGGGCGCCAGCGGCACCGCCCACATCACGGTCGACGACGAGGGCGCGAACAGCATCATCGTCATCCCGGCGGCCAACGCCCTCGTCACCGCACTGGAGGCGGGTGACGACGCCCGCATCGCCGCCGCCGACTCGCTCCTCCTGCAACTCGAACTGCCCCTGGAGGTCGTCCTCGCGGGCGCCCTGGCCGCGCGCGCCCACGGGGTCCGTACGATCCTCACGCCCGCCCCCGCCCAGCCGCTGCCCGCCGGACTGCTGGCCGCCACCGACCTGCTCGTCCCGAACGAGCACGAGGCGGCGGCGCTCACCGGACTCACCGATCCGCACCGGGCCGCCGAGGCGCTGCTCCAGGACGTCCCGGAGGTGGTGATCACCCTGGGCGCGGCGGGAGTGCTGCACGCCGCGCGGGGGCGGGAGCCGCTGTCGGTGCCCGCGCCACGGGTGCGGGCCGTGGACACCACCGCCGCCGGGGACACCTTCGTGGGCGCCCTCTGCGTGGCCCTCGGCGAGGGCCGCCCGATGCCGCAGGCCCTCGCGTGGGCGGGGTGCGCCGCAGCGCTGTCGGTGCAGCGGCCCGGCGCCCAGGACTCCATGCCCGACCGGGCCGACGTCATGGCGTTCGCCGCCGGCCAGGGCCTCCCCCGATGACCGCGCCCGTCACGGACCCCCGCCCGGGCCCCGGCCCGGTCACGGACTCCCGGCCCGACCCCGGTCCCGGCCCGCTCGCCGGGCTGCGCGTCCTCGACCTGGCCACCCTGTTCGCGGGGCCGCTGGCCGCCACCCTGCTCGGCGACTTCGGCGCCGAGGTGATCAAGGTGGAGCACCCCGGTCGCCCCGATCCGTCCCGCGAACACGGCCCGTCCAAGGACGGCATCGGCCTGTGGTGGAAGCTGCTGGGCCGGAACAAGCGGACGATGACCCTCGACCTGTCGACGCCGGGCGGCCGGGACACCCTGCTGCGGCTCGCCGCCTCCGCCGACGTGGTCATCGAGAACTTCCGTCCCGGCACCCTGGAGAGGTGGGGGCTGGGCTGGACCGAACTGTCGGCGGCCAACCCGCGGCTGGTCCTGGCCCGGGTCACGGCCTTCGGCCAGCACGGCCCGTACGCCCACCGGCCCGGCTTCGGGACCCTCGCCGAGGCCATGAGCGGCTTCGCCGCGATCACCGGGGAACCGGGCGGTCCGCCGACGCTGCCGCCCTTCGGGCTCGCGGATTCGATCGCCGCGCTGACCGCCGCGTACGCGGTGATGACGGCGCTGGCCGGCCGGGACCGCACCGGGCGGGGGCAGGTCGTCGACCTCGCCATCATCGAACCGATCCTGACCGTGCTGGGCCCGCACCCCCTCTGGTACGACCAGCTGGGCTACGTCCAGCGGCGCACCGGGAACCGGTCCGTGAACAACGCCCCCCGCAACACCTACCGCAGTGCGGACGGCCGCTGGCTGGCGGTGTCCGCCTCGGCCCGGTCCGTCGCCGAGCGGGTCGTCCGGCTGGTCGGGCGGCCCGAGCTGGCCGACGAGCCCTGGTTCGCGACGGGCGCGGGCCGGGCCGAGCACGCCGACGTCCTGGACGCGGCCGTCGGCGGATGGATCGCCCTGCGCAAGGCCGACGAGGCCGTGGCCGCCTTCGAGACCGCCGAGGCGGCCGTCGCCCAGGTGTACGACGTACGGGACGTGATGGCCGATCCGCAGTTCGCGGCCCTCGACACGGTCACCGGCGTCGAGGATCCGGAACTCGGCCCGATCCGCATGCAGAACGTCCTCTTCCGACTGTCCGGGACGCCCGGCGGGATCCGCTGGGCGGGCCGCCCGCACGGCGCGGACACCGACGAGGTCCTCATCGAGCTCGGCCTGACCCGGGACGAGATCGCCGCGCTGCGCACCGAGGGGGCACTGTGATCCTGACCTGGCTCTACGCACCCGGAGACCGTCCGGAGGTGGTGGCCAAGGCCCTGCGTTGCGGGGCCGACGCCGTCATCGTGGACCTGGAGGACTCCGTGTCGGTCTCCCGCAAGGAGTACGCCCGGGCCGCCACCGCCGAGCTCCTCACCGAGCGACCGCCGGTCCCCGTCCACGTCCGGGTCAACGCCCTGGGCTCGCCCTGGGCGGGCGCCGACCTGACGGCCCTGGCCCGGCTGCACGGGCTCGCCGGGCTGCGGCTGCCGAAGGTCGACGCCCCGGAGCAGATCACCCGGGTCGCCGACCGCACCGGCGGGGTCGCCCTGTACGCGCTGCTGGAGTCGGCGCTCGGGGTGGAGCGGGCGTACGAGATCGCCCGCGCCCACCCGTGCCTGCACGGGCTGACCCTCGGCGAGGCGGACCTGCGGGCCGATCTGGGAGTGAGCGCGGAGACGGGGCTGGACTGGCCCCGTTCCCGGGTGGTGGTCGCCGCCCGGGCGGCGGGCCTGGCGCCGCCGGCGCAGTCGGTGTTCCCCGACGTCCGGGACCTGGAGGCGCTGGCCGTCTCCTGCGTGCGCGGCCGTTCGCTGGGCTTCCTGGGCCGGGCCGCGATCCATCCGCGTCAGCTCCCGGTCATCGAACGGTGCTTCCTGCCGGGGCCCGAGGAGGTCACGGCCGCCGAGGAGATCGTGTCGGCCGCGCGGGCGATGTCGGGGGCCCTGGCCCTGCCCGACGGCCGCTTCGTGGACCCGGCGGTGGTGGCGGCCGCCCACCGGACGCTGACGCTGTCGCGGCGGTCGGTCTAGGACGGCCGGGGCGTGCCGTCGGCCCGGACCCGGCTCGACGTGCCGGAAGGGGGCGCCGCGACCCGCGCGGCGCCCCCTTCCGGAGCGGACCCTGTCAGTTGCCGAGCGTCCTTCAGCTCTTCCCGGCCTCCGCGGCCTTGTCCTCGCCCGCCTTGGTCAGGTCCGTCCTGACGGCCCCCGCGGACTTGGGCGCCTCGGCGCCCGGCTTCTCGCCCGGCTGTGCGGGCTTGGCGGGCTCGGCCGGCTTCGCGGGCTCGGCCGGCTTGCGCGGTGCGTCCTTGACCGCCTTGGTGCCGGCCGCCGCGTCCTTCGTCCCGCCCTCGGCAGGAGCGTCCCCGACGGCGACGGGAGCCTGCGGTTCGACGACCTCCTCGCGGCCCGGACGCAGCTTCGCCGACAGCACGAAGTAGGTCACGGCCAGGATGAAGACGACGATCGCGGTCCACACGTTCAGCCGCAGGCCCAGGATGTGGTGGGCCTCGTCGACGCGCATGTACTCGATCCAGGCGCGGCCCGCGCAGTACGAGGCGACGTACAGGGCGAAGGCCCGCCCGTGTCCGAGCTTGAAGCGGCGGTCGGCCCAGATGACCAGCACGGCGACGCCGACGCACCACAGCGACTCGTACAGGAAGGTCGGGTGGTAGGTGCCGGCCTCGCGGTTGGGCCCCTCGGTGATCTTCACCGCCCACGGCAGGTCGGTGGCCCGGCCGTACAGCTCCTGGTTGAACCAGTTGCCCCAGCGGCCACAGGCCTGGGCCAGGGCGATGCCGGGGGCCAGGGCGTCGGCCCAGGCCGGCAGCGGGATGCCGCGCAGCCGGCAGCCGATCCAGGCGCCGACCGCGCCGAGCGCGATCGCGCCCCAGATGCCGAGGCCGCCCTCCCAGATCTTGAAGGCGTCGACCCAGTTGCGGCCTTCGCCGAAGTACAGCTGGTAGTCGGTGATCACGTGGTAGAGGCGACCGCCGACAAGGCCGAACGGCACCGCCCACACGGCGATGTCCGCGACCGTGCCCGGCTTTCCGCCGCGCGCGATCCAGCGCTTGTTGCCGAGCCAGACGGCGATGAAAACGCCGATGATGATGCAGAACGCGTAGCCGCGGAGCGGGATCGGTCCGAGATGGATCACGCCGGTCGACGGACTGGGGATATAGGCAAGGGTCATGGCAGACCTGACGCTACCTTGCCGGGCGGTACCGACCGCAACCCACCCGGCAAGCTGACATCAAACCCACACACGGCCCGGCACGCTCGAAACCGCGCCCGGGTCCGTGCTCAGTCCCGCGCGGTCCCCTCGGGCACCGCTTTCGAGCCGGTCGCCGGGGAGGTCCTCCCCGTTCCCGAAGGGGACGCCGTTGCCGACGGCGAGCTCTTGCCGGAGCCGGAACCGGAGCCGGACTTAGGGGCGCCGGACGCCCCGCTCGGGGCCTTCGCCGCCGCCTCGACCTTCGCCTTAAGCTTCTGCGGGGTCAGCGGGTCGGCCTGGTCCGCGAAGATGTCCTTCCCGTCGAGCAGCACCGTGGGGGTGCCCCGGAAGTTCCCGGCCCTGAAGGCGTCCTGCGACTTGCCGACCCAGCTGTTGTGCGTGCCGTCCTCGACGCAGGCGCGGAAGGCGGGGGTGTCGAGCCCGTCGACCTTGCCGGCGAGCTCCAGCAGCTTGGCGTTCTTGCCGTAGGCGTCGTCGACCTCCTCCGGCTGGTTCTCGAACAGCACGTCGTGGTAGGCGGCGAACTTGCCGGCGTCCTGCGCGCAGGCGGCGGCGTTCGCCGACTTCAGCGAGCCGCTGCCGCCCATGTTCCCGTCGATGAGGGTGACGATGTGGTACTCGGTCTTGAGTAGCCCCTTGGCTTCCAGCTCGTGGATGGTGTCCTTGTAGTTGGTCTCGAAGGACTTGCAGGCGGGGCAGCGGAAGTCCTCCCAGACGGTCAGCTGGGAGGGGGCGCCGCTCTGGCCCGTCTGGATGGCGAGCGCGTCCTTCCCCGTCGCCCCGGACGGCGCGACCACCGGCCCGGCCTTCGCGGACTTGTCGCCGGACCCGGCATTGGCCGCGATCAGGCCGACGACGGCCGCCAGGCCGAGTACGCCGACCACCGCCGCCGACACGACCAGGGTCCGCCGGCGCTTGTCCCGGGTCTTCTGCCGCTCGCGCTCCACTTGGAGTCGCTCCCGGGCCGATCGTTTCGTCGCATCGCGGTTCGCACCGTCGTTCTTCTCGCTCACGTTCGGCCAAACGAAGCGGGGAGGCACTCTCGTGCCTCCCCGCTCCCACTTCCACCCGATCGGGCTACATAACCCCCCGTGGGGGCCGCCCCGCGTCAGGACCTGCGTACGCCTTCCGCAAGTTCGCCCGCCAGCGCGCGCACGGCCGTCAGGCCGGACGGCAGGTCCGGGGCGTCCAGCAGCAGCTTCACGAACGCCGAGCCGACGATGACGCCGTCGGCGAAGCCCGCGACCTGCTTGGCCTGCACGGCGTTGGAGACGCCCAGGCCGACGCAGACGGGGAGGTCGGTCGTGGCGCGGGTGCGGCGCACCAGTTCCTGGGCCTCGTTGCCGACGGACTCGCGGGTGCCGGTGACGCCCATCAGGGAGGCGGCGTAGACGAAGCCGGAACCGGCGGCCGTGATGGTGGCGAGCCGGGCGTCCTGGCTGCTGGGGGCCACGACGAAGACGGTCGCGAGACCGTGCTTCTGCGCGTGCTCGCGCCACAGCGCGGACTCCTGGACCGGCAGGTCGGGCAGGATGCAGCCCGCGCCGCCGGCCGCCGCGAGCTCGGCGGTGAACCGCTCGACGCCGTAGCGGTCGATGGGGTTCCAGTAGGTCATGACCAGGATCGGGACCCCGGTGGCCTCGAACGCCTCGCGCACCGTCCGCATGACGTCGGCGATCTTCACGCCGCCGCGCAGGGCGATGTCGTCGGCGGTCTGGATGATCGCGCCGTCCAGGACCGGGTCGCTGTGCGGCAGCCCGATCTCCACGACGTCGGCGCCGCCCTCGATGACGGCCTTGACGGCCTCGATGGCTCCGTCGACGGTCGGGAAGCCGGCCGGCAGGTAGGCGACGAGGGCCGCCCTGTCCTCGGACTTGGCCTTCGCGAGGGTGCTGCTCAGCAGTTCGATGTTGCCGTTGCTCACTTCGACTCCCCCTCGGCGCCTTCGCCGTCGTACAGCCCGAAGTAGCGGGCCGCCGTGTCCATGTCCTTGTCGCCGCGGCCGGACAGGTTGACCACGATCAGGCCGTCCTTGCCCAGCTCCTTGCCCAGGTCGAGGGCGCCCGCGAGGGCGTGCGCCGACTCGATGGCCGGGATGATGCCCTCGGTGCGGGAGAGCAGGCGCAGGGCCTGCATGGCGGCGTCGTCGGTGACGGCGCGGTACTCGCCGCGGCCGCTGTCCTTGAGGTAGGAGTGCTCGGGACCGATGCCCGGGTAGTCCAGACCGGCGGAGATCGAGTAGGGCTCGGTGATCTGGCCCTCCTCGTCCTGCAGGACGTAGGAGCGGGATCCGTGCAGGATGCCGGGCTCGCCCGCGGTCAGGGTCGCGGCGTGCTCGCCGGTCTCGACGCCGTGTCCGGCGGGCTCGAAGCCCACGAGGCGGACGTCGGCGTCCGGGATGAAGGCGTGGAAGAGGCCGATGGCGTTGGAGCCTCCGCCGACGCAGGCGGCGACGGCGTCGGGCAGCCGGCCGGCGCGCTCCAGGATCTGCCGGCGGGCCTCCACGCCGATGACGCGGTGGAAGTCGCGGACCATGGCCGGGAAGGGGTGCGGGCCGGCGACGGTGCCGAAGAGGTAGTGGGTCTCGTCGACGTTGGCGACCCAGTCGCGGAACGCCTCGTTGATGGCGTCCTTGAGGGTCCGGGAGCCGGACTTCACGGCGATGACCTCGGCGCCGAGCATCCGCATCCGGGCCACGTTGAGGGCCTGCCGCTGGGTGTCGATCTCGCCCATGTAGATGGTGCAGTCGAGGCCGAAGAGGGCACAGGCCGTGGCGGTGGCCACGCCGTGCTGGCCTGCGCCGGTCTCGGCGATGACCCGGGTCTTGCCCATGCGCTTGGTGAGCAGGGCCTGGCCCAGCACGTTGTTGATCTTGTGTGAGCCGGTGTGGTTCAGGTCCTCGCGCTTGAGGAAGATCCGCGCGTTGCCCGCGTGCTCGGCGAAGCGGGGCACCTCGGTGAGGGAGCTGGGCCGGCCGGTGTAGTTGACCATGAGCTCGTCGAGCTCGGCGGCGAAGGCGGGGTCGCCCTTGGCCTTCTCGTACTCGACGGCGACCTCGTCGACGGCGGCGACGAGCGCCTCCGGGATGAACTTGCCGCCGAAGTCGCCGAAGTACCCCTCGGCGTTCGGGATGTGACCCTCGGGGTCCGGGATGAAGAACGAGCTGGTGGGCATGGCCACTACTCCTACGTGGTGCGGAAGCGGTACCTACGGGTGACAGGAGTGCTCCGTATCGCGCCGCCGGTCCGCCGCACCGGGACCCACCGGGGTCACGGGCGTACGGACGGAGCGGTCCGCGCCGGCGGCCGTGGGCCGGGGCGTGGGACCGTACGAGGCCGCCGGCCGGTACCCGGGAGGGGCAACGGGCCGGGGAGGGCCGTCGTCAGCGCGCGGCTCCGCCGCGCCATCGCATGCCGTTGACCTGACCGGGCTCGGAGCCGATCACGTAGCGCACCCGCCGGCCGTGCACGCGCCGGGCCGGGGCGCGGCAGCCGCGGGGGCGGCAACCGCGCGCCAGCGGCGCGTGCGCCGTCGGCACACCGGCCGGGCCGTGGCCTGGCCGGGTGCGGACGGGGGAACGGAAGGGCGGCATGGGAAGGGTCAGCTCCGGCCGTGGCGCAGGGCGGGGTGGGCGCCGGCGGCGACGAGGTCGGCCACGGCCGCCTTCGGGTCGCGGCCGGTGACCAGGGACTCGCCGACGAGCACGGCGTCCGCGCCCTCGTTGGCGTAGGCGATCAGGTCGTGCGGTCCGCGGATGCCGGACTCGGCGATCTTCACGATGTGGGCGGGGATCTCCGGGGCGACGCGCTCGAAGGTGGAGCGGTCGACCTTGAGGTCCTTCAGGTTGCGCGCGTTGACGCCGATGATCTTGGCGCCCGCGGCCACCGCGCGTTCGACCTCCTCCTCGTCGTGGACCTCGACGAGCGGGGTGAGACCGATGGACTCGGCCCGCTCGATGAGGGAGACGAGGGCCTCCTGCTCCAGGGCCGCCACGATCAGCAGCGCGAGGTCGGCGCCGTAGGCGCGGGCCTCCCACAGCTGGTAGGCCGTGACGATGAAGTCCTTGCGCAGGATCGGGATGTCCACGCGGGCGCGGACGGCCTCCAGGTCGGCCAGCGAGCCACCGAAACGACGCTGCTCGGTGAGCACGGAGATGACCGACGCACCGCCCGCCTCGTAGTCGGCGGCGAGCCCGGCCGGATCGGCGATCGCGGCCAGCGCGCCCTTGGACGGGCTGGACCGCTTGACCTCGCAGATCACCTTGACGCTGTCGCCGCGCAGGGCGGCGACACCGTCCTTGGCCCGGGGCGCCTTGGCGGCACGCTCCTTGAGCTCGTCGAGGCTGACGCGGGCCTGCCGTTCGGCAAGGTCTTCGCGGACCCCTTCGATGATCTCGTCGAGCACACTCACGCGAGCGGCCCCCTTCCGGGTTGATGACGGTCGGCCGCCTTGCGGACACGTACCACTGCAAGGTCAGCACTCAAATGGTATCCGCAGGTCGCCGCCGCCTCCGCACGGACTTCGACGTTTCCCAATGGCTGGACACGGAATATGGCCTTCCTCCAGGCCCCTCGCGGCTTCAGGGAGCCAGTGCGGAACCGAACGGGAAATTCCGGACAATCGCGAAACCTGCCGCCAGGACGGCGACCGCCCACCAGGCGGCCCGACCCAGGGCGAGCCGAGGAGCCGGCCGGCCGCGGAAGGCCCGTACGAGCCACAGCGCCGCGAACGCGGCGAAGACGAGGTAGCCGACGACCGCCAGGGCGTTGGCCCCCAGGGCGGTCACCAGGTCGCCGTGCGCGAAGGCGTGCGCACTGCGGAGCCCGCCGCAGCCCGGGCACAGCACCCCGGTCAGCCGGAACAGCGGGCAGACCGGGTAGTGGCCGGGTTCGTTCGGATCGACCGCCCCCACGTACGCGAAGGCCGCCGCGACCCCCGCCAGGGTGAGCACGGGGGCGACCAGCCGGCGGGCCCTGGAAGCCCGTACGGGGCCGCCCGGGGGCGCCGGGAGGGACCGGGCCGGACCGGCGCCGGGAAGCCGCGGGGACACGGGCGCGGGCGCGCGGGGCGGAGGGGCGGAGGGGGTGCGAGGGGCGTCCACCCGCCGATTCTCGCCGGTCACGACAAAAGGCGCAGCCCGACGGGCCGCGCCTTTCGAACCGTGTCCCCGCCGGACCACGGGTGCCGCTCAGACCTTGGCGGGAACCCGGTTGGCGGCGATGACCTCGGCGAGGTCGCGGTGGGTGGCCTTCGGCGCGCCCATGCCCGCCGCCCGCATCGCCATGCCCACGACACCGCCGAGCACGACGACGACGAGGCCCGCCCAGAACCCGAGCGGGTTCGCCAGCACCATGAAGGCGCCGGAGACGCAGAAACCGATGAAGGCGATGATGACACCGGTCCAGGCGGCCGGGGTGTGTCCGTGGCTCGTGCCCGCCATGAGTTGCTCCTCGTTGCTCTGTCTCACGTGCTGTGCCGCACGCTCGGTGACATTGTCCCGCACAGGGCGGGATGATTCTTCAGCGGGTCGGGTCCTCGCCGCGGTCCAGAGCCTTCCACAAGTCTTCCGGCCGGTCCGGGTCCACCGCCGCGGGTTTGCGCGTCCGGGGGCTGCCGTCACGCTCGTAGCGGCCCCCCATGGCGGGCCAGGTCCGACCGAAGCGCAGGGCGAGCAGCCCGGCCAGCAGGATCAGGACCGCGCCGCCCGCCGCGACGTACGGCCAGACCGTATGGCTCAGTTCCGCCACTCGGGCGGCGGTGTCCGCGGTGGCGGTGGCGGCCCGGTCGTCCAGGGTGCGGCGGTCGTCGGCGGCGGCCAGGGCGGCCAGGGCCGCCCCCAGACCGCTCAGCGCGAGCAGGCCGGACACCAACAGCCGACTGCGACCCCGTACGGCGAACACCGCCACCAGGGCGGCCAGGCCGACGATGGCCAGCGCCGCCGGTAGGCCGGTGACGGCCTGCCCGTCCGCGCTCAGCGGGAGCCGGTCGCCGCCGACGGCGGCGCTGCCCCGGGCCCAGACCCGGCCGGAGGCCAGCAGGACGACGGTGGCGCCGAGCGCGCCGAGCAGCAGGGCGACGGCCACGCTGCGGCGGCCGGCCTTGCTCTCGGGGGCCTCGGCTTCGTTGCGGGGGTGGGGTACGGCACTCACGTACCCCACTATCCCCTACGGCCTCAGGCCCGGTGGAGGCGGTTCGCCGCTCCGACCGCACGGAGCACGGCGGCCGCCTTGTTGCGGCACTCGTTGTCCTCCAGCTCGGGCACCGAATCCGCGACGACGCCCGCACCCGCCTGCACGTACGCCGTCCCGTCGCGCAGCAGCGCGGTGCGGATGGCGATGGCCGTGTCGGAGTCACCGGCGAAGTCCAGGTAGCCGACGCAGCCGCCGTACAGGCCGCGGCGGGTGGGCTCCAGCTCCTCGATGATCTGCATGGCGCGCGGCTTGGGCGCCCCGGAGAGGGTGCCGGCCGGGAAGCAGGCGGTGAGCACGTCGAAGGCGGTGCGGCCCTCGGCGACGCGCCCGGTGACCGTCGAGACGATGTGCATGACGTGCGAATACCGCTCGATGCTCATGAAGTCGACGACCTCGACGGAACCCGGCTCGCAAACCCGGCCCAGGTCGTTGCGGCCCAGGTCGACCAGCATCAGGTGCTCGGCCCGCTCCTTCGGGTCGGCCAGCAGCTCCTCCGCGAGGTCGTTGTCCTCCTGCGGGGTCGCGCCGCGGTGCCGGGTGCCGGCGATCGGGTGGACCATCGCCCGCCCGTCCTCGACCTTCACCAGCGCCTCGGGGCTGGAGCCGACCACGTCGAAGCCGTTCTCGAAACGGAAGAGGTACATGTACGGGGACGGGTTCGTGGCCCGCAGCACCCGGTACACGTCCAGCGCGGAGGCCTCGCAGGGCGTCTCGAAGCGCTGCGAGGGCACCACCTGGAAGGCCTCGCCGGCCCGGATCCGCTCCTTGATGTCCTCGACCGCGGCCCGGTACTGCTCGCCGCCCCACAGCGCGGAGAACTCGGGCAGCTCGGAGACCGGCAGCGGGGTGGGCAGGTAGGGCGCGGGCCGCGCCAGGTCGGCCTCCATCGCGTCCAGGCGGGCCACCGCGTCCGCGTACGCCTCGTCCACGCCCGTGTCGAGGTCGTTGTGGTTGATCGCGTTGGCGATCAGCTGGACGGTGCCGTCCCAGTGGTCGAGGACCGCCAGGTCGGAGGTGAGCAGCATGGTCAGCTCGGGCAGCTCCAGGTCGTCGCCGCCGTGCTCCCCGATGCGCTCCAGGCGGCGCACGATGTCGTAGCCCAGGTAGCCCACCATGCCGCCCGTGAAGGGCGGCATGCCGGCCGCGAGGTCGCGGGGGGTGTGCAGGGCCTCGACGGTGGCGCGCAGCGCGTCGAGGGGGTCGCCGTCGGTGGGGACGCCCACGGGCGGGGTGCCGATCCAGTGCGCCTGCCCGTCGCGGACGGTGAGGGTGGAGTCGCTGCGCACGCCGATGAAGGAGTACCGGGACCAGGACCGGCCGTTCTCCGCGGACTCCAGCAGGAAGGTGCCGGTGCGTTCGGCCGCCAGCTTCCGGTAGAGCCCGACCGGGGTGTCCCCGTCCGCGAGCAGCTTGCGGCTGACGGGGATGACGCGGCGGTCCACCGCGAGCTTGCGGAACGTCTCAAGATCCATGGCGTGGGACCCTACCTATTCGGCGTCGGAGAGCAGGACGTCGGCGTCGAAGCACGTGCGGGCGCCGGTGTGGCAGGCGGCGCCGACCTGGTCGACCTTCACGAGCACGGTGTCGGCGTCGCAGTCCAGGGCGACGGACTTCACGTGCTGGAAGTGGCCGGAAGTATCCCCCTTGACCCAGTACTCGCCGCGGCTGCGGGACCAGTACGTGCAGCGTCCCGTGGTCAGGGTGCGGTGCAGGGCCTCGTCGTCCATCCAGCCGAGCATGAGCACCTCACCGGTGTCGTACTGCTGGGCGATGGCCGGTACCAGACCGTCCGGGGAGCGCTTGAGGCGGGCGGCGACGGCGGGATCGAGGGAGGACGTACTCATGTGGGCCATTGTGCCGGGTCGGGGCGACGGTTACGGATCACTGTCCAGCTGATGAGCGGGCGAGGGACTGCTTCCAGCCGTAGGCTTGCCGCCATGTCTACCCATGCGAAGCGTGAACGACTGCTGCTGGCCGACCTGTTGGAAGCCGCGGGACCGGAGGCGCCGACGCTGTGCGACGGCTGGCGGGCGCGGGAGCTGGCCGCGCACGTGGTCGTCCGGGAGCGGCGGCCGGACGCGGCGGGAGGTCTGCTGCTGAACGTGCTCAAGGCCCGGCTGGACAAGGCGATGGAGGAGTACACCGCCAAGCCGTACGAGGAGCTCCTCCGGCTGATCCGGACCGGGCCGCCGCGGATGTCGGTGTACGCGCTGAAGCAGATCGACGAGGCGGCGAACGCGGTGGAGTTCTACGTCCACGCGGAGGACGTCCGGCGCGCGCAGCCGGACTGGTCGCCGCGGGAGCTGGACCCGGTGTTCTCCGACGTCCTGTGGTCGCGGCTGGAGCGGCTGGCCCGGCTCACGGGTCGCAAGTCCCCCGTCGGCCTGGTGCTGCGCCGCCCGAACGGTCAGACCTCGGTGGCGCACAAGGGCACGCCGGTGGTGACGGTCACGGGGGAGCCGGGGGAACTGACGCTGTTCTGCTTCGGCCGGCAGGCCGCGGCGGCGGTGGAACTGGACGGCCCGAAGGAGGCGGTGGCCCGGCTGACGGAGGCACGCCTGGGCCTCTGACCTGGCCGGTCGGGGGTGGGGGTGGGGCGGGTGCGGATGCTTCGGCCGGTGCGGGGTCGGTGGCTGCGGGTGGGGCGGGGCCGGTGCCGGGGTGGGGTGTCGTCCGGGACGGGCATGATTTATGGCGCCCTGTCCGGGCTGT
>NZ_JBHVPG010000056.1:0-59323 GCF_042887545.1 Streptomyces sp. NPDC057939
GCGGGATACGGGGCGGCAAGCCGCCCCGTAGAGCGCGAATTGCGCAAGCGCAATTCGGATTCCCGCGCAAGCGCGGGAATGGAATTCCGCGAGCGGAATTCCCGAAGGGAATGCAATTCGCGCAAGCGCGAATTGCAGGCGACCGCGCAAGCGCGATCACCCAGGCTGGCTACGAGGGGAGGTGCATCACGTGCGGGACTGTGTAGCGTTTGGGGTTACTACCCACCACCCCCGCAATGAGGGTGACGGACCGTCGGCCCGATCGGGTGCCGGCCCCACCGCAGTGACGGGCTCCGCTACGCTCCACCCTGACCACCCCTCACCCTCGAAATGGGCCGCTTACGTTCACCAATACCCCGCCAGCATACATGCCAATCCGCGATGGCGGAACGGATCGGGGCGGCGCATCACCCGAGCGAGCGAACACACAGCCAACGTGATGCATCAAGCGATGCGGCTGTGTAGCGTTTGGGCTCAGGCTGCACCACCCCGGGCCCCGCCCAAAAACTCACCGAATGAATTTAGATTGCGCGGCCCTGAATAGCTTAGCCACAGAACGGAAGCCCGATATGGGAATGCCGAGATTCGGCATGCGGAGGTACATGAGCCGTTCGGCCGCCAGGCCGTACGGCGGAACCCCCACCGGCACCGGCCACGCCTGCATGCTTTTGAGCGTCACGGCCGGTACAAACCGAGACGCAGCTCCGTTGGTGCCGCCTACGGTCCGCACCCGGTCCGCGGAGCCGCACGCGAAGCCGCCTCAGCCCCGTCCAGGAGCCGACGCGCAGCAGCTGGCGGGCCGCCGGCGGATCGGTCCGCGGCCTCCCCCGCCGGGCCGCAGCCTCGCTGCTGCGTGGAGCGGCTGGAGGGTGCAGCGCAGCCCGTAGGGGGCGCGCCTCTAAAGATCAGATAGACGCGAACCCCTGACCTGCGGAAACGCGAAAGTTATATGCCGCAGCACGCATAGATCTCGGTCGTTCGACCCGAGATCTATGCGCCCTAGCCGACTAGATCTCTCCTGGCTAGAGACACGCCCACGGCATGCATGGATCTCCTGCATAACATCGCAGATCTGCTATGTTATGCGGCATCAACGATCATGAAGGAGGGGCCCGTGGCCCAGCCCTTGCGGCGCAGCGCACAGGCGCCGGCGAAGACGTCTCGGCTGGCCCCTGCACCGCCTCCGTCCGATGCTGTCAACGGCATGGAGTCCGCGAACCTGCTGCTGAAGCGGTTCGAGCAGCTTGCCGAGGGCGGGACCTTTACCAAGGACGCTCCCCGTCGGCCGTACGTCTTCTACGGCACCCAGCACCTGAGCATGTCCCAGGTGATCGAGGACAACCTGTGGAAGTTCAAGCTCTCCGGGATGTCCCGCGACGTCCTGGACCACATGAAGACCAACCACGACGCCGAGGCCCTGGTGGAGATGACCCAGAGCGAGCTCGCCGGGAAGTTCGGCGTCTCGCAGTCGAAGGTCTCCCGGGCGATCACTCAGCTCAGCCACCACAACTTCACCTGGAAGGAGCGCCGGGGCGTCTACCGCCTCCACCCGCTCTACGCTTACCGGTGGGGCAGCGACAAGCAGCGGCGGCTGGTGAGGTCGCTCGGAAAGACGCTGCTGGCCCACGAGATCGTCATCCCGACTGTGAGGAACGAGGCCACGCGATGAGCTCCGCCCCTGTCCCTGGTTTCCACAACCCGGAGATCTTCGAGGTCCTGCCGAACGCCTGCCTGTCGCCGACGGCCCGCGATGTCTTCGACGTCCTGACCGCCCGCCAAGAGCCCGGCGGCGTGGTCCGCATCCGGCAGCAGGACATCGCCGAACGGCTCGGACTGACCCAGTCCGTTGTCTCTCGCGCAATCGGTCAGCTGCGGGACAAGGGCATCCTCAGCGAGCGCCAGCGCAAAGGCGAGGTATTGATCCACCCGCTGCTGGCCGGCTACGAGTCGCTGGCCCACATGGTCAACCACCTCAAGGCCCCCGACACGTTCGTGTGGCCGCTGAACTTCCCCACCGGCGACATCCGGCCCCCGCGGGCCCGAGACGCCCGCACGGGCACCGGCTTCGATCCAGACCCGGACGGCGGCGAGGACGCGCCTGCCCCCGAAGCCCGCCCCACTCTCCGGCTAGCCGGCTGAACCGCCGCCGCACATCGCGCACCACCACGGCGCCCCCCGACCGGGAGGGCGCCGTCGCCGTTTCCGGCCGGGCGCACCCGGGCCGGTAGCAGCAGGTGAACCGGACCGTTCCAGATTTCTGGAACAGCCTGCTGCTCTCCCTTGCTCGCAGAGCAGCACGACGGTGCTGCACGCAGCAGATGTCGCCGCTGCACCGGCGGGGCCTGCCTGCTACCCGTGCAGCACCCTTGTCCCGCCCGGCCCATGTAAATGCTGCGCTGCACCCCGAACACGGCCGTGCTGCACCCGACGTCCACCACCAGGAGCACGAGCAGCACCGAGCAGCAGCACGTGCAGCACGGAGCAGCAGCACCAGGAGCAGCGGCTACAGCACGGTGCCGGACAGGGCCCGGCGGTCCCCGGACATGGCGTAGCGGCGGGCCGCGAGGTCGTGGTCGAGGGGCTCGCCGATCTGGTCGCACAGCAGGGCCAGGACGTCGGCGGCCTCGGTGTCGGAGAGGTACGCCGGGGCGACTTCGAGCATCAGCTCCCCGATCGCATGGCTACTGGCGGCGAGGTCGTCGACGACCTGGCGCAGCGCGGCGACGGTCGGGTCCGCCGGCGGACCGGGCGGCCGCGGTGGCGGGGCGGTGCGGACGTCGCGGACGGCTTGGCGGACCACGGCGCGCACCGTGGCGGTGTCGAGGGCCTGGAGGCCGCTGTGGGCGAGCGCGGCAAGTCGGCGGGTGATGATCTCCGCGACGGTGTCCGTACGGCCGGAGACGGCGATCAGGGCCCGCTGGGAGAGGCCGTAGTCGAGCGTGGCCGCGGCGCCGGGGGCGGTGTCTCGCGTGCGAGACGTCTCGGGGCCGGCGGTGACCGCGCCGTGGATCGCGGTGAGCGCGCGGGCTACGTCGAGGAGCCGGTACGCCTGGGCGTGGCTGATGCCGAACTCCGCGGCGCAGTACGACTCCCAGCTGCGGTGCCCCAGGGGGAGCCAGACGCGGGCGGCGTGCGCGTCGTGCACCCGGGCGGCGAGGACCGCCACGGAGCGCCGGACGTCGTCCATCGCCTCGCGCAGCCCGGCCGTCATCTCCTGGGCGCGGGCCTCGCTCAGCGGCGGCCGCGCCGGTTCGGCGCCGTGCTCCTGGTCCTCGTGCTGCTCGCCCACAAATCCATCGTCCTCCGGGTCGGCGAGCAGCACCAGGGCGTGCGGGAGCACGGACGCGGGCACAGGCCGGCGCCCCGGCGGTACGCAGGCCGGGCGGGATCGTTGGGCCCGGTATGGAGCTGCCGGAGCGGGTCGAGGTGCTGTCGGACGCGGCGTGCGAGGTGTGGGAGGCCGTGGCCAAGGACGGGTGGTCGCCGTCGGCGACGTCGGACACGCTGGCCACCGTGGACGCCTTGGTCGACGCGCTCGCCCGGCTCGGGCCGGAGTTCGCCGAGGTGCTGGCACCCGCGCTCGCCGCGACCGTGGCGGCCCGCGCCCTCTTGGCGGGGTGCGAGGACGGCCAGGAGGTCACCGGCCTGCGGGGCGCGCCCCGGACGGTGGCGGGTCCGGCGTCGGCGGGGCGGCACACCGTTCCAGAATTCTGGATCGCCCGGAACATGGTGGTGGCGGAGCAGCTGTGGTGGGGCGAGCAGGAAGGCCGGGGCGGGCCGCTCGCGGACATGTTCGCCGCGCTGCCGCCCCGCGCCATGGAGGAGGCGGTCACCCGGCGCTTGGACGGCGAGGTCTGGCCGGAGGTGCTGGAGGACCTGACCCGCCGCCACGCAGGCCGTACGGGCCCGTCTCACAGGCTCACAGGCTCACAGCTCACCCCGTCTACCTGGGGAAACGGCCTATGAGTCTCCTAGCCTCACAGCGTGACCCCGAGTGCGGGGCGGGTCTGTCACGCTGATCCGCGACGGCGGGCGCGGGCCCGCCGCACGACGCGGAGGGGGCCCGGTGGCGGGGATCGAGCGGAAGCCGGCGGAGGTACGGATACCGAAGACGGCGCTGGACGCCTTCGCCGTGGCCATGAGCGTGCGCACCGTGGCGATGCGGAAGTGGCCGAACGACGGCCTGGAGTGGATGTACCCGGTGGGCACGTGGGAGGACGAGCACCTGGAGGTGGCGCTCCTGCCCGGCGGCGAAGAGGTGTGGCTGCGGATGTCCACTGACCGCTCCAGCGTCGCCGTGTGGACCATCGAGCAATGGTGGGCCTTCTCCGGGGAGCTGCCCGGCGCGACGCCGCCGCCGGCCTGAGCCGCGGATCGGCCGGCGCACGGACGGCGGAGGCCGGCGTGGCCCCGGCGGGCCCGGATCGTTGAGCACCCGGCCGCCCGGCGGGGTACTGGCCGCCGGAGCGACGCGAGCGAGGACCGATGCCGAAGAAGCCCCACGATCCGACGTACGGGTTCGACGCGGAGACGAACACGGTCCGGGTCGATCAGCACGACCTGGCGCGGCTGCTGCTGATGTTCCGCAAGGTGATGCGCGAGCAGCCGCCCGGCAAGTGGAAGCACATGCACGACTACGACCTGTCCTTCGAGCGCCTCGCGGACGCGGTCGACGCCAGCTCGGAGCTCCGGTACGGCAAGCGCTGGACGGGGCCTGATGTGCGGATGCGCTGCACCACGACCGAGGCGGTGTACACCTGGCCAGAGGGCGCCCCGTACGACGGGGAGGGAACGTTCACCTGGATGGTGCCGGGCTACGGCTCGCACGCCACCAAGGACGAATCCTTCCGGGGCGTCACGCACAAGGCGCTGTGCGGGTTCAGCTGGGCGAAGGGCGACCGGCCGCGCCGCGTGGAGGGCCTGCCGGAGTGCCCGGAGTGCCGGCGCGAAGTGGAGCTCGGTGCCGATCGGCCCCGCGGCGCCTGGTGACAACGTCGTTGTCGCCGGGTGGCTACTGGTGGATACGGCCGTGGCTACGATCGGAAACGCCCTGACCCCGGCAGTTGCGATGCCGGGGTCAGGGCGTTGTCGCGGGTGGCTATCCGAGCCAGGTGATGGTGAGGACGGACAGGCGGCGCAGGGGCCGGTTCACCCAGTAGGTGAGGGAGAGCTGGCCGACGGAGGCGTAGCGGACGTCTTCGCCTTCGGGGTCGTCGGCGTTGAACTGCCGGAACCCCCAGGGGTCGGCTGAGGCGGCGTCCAGGACGTCCCAGACGGTGTCCTCTGCGTGCTCGGGGAGCGCGTCGAGGACCTTGGCGGCCGGGGCGGAGAAGCGGACCGCGTACGGCTGTGCGGTCACCGGCGCCTGCCGCGGAGCTCCGCCATGTCGATGAAGTCGCTGTCGTCGTAGCCGGAGGCGACGAACGCGTCGACGGCGGGGGCGGAGGCGATGAGGCCCTGCCACTCCTGGACGACCTCGTAGAGGCCGCCGAGGGAGAACGTGCGGCGTGATTCCTCGAGCGCGGCCGCCCACTGCCGCTCGAAGGCCGGCACCCAGGAGTCGGCGCGCGCGTCGGCGCGCAGCTGGGCGAGGAGTTCGGCCGGCGCCCCGGGCGCGGGGGCGTAGGTGGTGACGGGGGCGTGGTCGGGCTGCGCGCTCATCTGGTCCTCCCGGCGGGTCGTCACCTCACCGTACGCGCGCCGGGTGGCCGTGGATGCGGTCATGGACAGATCCCCTTCTACCGGGTGCTCTGCACGACGATGTGGCCGAAGCCGAACCCGGGCCGGCTGGTGGCGTAGCGGAAGCCGGTCAGGATGGCGCCGAGGGCGGTGTCCATCGCGGAGCGGACTACCTCGTAGCGGACGACGGCCTCGTGGTCCGTGCGGTCGGCTTCGACCATGTCGAGCGCCGCGCGGTCGAGGCGGGCGTTGGGCAGCCAGTCCACGACGACCTGGGCGTCGTCGTTGATGTAGACCACGACGCCGCCCTGGTCCTCGTCGGTGAGCGGCTGGGGCGGAGCGACGTGCAGGCCGGCGGCGGCCAGGTCGAGCCGTACCTGTTCGAGGAGCAGCTCGGGGGTGAGAGGAGGAAGCCCGTCGGCCAGGTCGAGGAGGGTGGCCGCTTCCTCCTCCTGGCGCTGGTAGTCGTCGGCGGCCTGACGGTTCGCGTTCCGTTCGGCGTCGTTCTTCGGGTCCGGATACGGGTAATTGATGCTTGGCATAAAGGGCTCCGAATTCAGTATTCGAGATCGAGGTAGTCGATGTCGTTGATGGCGACGTCCGACAGTCCCATGGCGCGCCCGCCATTGTCCTGGAAATAGACTTCCTTAAACCCTTCGGCGATGATCCCACGCATCTCCTGGTCGCTGGCCCCGGTGTCGCGGGCGTCGAACAGTCGCTGGGCGTACGTCGCGGGGAGCTTGACGGTGAGGCGGCGGAAGCGGCCGTCGTCGGTCGATCCCTCCGAGGAGTGGTAGCCGAAGCGGGCCCGGGTCTCCACCGTGATCCCGCTGGCGGCGGCCTTCTTGTGCCGGCGCTTGCGCACCTGGGGCTGCCAGCGGGAGCGGACGGCGTTGTCGATTTTCGAGGCGATGTCCTTGGGCGGGTTCCTGCGGGCGCCGCGCCGGTAGCGGTTGACGGAGTCGGCGGTGATGCCGAGCTCCGCCGCCACGGCCTTCGCGGTCCCCAGCTGCTTGAGCAGGAAGTTGATGCGGCCCGGGAGGGTCTTGGGCGGCTCGCGGGTGAAGCCTTCCCGGTCGGCCCGCTCGATGGCGTCCTCGATCTCCCCCACCGTCTACTCCCCTTCGTCCAGGACGGCGTCGCCGCCCTTGATGTGCCGGGCCGGGTTGAGGCCCTTCTCCATGAGATCGACGGCCCAGGCCATCTCCTGGACGCCTTCGAGCTTCGCCCGGCCCGGGGTGGGGCCGAGGATGAAGGCGCCGGGCTGCGGCTTGCCGGACGCCGCGTACGGGAGGAAGTCCAGCGGGCTGGCGCTGGGGGCCGGGTAGACGACGCAGTCCGACAGCACGGCCAGCGGGTACAGACCGGTCATCTTCGCCATGTTCGCCAGCTTGCGGTGCATGTTGACGCGCGCCTTGCTGATGACGGCGGCCCGGATGTCCGGGCGCCAGGTCGGCCGCATCATGGCCGGCCACGGCTCGCCGTCCTTGTGGCCCTTGCCCTGCGGGTTCTCGAACAGCTTCCCGATGCCGCCCTTGATCGTGCCCTTCACCGCGGCGAGCACGGCGGTCAGCACCGGGTCGACCTGCTTGTGCTGCTCCATCGCCGCCAGGAACTCGGCGTCGGTGAGGTCCTTGGTGACGCCCATGTCGGCGAGGGTGTCGACGTAGGCATCCTTGAGCCGGTCGTGCCACGGGTCGAGGTACGCGCCGGTCTCGCGCCGCAGGTACGCCTCCAGGATCTCGACGTTGTAGCCGAGCTCCTGGGCGTAGGCGACGGTGTGAGTCTGGTACCAGGCCGGTCCCGTCGGGCGGGTGCCGTCCGGCGTGAACGGTGAGGGCAGGCGCGGGTCGATCTCCACGTGGGAGAGGTCGACCAGCCACGAGCCGGGGATCTTGGGGTTGAACTTGGGGCCGACGAAGTGGTCCGGGGCCGACAGGCCGACCACGAGTCGGGCGGCGGCCGCGAGGAACGCCGTGTTCAGGTCGAGGCCCACCGCGTACGGGAGCAGGCACTCCTCGTCGGTGAGCGTCTCCACCGGCCGCACCCACTGGAACGCCTCCTCCCGGAGGAAGCCGCCCTTCCAGCCGATGTGGAAGACGGCGGGGTGCTCGATCTGGCCCTCCGGCGGGGCGGGGTCCATCGGCTCCGTGCCCAGCGAGCCGGGGTTGTGGCCGGAGATCCAGTTGCCGGTCTCCTCGTCGCGCACCGGGCGGGTGGGCGGGCGCAGTGCGGTCATCAGCTCCAGGCCGGAGACGGCGGTGCTGCCGCGCGGGGTGGACACCCGCTGGGCGTAGAGGCCGAGGACCTGGGCGATGTCGGCCGGCTCCATGTCCGCGACGCCGGGCCAGGAGCGGGCATCGAGCGCGTCCCAGGGCAGGATCGCGAGCTGCACGCACTGACGCTGGGCACCCTGCGCCTTGCGGTAGATGCGGGCCCAGGGGCCGAAGCCGCGCTGGGTGAGCTGCCACTTCGCCTTGAGGACCTGCTTGACGACCGGGTGGTCCTCCTCCAGGCGCAGTCCGCGGCGGTCCTCCAGGCGCTCGGGGAGTCCGAGCTTCACGGCGGCCGTGGCGGTGAGGACGATCAGGGGGTCGGCGTCCTTGCCGTTGCGGTGCAGCTTCGGCGCGCCGAGGCCGGCCTCGCGCAGCGTCCACTCCACCAGCTCCACGACCGTGGTCGCCGGGCAGTCGAGCACGATGCCGCCGACGCCGTACGCGGAGCCGTCGCCATCAAGCACGGCCAGCGGACCGTTGGGGAACCGCGGGTCCAGCGCGGGCGCGGGCTTGGCTGCCTTCTTCGCGGCGGGGCGGCGCGAGGTGGTCGCGGGGCGGGCGGCCGGGCGCTCCGGCGTGGCCGGGGCGGCGGGCGCCTCCACCGGCGCGGCGACCTCCGGGTCGGGCGCGGCCGGGCCGGTGAACGTCTCCGGCACCGACTGCGGCACGGCCACCGGGGCCGGTGCCGAGGCGGAGGGAGCTCCGTGGGCGGGGTACTTCGCCGCCCACCCGTTCAGCAGCCGCTGGTACGCCTCCAGGCGCGGCGACTTCGGCTCGGAGCGGCCGTTCTCGTAGTTCTTGACCGTCTGCACGGTCGATTTCAGCGCGGTCGCGAGGCGGGCCTGGGTGATGCCGGCGGCCTCACGCAGACGGGCGCGTTCCGCCGGGGGCGGGAGCTGCGGCTCCTCCTCCAGCAGGGCGTCGATGTTCGCGAACAGCTCTTCCTCGGATGCCATGTGGATCTCCTTTCGTGCCCTCACCCTAGCACTGTTTACCCTAGCGTTTAACCCATTTTTTTAACCCGTTCGGATTCTTTGGACGGGCGGGAAATGGACGGTTCGGAGGGGTAGCCGCAGGCCCTGGCTCACACCTGACAGCCTCATCGCGCACCGTCTCCACCTGCGAAAACACCGTGTGAGGCTCGTAGGTGGAGCGTCACGCTGTCTGCTCCAGGCGGCGCGGCGTAGGCACGGTGCGACCGGCCTTCTCGGCTCGGGCCCGGCGCAGCGCGGCGGCCTCGGTCACCGCGGCCTGGCGGCGCCGCTGGAGGCGGGCCTGCTCGATCGGGGCCGGCGCATCGTCGGCGAGGACGTCGGGCTCAGGAAACGCCCGGCGCGACAGCTCGCGCATCGCCCTCGTCTGCCGCTCCACCGCGGCCGCGATGCCCAGATCCACCCGGGACGGCGGCGCGGCCTGGCGGTGCGCCTCGATCGCGAGGCGGTACCCGTCCGGCGGCGGCCGGCGCTCCACCGAAACGGCGGGCACGTCGGGCTCCGGTGCGACATCGGCGCGGTCGGGCATCGGCACGGCGCCGGGCGGCAGGATCCGCAGGGCGCTCACGACCTGACGGCCCGCTGCCTTGTTGGCGGCCGCGATGACGCGGGTCTGCTCCAGGCGGGCCTTCGTCGCCCACGCGGACGTCTCCGGGCACACGGTGAGCCGGCCGGAGTCCACGTCGAACCCGACAGCCACAACGTGCCCGGCGAGCTCCGGCGCGATGGCCGCCCACCGCTCCCGCAGGGTGGCGCCGGCGGCCGGGAGCTCCCAGGCCCGTTCGGTAACCAGCACGCCGATCGCCGCGCCCAGGCCCATCGGCTCGCGCCCGTCGCGCCGCACCGTCGTGCCGGTCCGCGGCTTCCTCTTCGCCTTCTGGCCGCTGCCGTTCTTCCGGGCCTGCTCCATCGCGGCCCGCAGCGCGACCCGGGCCAGGTCGACCCCGGACACCTCGCCGCCGCTCACGCCTGCCCCCAGGTGGAGTAGCCGAGGCCCAGGTGCCCGAGCCGGGAGTGGTGGTGCGCCTGGTCGACCACCTGGTTGCTGAACAGGCGCCTGGCCGACGGCTCGCCGTAGCGGTCGATGTGGTCGAAGACGACCTGGTGGTCCTTCATCCCGCGCACCCGCCAGTCCCGCACCTGGTCGGGAGTCAGGTCCTCGAGGACCAGCTCCTGGTCCTCGTCGACGTCGGCGGTCTCCAGGCCCGGGGCAGGGACTGCAGCGGCCGAGCGCGGCGCGGGCAGGACGACCGGAGCCACCGGCGCGGCCGGGACGACGTCCTCGGGCTGCGCGGCCGCCGCGGCTTCGGCGCGGGCCTGAGCTGCGGCGGCCTGCCGGGCCCGGTGCTGCTCCCACTCGTACGCCTTCGCCCACGCCCTGGCCGTCACGTCCTGGTGCAGCTGCTGCGCGGTTGCCGCCCGCCGCTCCGCCTCCGAGGCGCCGGGCATCGCGGCGTCGACGGCGGCCGCGACCGCGCGGCGCTGGTCGCGGCGGTCTTCGTGCTTCTCCGCGCAGCGCGGGCAGTCCCGGCCGGAGTCGAGCAGCACCCGGTCGTCGCACCGCACGTCGCCGCACTGCTGACGCTGGGGCAGGGCCAGGCCGATCAGCCAGCCCACCGGGTCCGCGATCGGCTTGCCCAGCCGCATCTGGGTCTCCAGGTGCCGGGCGAGCCGGTCGGCGAGGACCTGCGGAGCGTCCGTACGGCCGGCGAACCCGACCACCCGCTCCAGCTCGCTGCGCGCGGCGGCCTCCACCAGGCGGCGGGCGGCGGGACGCTCCAGGCGCGCCCAGACCAGGTCGACCGGAGCCAGGACGGCCCGCAGGTCCTCCGGCGGCAGAGCCACCCTCCCCCGCTGCTGCCTGCCCTGACCTCCGCCGCCCACGACCCGCACCGGAGCACCGGCCACCGGCCCGCGGCCGCCGTTCCCGCCCTTGCCGACCGGGGACTTCTCCTGCTGTTCCCCGCGCAGCGGGCCGCCGTCCTCGCGCACGCACGCGCGGTCCGGCAGATCACCGGACCCACCACGGCCTTCGCCGGAAAAACCACCAGAGAGAGCGAGGGGAGAGACGGGAGTAACCAGGTGAGGGTGATCAGTGT
The DNA here is from genome assembly GCF_042887545.1 of Streptomyces sp. NPDC057939. Lineage (NCBI taxonomy): Bacteria > Bacillati > Actinomycetota > Actinomycetes > Kitasatosporales > Streptomycetaceae > Streptomyces > Streptomyces sp. NPDC057939. The sequence continues at coordinate 11,047 of NZ_JBHVPG010000056.1, forward strand.
GAAGGGCTGCCGCAACGTCGGGGTCTGCAACATCCGCCACATCCGTCACCCGCACACCGCTGACCTGCGACTCTTCGTCCAGCTCCGGCGCCTCACCAGCCCTTGCCGCAACGTCGGGGTCTGAAAACTCGGGCTCCGGGGCCTGCGCACGGTCCTCCTGGACGGCGTCGGCGACCGTACGGCCATGCGCGGCGGCGACCGCCGGCACCATCAGCCGCGACCGGCTCCGCAGGCCCGAGCCCGTCCGCAGACGCACCCGCAGCACCAGCTCCCGGTCCTCCAGGCGCTCCAGCACCCGCTCGCCCGCCGACGCCGTGCACCCCAGCAGCCGGGCCACCGTCGCCGCCGCGCGGCCGCGCTTGGTGTCCACCGTTCCGCCGCACTGCCGCACCCGACCGGTCTCCCGCGCCTCCAGCACCAGCAGCAGCAGCGCGAGGCGGTCCGTCGCCGCGCCCCGACCGGTACGCGTACCGATCAGCCCGGCCGGAGTGACCCGGCCGTCCCGGTGCGTCCAGCCCGGACCCATCACGGCCTCCAGCAGCCGCCACAGGGTGGCGTACTCCTTCTTCGCCAGGTTCAGCGGGTGCCCGACGACGTCCTGCGCCGCCCACAGCGGCAGCACCTTGCACTCCAGGCCGTCGTCCTGCCCGTACTCGCCCGGCGCCGTCTCCACGGAGACCACGCCCGAGCGGCGCAGCACCGGCAGCACATCGGAGGCCGTGTACGACGCGGACGCCCCGATCCACCGGCCCAGCTCGGAGGTGCGGATCTCCACCACACCGGTCTCCGACGGCGTACGCGACGCCAGCACCAGCACCGCCAGGCGCGCCGCGTCCGACGCCCCGGCCAGGCCGGCCGTGTCCAGCAGCATCCGCACCGCGCCACCCAGACGGGCGCGCGCGTCCGGACCGAGCGACAGCGGATGACCCGCCGCCCGCTCCGGGACCGGCCCGGCCGGGACGGACCGCAGCCGACGCCGCGAGCTCCCGCCCGGCGGGACGTCGACGGAGTTGTCGACGACGTCCCAGAAGTCGTGGTCCACCGCGGCGGCCGACGCCGCCCCCGCGCTCACAGGGACATCCCCGAGGTCAGCGGGGCGGCCGACCCGGGGCCGAGTGTGTGACAGTTGGGGGGTGTGATGTACGTCACAATCCCGCCAGGGGGGACACCGCAACCTGCGGGAATCACCCCAGAGGGGGTAGGGGCCTGGTCGTGGTCGACCTGACAAGTGGACCGGAGCTCGTGCACTATGGCGATACCAGCCTTCATATGGATCAACGCGGACGGCCCCCTGGCAGGGGCTCGACTCGATGGCTCGTGTGATGGGCGAAGGCCAGCGGCGGATCTCCTTCCTCTCGGTGGTTTTCGAACTGGTGTTTCGAAGCCCTTGGCGGGGCCTCGGAACGTGAAGCGGCACTTCGGTGTTGCTGACCGCGAAGCCCCTTGGCGGGGGCCCGCGGGTACTGCTGGACCTGGGAAGGGCCCTTGTGGTCCTGGCTAGGGACCGGTGCAGTGGCCCTGATAAGGGGCCGGGACAAAATGAGCGGCTTGATAAGCCGCGGCTCAGGACCGGTGACAGCCGGGACCTGAGCGGACCGCTCTGGTGGCGAATCCAGGCGGTAGACGGGCCGCGCGGGGCCGAAGAGGATGGCTAGTCCACTTCTTCTTGGCGCGCGCGGCCGATGGCCGGCTAGGTCATCCCAACCCCCTGAATGCGGAGGCTGGCGTCAGCATGCCCAGGCGCGCACCCGATGGCGTGATCGCGATGGAGGAACGGCGAAGCTGCGCGTGTAGTTCCGCGTCGGCGGGTAACGTTCATCCCGCGAGCACCTCCCATCAAGGTGTGTCGCCCAACGAGGCTCAGCCCCGTTCGAGATGCCCCAGCAGACCATGCCCGGTCGCTGGGGTTCTCGTCGTTATGGATCACTGCTGGGCACAGCCTAACCGCACGACCGGACAGAACTGCGGGACGAATTCGAGAAGCGTCCGAGGTGCCCGGAATGCCGCGCCCGCCTGACGGGAAGCGCGAAGCAATTTGCCCGCCACACGGGAAACTCATTGGCCACCCCGCAGTTCACGGAGATGGGTGACGAACTCCTGCGCCTCGGACGCGTGTCCGTAGTGCGTCTGGAGCGCCTGCCCGAGGTCAGCGGCCACCATCGCGAGGCTGGGCAGCGACTTCCGCTCCCCGGCCAGGGCTCGCTCCCCGTAGGCGAGCGCGGTGTCCAGGTCACCCTCGCGCGCGGCGACCACCCCGAGCGTGACGCGGGCCTCCGCGATCCGCATGGGCGACCGCTCCGTCCCGTCGAAATCCGTACCCGCCCGGATGACCTCGTGGGCCAGCTGCTCCGCGAGGCGGTTCTCGGCGGACTTCCTGTATGCGTCCATGCGGTAGAAGTCGTATTTCGCGGGGTCGACCACAAAGTGATTCTCGATGTTCTCGGGGTACGGCAGGAGTTCGAGGATCTGGCGTCCCTTGTCGAGCGCGACCTCGGTCTGCGACCGGTCGCCCAACCGGGCCCATGCCTTGGCCTGCTGCGCGTACAGCTGCGCGGCGACGCTCTCGGTGGGTGCCACGGCGATGCCGGCCTCCGCGGCCGCGATGACGCCGCGGTAGTCACCCCGGGTCAGCGCGAACCACGCCCTCATCTCGTGCGCCCAGCCCTGCACGCTCAGCTCCCCGGCCTCCTGACCGAGCATCAGCGCGGCCTGCCGGGTGGCCTCCGCGTCGCGGGGCCGGCCGGAGTCGTACTCGACACAGCCCACCAGGAGCGACAGCTTCCCGGCGAGCGCGATGATCTCGCGGTGCTGCGCCAGGCTGACCCGCTGGTGCTGGAGGCCGACGACGCGGGCCAGCCACGCCTTGCCCTCCAGGAGCAGCTGGCCGGCGGGCAGGTACGCGTACTCGCAGCACAGCCGATCCGCCGTGATCCGCAGCGCGTCCAGAGTCGCCACGTCCACGTCCGACGCCCGCAGCCGCGCGATGATGTCCACGGTGTCCATACCGCTGACCTGCAAGATTTCTGCGCGTCCGTCGCGGCGGGACTTCTCCGGGAAGAACGCGCCGGTCGTCGTGCCGAAGGTCTGCGCGATGGCGGACCTGTACTTCACGGGCTGAGCGTCCCCCGCTTCCCAGCGCTTCCACTGCCTGAGCAGGTCCTGCTCGCTCACGACCTGGTCGTCGGGGAGCCGGACCATCAGCGCACGGACGGCGTCGGCCTGCGACCAGTCCCTTGCCGCGCGCTCTTCGACCATCCGGCGTGCCCAGTCGGGACGCTCATCCATCGCCGTTCCCCTTCGCCGTACGGTCCAGCGGCGCAGCCTGCTCGACAGGGTGATGCCCGAGCGGAGGCCGGCCCTTCTGCGGGCGAGCATGGCACGGCCCCTTGATCGCGCGGAGGTGACAAGTGCCGGTGACATTCCAGATGTCACCGGCAGTCGTCACTTTGCGCAGCGTCTCAAGGGGCGCACGGTGTGTGCCGTTCACACGAGTCGATCCATGTCCCACGGGGAGGCGAACGGCGCATGCTGAGTTCCGTCCAGCGGTGGCGAATCGAAGAAGCGCGGAGTGCGGTAGGTGCTCCACGGCTCCTCCTTCGCAGCGGTCATGGTGATCGGAATCAGCGGCTTTCGCATGCGTTCTACGGAGCGATCTCCGAGGCGGCGCGTCGGGCCTGGAGCACGTACGCGTATGCCGTCCCAAGGTGCCCGTACATGCTGCTGTCGTCTCCCGCGAGGGCCGACGCTGCCGATTCGGCGGCGCGCTCCAACTGGCGAGCGACGGAGGCCGGGATGCCTGCGGAGGCGAACTCCCGCAACGCCTCCGCCACCTCCGTGAGGCCGACGCCCTCGGGAAGGCCGCTCGACCCTTCGACACCCGCGAGTGCGGGAATCCACCCCGTGTCTGTATCCAGGGAGCTGCGGAGTTCTTCCACCAGCTCGGGGGCCGTGAGGCGCTGCTCGTTCATTCGGGGGTCCGTTTCCAGCAGTCCAGAAGGGCCAGCGGCGGCGCCCCGGCGGGACCGGGACGCCGATCGCAAAGGGGTGTCAGGCGAGCGGAGCGGCGTAGCGCAGCTTCCAGCCCTTCCCCAGAACGTGCTGGGTGACCTCGACAACGCGGCCATCAGCCGTCGCACCGATGTGGTTGATGGTCAGGACCTCCGCGCCCTCCGGCAGACCGAGGCGGGTGGCTTCCTCCGGGGTCGCCTCGCGAAGCTCGATGTCCTCGGTGGCGGCGTCGCCCTGGTCGTACCCGGCTTCCTTCATCCGGCTGATGATGCCCCCGACGCCGGTCTCCACCTGCTCGATGCCCGCGGCCTCCGCGACGTCGGCCGGGATGTACGTGGTGACGAGCTGGATGACGCGCTCACCGTCGAACATCTCGCGAGCCCGCACGACGACGTCGCCGTCGACGCCCAGGAGCTCCGCGACATCCGCCGGCGCGGCGGCGCGGCTGACGGTTACCTCCGTGCGGGGGCTGCGGCCGGACCGGCGCAGCTCAGCGTCGAACGCGCCGCGGGCGCCGTTCTCCTCGCGCTGGTCGGTGGTGTAACGGGTGCGTGCGTCCCGCAGAATCAGGCCGCTGTCGTCGATTCGGTTGCTGGCCATGTGCTGAATGCTCCTCGCTGGTGGGGTTATGGATCTTTGTTCCGCTCCGACGCTGACCACGTCAGCGTGGATGCTCGCTGGTCAGCCGGTGCCCGGCGTGTCGATGGCCCACTCGTAGGAGAGCCGCCATTTGGACCGAGGCAGAACGTGCAGGCAGATTTCGACGATCCGCCCCTCGGCCGTCAGCCCCTGGTGGGTGATCTCCAAGACGGCCTGCTCGGCCGGGATGCCGAGGGCTTTGGCCTCTTCGGGAGTCGGGGAACGTACCTCGATCTCCTCCCGCAGACGGATCTGCTTGAATCCGGCCTCTGCCATACGGGACTTGCTGCCCCCTACGCCGGGCGCCTTTTCGGCGAGCGCCGGACAGGCGTCTATGACGTCTGGGGGAAACCAGGAAGTCGCCACTTGGACGACTTCCATCGCTTCGGTGTTGCCAGGCAGGCATACGGACATGAGCCGCTCGCGCTTGACGGTCTTTGCCCTGTGGTGCATCTCGAAGATGTCGCTGACTTTCTTCGGCGGTACGTCCTTGGCGATGGTGACGACGTTCTTGAAGTCGAACCCCTTCGCCCTCATCTCAGCCTCGAACGCGCCGACGGCGCCCCCAGCCTCGCGGAAGCCGGGCTGGTATCGACTGGTTCGGTCCGACACGATCTTGTCGATGACCAGCGAGACGTAGGTTCCCTTGCCGCGGCGGGAGAAGACCAACCCCTCGTCTTCGAGCAGGCCGTAGACATCGCGCGCGGTCTGGTAGGCGACGCCGTGTTCCTGCTGGAGCTGAGGCACGCCAGGCAGGCGCGACCCAGGTGCGAGTGTGCCTCGCTCGATTCTGTCTCGAATCTCGGACGCGATCCGTTCGACCTTCCCGGGCTCCTTCTGCGTGGTAGCCACTGCTCCCCCTCTCGTCCGCATCGTGCGGTCGGCGAATCTCGCCGACCGGTCCGCACAGCATCGCATGTCTAGTTGTTTCTCGAAAGCTGGGGCGCGACACGGATTAAGAAGGCTAGAGAAACACCAGGTCAGAGGTGGTCTAGGAAACTGCTTAGCTAGACAGGTTGACCCAGGCGCAATAGTGCTGTTCTATCGAGATGCGCCAGCGAGCGGTGAGTAGCCGCTTGCAGGGCGTAGCCGGTGTTGTTCCTGTACGTCCGGACAGCGCCACCTGAACTACCGCAGCAGATCGCCACTTCGGTGGCCGGAGTCCAAAGCCCCAGCCGCCTCGGTGGCCGGAGCCCGAGGCACCTCTAACTCCTCCGCCCATGATCTGCGGCGAGTACCACCCCGCAGCGCTGATGCGTTGTCTGTCCCTCAGGACGCCGGCTTGCCGTGCGGCCTGGAGGGCGGAGAGAGCACCTGCGACGCACCCCTGTCACTCCGTAGAAGGAGCCCTCATGCTCACGCGAACCCGTGACCTCACCACCCAGAAGCGTCCGCGCCGGGCCCGGTCCCGCGCCATCAGCACCCTCCCCCCGCTGGTCGTCTCCACCCTCAAGCCGCACGAGGTCGACCTCGCCTACTCCACGCTGGTCTGCCCCACCTGCCGCACCTGGGTGCCGATCAGTACGCCGCACAGCTCGCGGCCCAAGCTGGTCCCCCACCACACGGAGAAGGCCGGCACCGACGACCCGATCCGCTGCCCCGGAAGCCACCGCCTGGTCACCGTCAACCTCACCGTCGACCAGTGGTTCCAGCGGCTGGAAGAGGGCCTGACCCAGACGAACGGACGACGCTCCACCCGCGTGATCCGCAAGCCGAAGACCGGTTCGACCCCCGCCGTCATGCAGATCGTCGGCGGCACCGTCGACGACAAGACGGCTCGCAAGCTGGACGAAGCCCACGTCCGCGGCTGCTCCACCTGCTCCGTCAAGGACGACAAGGGCAACCTCCTGCGCGCCGCCGACCTCACCGCCCGGTGCACCGACGGCCGCCGCCTCGCCCAGTTTGCCGCGCACACCAAGCGCCTCGCCCCCGCCCGCCGCGCGGCGCAGCTGGACCGCGAGGACTGGTACGACCGCCGGGCGTGGGGCCTGCGCCTGCTGCGCGAGCAGCAGTGGCAGAACGTCTCCGAGCCGGTCGCCGATGCCGACCTCCGGCGCGTCCGCGACACCTTGGCCGCGCTGATCCAGACGCTCAACCCGCGCAAGGCCGACGCCCCGCAGCTCACCGACTGGGAGCGCGCCGACCTGATGAGCGCGATCACGCTCCTGGCGACACAGGAAGAGCAGCTCACCCGGTAGCACCGCGACGAACGCCCACGGCCCCGGCCGCCCCCTCTACTGCGGGGCGGCCGGGGCCGTGGCTGCTCGTACAGCAGTCAACTCCCCCACGGGGGGAGCATCGCGACAAGCCCCGGGGGCCTAATCCCGGCGCTGTCTTGCAGGTCACCTTCTGGAGAGGACGACCCACATGCAGATCAGCATGGCACGCTCCCTGATGCCGCCCGCACCGCGAGCCGGAAAGTTCGACGACATGGAGCGCGAGGACACCGACCTCGGCCCCGAGCGCGACGAGACCGACTCCTTCCACTCGCTCGTGCGGCACCTCGTCGCCGACGGCGACCGCCGCGCCCTCCAGGCCGGCCGCCGTGCGCGCCGGGTCCTCACCGACATGGTGGCGACCGGATACACCCGTCCCTCGCTCCTCACCCGCACGGCCGAGACGGCCTCCAGCGGACAGGGGCGGTGACCGGCATGGACTGGCGACACCACGCGATCTGCCGCGACGAGGCAGACCCGGAGCTGTTCTTCCCCATCGGCAACACCGGCCCGGCGCTCCTGCAGATCGAGGAAGCCAAGGCCGTCTGCCGCCGCTGCCCGGTCATGGAGCACTGCCTCCAGTGGGCGCTGGAGTCCGGCGAGGACACCGGCGTCTGGGGCGGCCTGTCCGAGGACGAGCGGCGCGCGATGAAGCGCCGCGCCGCCCGCAACCGCCTCCAGGCGGGTAAGCGGGCGGCGGCATGACGGACGCCGACCAGAAGCGCCTGAACGAATGGCGCCGCCAGACCGAAGAAGAGCACGACTTCGGCCGGCGCGCTCACGGCTGACCGGCCCGCCCCACAGGACGCCAACCGAACTTCTTTCCCGCACCACGCCGCTCCACCAGGTCGGCCGCCCGCACCACGGGCGGCCGGCCTTCCGCACGCCTCCAGCCCGGGAGACTCTCGGGCCCGCACCCCCGCAGGAGAGCCCATGCGTAGCAGCACCCAGTTCGACACCGCGCCGACCGGCACCACGCTGCCGGACTCGCTGTGCACGCACACCCCGAAGTGCCCGACGGCCGACAGCCCGGACCGCGAGGCCGCGCACGTCGTGGCGGCCCACCCGGAGCAGGGCTGGAGCCTGCTGTGCAACGGCCTGGTGATCTTCGACGACACCGGCGAGCTGCTGCCCGACGGCCAGATCATCGCCCCGCACCGCCCCCTCGCCGCGGCCACGGCCTGACGGCTGCCTGATCCGCCCGCACCGCCCGCCGCACCCCGGCGGCCGGGACGGGCGGTGACTGGGAGCCGGAGAGTCCGGACCACGAAGGGATGACCATGCGCGGAGATCGCATCACGCTCACCAACGACATCGAGGCCCTCGGCACCCGGCACTCCGCCGGAGAGCAGGGAACCGTCGAGGCGATGCACACCGGCGGCTACCTGACCGTCCGCATGGACGACGGCCGCACCAACTTCCCCAGCCAGGACGAGGTGACCACCGACCCGCGGTGAACGGACGAAGGACAGCAGTTCGTTGCCCGTCCGGCCCTGACCGCCTGCCCCACGCAGGCGGTCCTCCGAGTCCCCGGCATTTGAGCTGCCGGGGCCTCGGAGGACCTGGTCACGACCCTACCGACCGACACCGACCCGCGGTGCCCCTTCGTACGAAGGCGCCACAACGTAAGAGAGGACACCCCGTGGCCAAGACCGCCACCCGCCGTAGGCGCCAGCCCGCCCCGGCCGCGAAGCCCCGTGCCACCGGGCGCACCAAGGCGCCGGCGGCCCCGGCCGCCATCCCCGCCCAGGCCGCCGCCCCCGAGGAGCCGCTGGTGCACCCGGAGGCCGACCCGGTCCTGGCCGACGCCGCCGACCGCGCCGCCGACATCCGGGACCGGGCCGCCGACGTCATCGACCTCGCGCGTGAGGAGGCCGCCGCCCTCCAGGCGGAAGCCGAGAGCGCGGCCGCGCGTACCGTCGCCGCCACGCACGAGCAGGTCACCGTGCTGATGACCGAGGCGCAGACCCGCGCCGCGGGCATCACCGCCGATGCCGACCAGGAGGCCACCGCCCACCGCGCGGCGGCGAAGAAGGACCTGGAGGCGGCGCGCGGCGAGGCCGACCGGCTTCTGACGGAGGCCCGTGACCGTGCCAAGACCCTGGTGACGGAGGCCCGCGCGCAGGTCGTCGACCTCACCGAGCTGGCCGCCACCGACCGCGAAGCGACCGGCAAGGCGGTCGCCGAACTGCGCCGCCTGGCGGAGGCCGACCTCACCGAGATCAGCACCCTGGTCGACCAGCGCCGCATCGAGGCCGGCCAGATCCTCGCCCGCGCCCAGGAGCAGGCCGACGCCCTGGTCGCCGCCGCGCAGCGGGAGGTCGACCAGGCCCGCGAGCGGTTCGCCCAGCTCGCGGCGGCGGCAGCCGAGCAGTACGACGGCCGCCGCGCGGAGGCGGAGGCGCTGTACGCGGACGCGGTCAAGGCCGCCGACGACCGGCGCCGCGAGGCTGACGACCGGGTCGCTGCCGCGCACACCGAGGCGGAGGCGGCCCGCACCGAGCTGCGTACGAAGCTGCGCGCGCTCACCGACGAGTTCGACGTGGAGGCCGCCGCCAAGCGCAAGGTCCTCGCGGATGAACTCGCCGGGCTGAAGGCGGCGTGCGACAAGCAGCGCGAGCGCCTGCGGGATGAGGCCAAGACCGTCGCGGTGCAGCTGCGCGAGGCCGCCCAGAAGGAGGCCGACCGCATCACAGGCGAGGCGGAGCGCAAGGCGAAGGCCGTCACCGACCGCGCCGCGGCCGACGAGTCCCGCGCCCGCCGACTGCTCGAGGAGGCCAGGGAGGCGAAGAAGGCCGCGTCCCGCTGGAACGGCTGGCAGCAGAACATCAGCCGCAAGGCGTGGAAGACCGCGCCGTGGGTCGCGCTCGCCGCCGGCGTCGGGCTCGCCGCCTCCGGCGAGTACGAGCTGGCGACCATGGTCGGCATCCACCACTACGTCGCTCCGCTGCTGCCCGTCAGCATCGACGTCTACTGCGTCACCGCGTTCCGGGCCAAGAAGGACATCCCGTACGCGCTGCTGCTGATGGCGTCGGCGAACGTGACGTACCACCTGTCCGAGCAGGCCGAGATCGTCAAGCCCGGCCAGTCGGCGCCGTGGCCGCTGACGACCTTCGTGGTGCTGATCTTCGTGGCGGTCATCTGGCGCGTCCACACCCTCATGCACGACGACGGTACGGACGGCCACGGCAACAAGGCCGCCGAGGGCGGCCGTACCGGTACGGACAGCGGAACCGGAATGCCCGCCCGTACAGGTACGCACCGGCGTACCGACGCGACGGACGCCGCATCGTCCGGCCGTACAGAGGGCGCGAGCCACGACCTGTACGCCGCGCACAATACGGTTCAGCCGGACGGCTCGGGCGCGGGATGGGACGGTACGGACCCTGTACGCCCCGCCTCGCACCCGCCGCACGAAGGTGAGGCCGAAGCGCCGGTGACCAGGCCGTACAGCGACCGTACAGGCGGCGTACACACCACCCCCGAAGGGGCCGCGCGTACAGGTACGGCGACGCTGGGGCGTACTGGGACGGCCAGCGCGGCCGTACAGGGACGCACCGGCGCCATCAGCGCCCGTACGCAGCCCGGCGGAGAAGGCGTTCCGGGGGCCCGTACAGGGACGGCTGCCGCGTCTTCTCCCGCAACCGGAACGGGCAGTACGGCGGGTGCGGAGCGTCCCGGTACGCCTGTACGGACGGACGAAGAGCTCCTGCCGCTCGTACAGCAGCTCCCCCGCGGCGAGGACGGGTTCGTGACCCTCTACCAGGCCCGCACCAAGCTCTCCGTCAACAACGACCGCGCGGTGCGCCTGCTCTCCAAGGCCGGCCTGCTGCGCCCCGAGGACGCGGACAAGCACCTGGCCTGATCCGCCGTCGCATCCCTGCCGTTCATGGTCGCCCCCGGCCCGTGCCCACGCTCCCGAGCGTGAGCGCGGACCGGGGGCGGCCACGGCCGGCAGGCCGCTCGCCCGCACCCCGCCCCGAGCGCGGGCACAGCGGGCCAGGCACAACCGAGCACCACTCACCCCGCGCCACACCACATCCGTCTCCCCCGCACTGAGCTCGGGCCGCCCCGAGCAGCTGGAGATCGCGACGCGGTTCAGGCGCACGAAGGCCCCCCGTTGAAGCGTGATCAGCGGGGGGCCTCGGTCTGTCTGTTCACGCAAGAAAGGAGCACAGCATGGCACCCACGACGACCGGGCCCGCCCCGAAGTCCGGGCGCTTCCCCCGTACGACGACCCCGCCGGCGCCCGCGCTGGCACCCCCCACGGTGATCCCGCCGGCCCTGGAGATCTGGGCGCCCGACCCCCCGACCTGGGGCCAGCGGCTGATCCCCAAGGGGGTCCGGTCCACGATGGCTGACCTGGGGCTCTGGCAGGAGCCGCGCCCCCTGCGGCCCTCGTTCCACCTGGTCCAGGTGATCGAAGTTCTCACCCGCTACGGCTGGTGCCAGTCCTTCGACTTCTCCCCCACCGGACGGATGTGCATCCGGGGTGCCCAGACCTTCCTGGAATCCACCGGACACGTCACCGCGATCGACCGGGGAAAGGCCGTGAATTACCTCCAGACCCAATTGGCACGTCAGGGCGTGAACATGCGGTTCTGGGAATGGAACGACCTTTCCCACAACACCTTCCGGGGTGTGGAGGCCACCATCTCGGCGGCCTCCGACATGGCGCGTAGAAACGGAGACTAAAATGACGCCGGACGAAGAGAGGGCATTCGAAGGAATTCAGGCCGGAATGACAGCCGGAATGACCTTCGGGAACAGCGCTCCGGACGCCTCGCCGTACGCCGATGAAGGGCCGTACGGAACCCCGGTCGCACAGCACAAGAAGGCCGGTCTGACCCGCCGGGGAAAGGTCGCCATCGCGGTGGCCGGTGTGGCGATCGTCGGCGGCGGAACCATCTGGTTCCAGGTCCATTCGGCGGCCGTCGCGAAGGACGAGAAGGAGGCCGCCGCCCTCCAGGTCCAGATGAAGAAGCTGGAACTGGAGGAAATGAGGATCCGGAACGAGCAGGCCAGTACCGACAAGAAGGCCGCCACTGACTCCGCCGACAAGCTCCAGGCGGCCGTCGACAAGTGCGTGAAGGACTCCTCCGGCCAGATCGGCAAGGGGTACGGAGCGCCGTCCAGGAGCGCCGTCGTGGCGGACTGCAAGCAGCAGTACGAGACGGCCGACGGGTCCGGGATGCAGGCCGCCGGCAGCGCCCAGGCCGCCGGGAACGAGGGGGGCGGCGGGATCAACTCGCCCGCCCTGCTGGGTCTCGTCGCCGGTGGCGGCCTGGCCATCGCCGTGTTCGCACGCAAGGGCAAGAAGGCCGACGCGTAGTCACGCACGGTGATTAATTACTCCCTCCCTCCTGGCGGAGAGCGCCGCAATCGGACTCCCATGGTCCGGAGGATCGGCCGCTCTCCGCTGGGAGGTAAGGAGTAAGGAACCACCGGCGACCACAGAGAGTGAGGAAAACATGGCGACCGATACGGCGCCCCCGGTCCCCGTGGGACCCCCCGAGCCGCCCGCTGCGCCGGCCGCCAGCACCGCTCCGGCACCCGCCGCGGACACCGGCATCATGGCCGCGCTGATGGCCGCGGTGGAGCCCGCCCGACCGGTCACCGCGACCGCCGGTGCCCGGCCGGACGGTGACGACCCGGCCGCGAAGGCGGACGCCGACGGCGTGGTGGACCGCTCCTCCCCGGGCGTCACCAGTGAGCAGTTCAAGGCCCCTGAGGACCTGACCGGGGCCGGATCGGACGCGGCCGGTGCCCGGCACAAAGAGGGGGTGTTCAAAACTCTGATCCGGGCGGGCGCGACCCGCTGGGCAAAGGGCGGCGGGACCGCGAACAAACGCCTCGACCTGGAGAAAGCCAGGGCCGGGGCGCACCAGGTGAAAGAGGCCCGGACCACTACGGTCATGAAATCGCCTGGGCTTCCCACCCGAAACGGCTCCGGAGGGTCCGGTGGCGGGGGCCGTAATTCCGGCGGAAGCAGCGGCGGGAATTCGGGCCGGAGTTCCACCGGGAACGGTTCCACGGGTACCGGACGTGGCGGATCCGGTGGTGCCACCGGAGGCGGCGGGCGCGGCTCGTCCGGCTCGAATGGGAGCGGCGGATCCGGCGGCGGGCGCGGCACCAGCGGAAACGGTGGCGGCGGTTCGCCGAAGGACACCGGCCCCAAGGGTGCGAAGGACTCCGGAGGCAAAGGGAAGGACGGCTCTTCGGGAAACGCGGGAGCCGGTGGAAAGGCTGGCAAGGACGGAAAGTCCGGTGCCTCCGGAAGCGGCGGCGGATCGACGTCGGGCGGTTCGTCCGGCGGCAGTTCCGGCACCTCGAAGGACAAGGCCGACAAGGGCAAGGGCGAGAAGGTCGACCTGAAGAAGGGCGGCGGCAGCGGCCAGGGCTCGGGCGGCTCCTCGGGGAGCAGCGGCGGATCCGGGAAGAGCGGCTCCTCCGGGAGCGGCGGGCGATCCGGTTCGAGCGGCTCCTCCGGGAAGGGCGGCGGCTCGGGTTCGAGTGGCTCCTCCGGGAGCGCCGGCGGCTCCGGCAAGAACGGCGCGGCGGCCGGCCACGGCTCGAACGGGGCCGACACCCGGACCCCGCTCCAGCGTTCGCGGGAGGTCGGTCACGGCGACGGCTCCGCGGTCCGCAACGCGGTCGACCACGTGAAGGCGTACGCCAAGGGCACGAAGGACGGCTACCAGGACAAGCGGGAGGAGAACGGCAAGGAGCACGAGCGGCTGGACCAGGCGCACGCCGACCACAAGGCGAAGCAGCAGGAACCGAAGCAGGACGACCCGAAGCAGCAGGGAACGACGGTCACAGGGCCTGGCGGCCGGACGATCGTCATCGCCCCGCCGGAGACAGGAGACGACGGAGTGAGCACGGACGTGAAGCCCCTGCTGGTCAAGCAGATCGACGCGAACACGCTGACCCTGGGCACGGACGGTGCCCGTGGGACGGTCAGCCGGAAGGAGCTGCGCAACTTCAAGCAGTACGAGCGGAAGCTGGAGGCCAAGGAGACCCACCTGATCAAGGTGGCCGACGCGTGCAAGTCGCTCGAGGCCGCGGCGGAGGACGAGGCGAAGGACTGCCAGCAGCTGGCCGACCAGGCCAAGGCCGTCGCCGGTGGCGAGAAGCTGGCCGCGACGCTGTCGAAGCTGGCCGACGCGGCGAAGGCCCAGGCGACCGAGGCCGCCGAACTCCACAAGCGCGCGCAGCGGGCGGCGGAGATGTGCAAGGTCGTCCTGACCAACATCGGGACCCGGTACGCGCCGCTCTACAAGGCCGTCGTGGACTCCGACGAGACCAAGCCCGCCGAGCTGCGCTTCTACAACGACAAGGGCTCCTACGCGCCCGCCGCGTAGCAACAGGAGGGACAGAAAATCATGGCGGAGCTGACGTACAAGGTCCTGGTCCGAAAGACGCAGGCCAAGGAGAAGGCCCTGGCCCGCAACGCGGAGGGCGTCAAGAAGGCCGCAGACACCATCAAGGAGCTGGCCGACGACACCGCCTCCGACGCGGACGCGCTCGGCGCCAAGAGCGTGGACCGCGACTCCCTGGCGGAGTGCCAGGAGCTCGCGAAAATCATCCGCGGCGTGTCGGAGGCCGCGATCGACTACGCGTCGAAGACGTCCGACACCGCGAAGGCCGCGAAGGCCGCGGGCGACCAGGCCCGCACCACCCACGCCGGGTTCCAGGAGGCGTTCGACCGCTCCGACGTGACCGACCTGGAGAAGGTCAGCCGCGACTGGTTCGAGCAGGAGTAGCACCACCACCACCACACCACCACCGGCGCGGCCGGCCCCCGGGGCTCACACCCTGCGGGCCGGCCGCGCTTTTGCCGATCCCTCAGTACCCAGACAGGAGTAGCCCGATGTCCACCCTCACCAAGACCGTGCCGAACGCGGAGCCTGCGGAGCGCGCCGCCGCTGCGCTCCAGATCGCCCTCCCCGTCGGGGTGGGCATCCTGGCCCCCTACCTGGACCCGAACGCGGCGGCCTACGTCGGGGCCGGCTTCCTGGCCGGTGCGACGTTCGCCAGCGCCAACTACATGAACCGCCTGGGCCGCTGGGCCAACCAGCTCCCCGGGATCGACATCGCGCGGGCGCACCGCGACACCATGGGGATCTCCACGATCACCACCGGCATGGGCCTGGCCCTGGGCCAGCTGGGCGGCGCCGAGGCGTCCGAGGCGCTGATGGCCGGTGTCTTCGAGCCGACCACCATTCCCGGGATCCTGTCGCTGGGCTGGTGGGCCGCGGTCGCCTTCACCGGCTGGCGCCTGCGCCGCGTCTTCGGCAGGCAGAAGATCGAGGTCCCGGCGCAGCCGACGACGCAGGCCGCCCCGGCCAATACCGGCGGTCCGGCCGCGGTGTCCCTGGCCGACAAGATGATCGCGGCCTGGGGGCGGGTGATCAGCGACCCGAAGAACGGCCGCCACCGCAACCAGATCCTCTCCGACGTCGTGATCTACGCCGACCGCTGGGAAGGCCGGATCACCGCGGCACTCGGAGACTCCGTCAACGTGTCGAAAGAGGCCGTCTCCAGCCTCTTCGGCCGCACGGTCGACGACATCCACCTGAAGGTGGGCGCGCACTCCGGGGAAGCGCTCATCACCGTCTGGTACACCCAGCGCCCGGAGCTGGACCCCTCCACGCTCCAGGGCGCCTGGAAGCGGGTCCAGGCGCGGGTCCTGCCCAAGACCCACCTGGAAGAGGTCGGCGAGGACGTGAACACCGGCGGCCAGGTCGCGCGCGTCGTCGCCGACGACGACCTGGACGCGCTCCCCCGCGTCGTCAACCTCGGAGAGCTGGCCGGAGCGCTGCGCCGCTCCATCGACCTCGTCTCCTACGAGCCCGGACGGCGCGACCCGAGGCGCGCGATCATCCGCATCATGGACCACAACCCGCTGGAGGCCGGCCACGACTTCCAGGGCCTGGACTCCCTGGTGGCCACCCCGGGCGGCTGGGTCAACATCGGGAAGATCGTGAGCGGGTTCCCCGCGAAACTCCAGCTGTTCGACCCGAAGCTGGGCGCCCTGCACGTCGTGATCGCCGGCACCACCGGCTCCGGCAAGGGCGGCACGGGCCAGATGATCAGCCTGGCCTACCACGCCAACCGCATGGCCCAGATCTACGGCGACCCCAAGGGAGCATCCAACCCCGCGATCCCGAAGATGGCCGCCTACAGCGGCCTGACCAAGTACGGCGCCCTGGGCGCCATGCGGCTGTCCTGGTGGGTCCTCCAGCACCGGATCGAAGAGGCCGCCCGCCTGGACCTGAAGAACTTCGAGCCGTCCGCGATGCGGCCGTACTGCGCCACGATCCTGGACGAGGCCGCCCAGATGCTGGCCCCGGGAGCAGAGAACCGCAAGGAGGCCGTCAAGATCGTCAAGGACGGTGCCTCGCTGACCCGCTCCATGGGCATGCCCTGGGTCCTGATCAACCAGACCGTCAACCTGGACCAGCTGGGCGGCGAGCAGGCCATCCGCGCCAACCTCCTGGCCGGCGGGACCTGGATCATCCTGCGCACGGACAGCGACCAGGTGAACCTGGGCGACCTTCCCCCCGGCTTCGACGGGCTGGACCCCTCGCTCATCCCGCCGGTGTGGGTGGAGGAGGACGACGCCCTGGTGTACGACGCGACCATGGCGGAGTCGGACCCGCGCCGCACCTTCGGCCTGGGCTACGTCGCCGCGCCGGGCGGGCGCGCGGGCATGATGCGCGTCGACACCCTGGAAGACGCCACCGAGCACATCCGGCCGGAGAACATCATGGCCCCGGTCGACGTGCCCTGGTGGGGCGACCAGGCGCGCATGGAGGAGCTGGCCATGACGCCCATCCCCGGCTTCGAGGAGAAGGACGCCGAGGGCGGGACCGGCGAAGCCGGAATGTCGTTCGCCGGCGTCGACCTCCCGAAGGCCAAGGAGCTCACCTCGGAGGAGAAGGTCCTGGCCGCCCTCCGCGACGAGTCCGACCCCATGTACGTCGACATGCTCGACCAGGGCGACGACATCGACCCCGACGACGTCGACTACGTGGAACGGGGCCAGCTCCAGGCCGCCTGCGGGGTCGCCGAGTCGACCTTCGCGAACGTGCTGAACAAGCTGGAGAAGGCCGGGAAGATCCACCGGGTCAAGGACGGCAAGAACTCCAGGGTCGCCCTGGGCCCCCGGCCGAACGAGAGCGGCGAAGAGGCCGCCTGACCGCTGCCCCACAACGGCGCGCATCCCCCACAGGAGGCGCGCCGTGGCAGTCCCCACTCGTCCGCACCGAAGGAAATCCGACCCGACGCTCTGCCCGGCCCTCGCCCATCCCGCCTTCGCGCCGGGCGAGGACCGGACAGGCCGCCCGGCCGCACGCCTCACCCCTCCCGCCCCGCCGACGGTCGCCCCGCCGGCGGGGCGCAGCACTGCCCGCCATCAACCCTGTTGGAGGACACCCGTGCTCATCCCCCGCCCGCGCCGCCGCATCGGCCGACCCCGCCCGCAGCGCCCCGGCCCCCGCTACCCACAGCGCCCCGCCCGGCTCCCCGGCACCTGGAGCCGGTGATGCCGCGCCGCCGAACGAGGCGCCGCCGCCGCGAGGTGACCCGGGTGCTGCGCGAGGACGCGGCGCTGCCGGAGTTCGACCGCGGCACGGTGCCCGAAGGGCTCGTGACCAGACGGGTATTACGGGACATGCAGCTGAGTCCCGGCGGCAACGAGGGCCCGGTCGCGATCCTGCGGTGCAGGCTGTGCGCGACCCGCCCGCAGTGGTCCTGCCGACACCCGACCCGGGGCTTCCTGCTCCGCGTCGACCTGGCGGTGCCCAAGCGCACGCCGACGCTCGCTCAGGAGTGGGCCCTGGACAAGGCGATGGCAGCTCGCCAGACCTGCGGCCACTGCGGGAGGCGCTTCTACTTCTGCCTCCCGCTGCGCACCCAGGGCTGCTGCGACCCCTGCGCCCGCGGCTACGAGCCCAGCCCCGACACCTACCTCGCCTCCACGGCCCCGGTCGTCCACCGGCTGGCCGCCTGACCAACGAACCCCTCGAAGGAGAGTCACCGTGGCTCGTCCACCCCTTCGCCCGGCCCCGACCCTGCGCGCCCGAACCGCCGTGCTGGTCGCGGCCGCCGTGCTCGTCACGGTCGCCGCGGCCGCCGTCCTCGAGTCCGGCCACTGGCGGCTGTACGCCGACTGGCACCGCATCGAGCTCAAGCCCCGCCCCCGCCGCTCCTGCCCCGACTGCCGGGGCGCGGGCGGCTGGTGGACCGGCGGCCCGTTCCCGGAGACAGAGGCGTGCGGCTGCTGGTCCGACCGGCGCGAGCTCCGCGTCCGGCTCCTGCCCGTCCCGGCCTGGCCGGACGGGCCGCCGTTCTGAACGACCCGACCCCGGCCGGTGTGGCCGGGGCCGGACCTCGGGCGGCCGCGCATCGGCAAAGGGCCGGCCACCCGCTCCCTCACCCGCAAGCGAGATCAGGAGACCTCCAGCATGCCCCGTCACCTCACCACCGAGCGCCTCGCCCTCTTCGGCACCCTGCTGGCCACCTTCGGTGAGCTCCACCCCGCCTGTGATCACTGGGTCCAGGGCTCGAAGACGGCGTCGCGGAAGCGGCTGTACGGCGAGGACCTGGTCCACGCCGACGGCTCCCCCGCCACCGAGGACTCCAGCCGCCCGACCATGACCACCACCACGCTCGGCAGGCGTGCCGTGGCCTCCCATGTCGCCTCGTACACCGCCGTGCAGCTCGGGGCGACCATCGCGATCACCCGGGCGTTCGGCTACCGCGTCACCCCGGCCGCGCTGCTCGCCGGCGCGGCCATCAACGCCTCGACGCATGCCGCGATCGACCGCGGTGCTGTTCTGCTGTGGCTCGCGAAGAAGACCAAGAAGACCGGCTACATCGAGCACTGCCAGGCGGTCCGCCTCGACGACGAGGGCGCGGTCACCAAAGAGATCACCGGGCCGGGCAGTTCGTGGATGGAGCTGGACGCGGCGCTCCACCGCGCAATCGGGATCGGCGCCGCCGCCGTCACCGTCTGGCTCACCACCCGCCCCGGCGCCCGCCAGTGACCCGCGCGAACACCAAGGCGGAGAGCCCGCCCCGGGGGCAGTGCACGCAGTGCTGGTTCCACGCGTACGCCGGGCGTCAGGCCCACGCCGGGCTCGGCCCGCGTGAGGACTGCCCGCAGTGCGTGGACCACATGACCAACGGCCACCCCGACCACATGATCGTCCGCTGACGGCGCTGCGGGCAGCAGCCGCTCTGCTCACCGACCATGCCGGGCAGCGCCTCATCCGGGCTGCCCGGCACCCTCACTTGCTAGGAGAATCCGCATGACCGTGATGCCGTTCTACCCGCCGATGCCCGAGCACAGCGTCGTGGTCCTCATTGGCCCCTCCGGCGCCGGGAAGTCCACGCTGGCGGGCACCTGGCCCGCCTCGCAGGTCCTGTCCCTGGACGCGCTGCGCGAGGTCGTCAGCGACGACGCGGGCGACCAGGACGCGACCGGCGACGCGGTTGCTGCCCTGCACCTGCTCCTGGAGGCGAGGATGCGCCGCCGGCTGTTCACGGTCGTCGACGCAACCAACGTCACGGCCGCGGCCAGGAAGCCGCTGGTCGCCGCCGCCAAGCGCCACGACATGCTCCCCATCGCGGTCCTGCTCACCACGCCCGGCAGCGTCTGCATTCAGCGGCAGGTCCCGCGGCCCGCCAACCGCACGGTGCCGGAAGAGGTCGTCGCCCAGCAGCACGACGACATGTTCGCCGCACGCCGCACCCTGAAGTCCGAGGGCTTCCCCGAGATCGTCTACTCCGACAGCCTTGGCCGCCTGCTGCCCTACCTGGAGCGCCTGAGCGAGACCCGGCAGGCCGACCTCGGACTGGACGGTGGCGACGGCCTCGGCGCCCTGAACCTCGTACGCCGCACCTTCGGCGAGGAGATCCTGCCGCTGTGGCAGTGGAAGCCGGGCTCGAACGTGGCCGGCGGCGACCGCGTCGCGGAGATCCGCCTCGGCCAGCAGCACCTCACCCTCGCCCTGCGCACCGACGTGGACGGCGAGGGCGACATCGGCTTCGACGTGATGGTGCCCTGCCCGCACGACGACGACTGCACCTGCCCCGCCTGGGCGCCCGCCTACAGCATCACCTGCCTGTTCCGGGCGCTGAACGGCGACCTGGACGACGACGAGGACATCGTCTGCACCACCCACGGCTCGAACACCGACGAGGACCAGGAGGACGACCCCGAGGGCCGCGCCGACCTCGAAGCGCAGTACGCGGACGCGATCCGCGAGTGAGCCGCGCCGCCGACGCTTCGCCGAACAACCCCACCCCGCAGGGCGCCGGGCACACCCGGCGCCCCGCACCATCTCCGGAAGGGCACCCCGCCATGGGCATCACGATCACGAACACGTACGGCACCGCGCACCACGTCAGCGACACCAACCCGGCCCACGTCACCAGCTGCGACCGCTACCGGTTACCGCTCGTCGGCACCATCGCCCCGGGAAACCCCGGCTACGAGGACATGGTCGACATCCTCAAGGACAACGGCCACGACACCCGCCCCGACGGCTACGGCCTGATCTTCCTGGAGTCCGAGGAATTCAGCGCCACGTACTTCGGTTCGATCGCCCAGATCGAGCAGTACCAGCGCGAGAACACCGCTGGCACCGCGACCTTCGACGCCTCACAGGGCGTCATGTACGCCCAGTGGCCCCACGGCAAGGGCTGGGAGACCTTCCTCCCCCGCACCTTCTGGAACGTGGCCGCGCGCGGCGCCATCGCGGACGGCGTCGGCCTGGTCACCGCCTTCGCACACACCGAGATCCCGGGCGCCGAGGTCATCGTCTACGAGTTCGAAGGCAAGTGGCTCCCCGACAGCGAGCCGCAGCAGCTGATCACCTACCACTGCACCGGCTGCCACATGGACACCTTCCACGACTGCGGGCACGTCCACGAGAACACCGGCCCCAGCAGCCGCCGCTGGGCCGCCCGCCAGGCCCGCCAGCACCTCATCAGCGCCCACCGGCACGGCGTCGGCGACAAGAACAGCGACTGCCGCCCCAACAAGGGCGAGATGCTGCGCGCCGTGAACGCGGCCGCCCGCGAGATGTGGGGCACCACGGGCAACGCCCTCCCGGACACCGACGACGCCTACTGCGCGACCAAGGGTCCCTGCTCGATCATCCGCGAGCTGCGCGCCGGAGTCCGACCGCCCACCTACCGCGCCTGACGGACGCTCCGTGCCGCCCCGGCCTCTGCGCACGACGGAGGCCGGGGCGGTCGCGGTGGTCCCCCAAGCACGGAAAGGAGCTGGACGTCATGCGCCGATACGAGGTCGACGTCCCGATACATCACGCAACGGACCAGGAGCGGCGAGGTCTTCACGTCTTCACCGGCTACGCCGCCGGAGAGGACGAGGCCCTGGCCGCCGCGCGCAACGCCTACGACCGGGCCGTGCAGCACATGTCCGCCGGCCGCCCGGCCCCCGACGACTCCAGCAACGGATGGGCCGCGCGCGGCCTGCGTCCCGACTGGGTCCTGGACTGGCACAAGGCCACCACCACGGCGTGGGTCAGCCCCAACAGCCTGATGTGAATTCGCCCCGGGACAGGCGCTCTAGGCGTGGAAACCGTCGCCTGCCCCGGGTTCCCCATCCCGTACGAGACGAGAGGGAGACACCAGTATGGACTCCGTCCTGCACACCACGGGCCGAATCGGCCCACGCACCCTCCTGATCACCGCCGCAGCCGTCCCGCTGACCGGCTGGGCCGTCCACGCGACGGTGCTGCTCAAGCAGATCGCCGCCAAGGAGAAGGACCCGTTGACGGGCCTGCTGCGCCGCGACGCCTACACCGCCCGCGCCCGTCGGGTCCTGGCCCGCCACGGCGACGACACGGTGCTGGTCATGGTCGACGCCGACCACTTCAAGCAGATCAACGACACGATGGGCCACCCGGCCGGGGATGCCGTCCTCGCCGCGTTCGGGGCCCGGCTCACCGCGTGGGCGGGCCCGCGCGCGTCCGTCGGCAGGCTCGGGGGCGATGAGTTCGCCGTGGTCCTGGAGCTGAAGGCCGGCCGCCGCGCGCAGCGCCTGGAGCAGCTGGTGCGGATGCTGCACTCGCCGGTCGCCCTGGACGACGGCCGCACCGTCGACGTCGCCGCCTCGGTCGGCGCCGCGGCCCCGGCCTCGGTCGGCTCCCGCGACCTGACCGTGTTGCAGAGGGCCGCCGACGCCGCCCTGTACGACGGCAAGCACTCCGGCCGCGCCGTCCTCGCCACGCGGCAGCACGCCACGGTGCCGTCCATCAACGGCCGCCGCGCCGGCCGTCCGGGCACGGCGGTGTGGGGGCGGGCCGCATGAGCGCCGCGACCCTGCCCGAAGGCGACTGGATCCGCGGCATCAGCATCCGGCAGCCGTACGCGGCCTGCATCCTCGCCGGTGCCAAGACGGTGGAGAACAGGCCCGCCCGGTGGCGGACCGGCTGGGTGCTGCTGCACACGAGCCGGACCGTCGACCGGGCCGCCCTGCGCGTCCCGCTGATCGGCCGCACGATCCGCGACCGCGAGCTGGTCACCGGCGTGGTCGTCGGCGTCGCCCGGATCACCGACTGCCACCAGGACCTCGAGGAAGCGCCGCTCTGTTCGGAGTGGGCGCACCCGGGCGCCTGGCACCTGGTGCTCGACGACGTCCAGGAGCTCCCCCTGCCCGTCCCCGCGCGCGGACAGGTTGTCCCGTGGAAGCCGAAGCCGGACCTGCTGGAGCGCGTGTTCCAGCAGCTGCCCGACTTCCGGCCGTGACCACCCGGGGCAAGAGGAAGCCGCCGTTCGAGCCGGGCCTGGTCCCGGCTCCCGGCGCGCTCCTGGAATGGCGCGACAGCCAGCACTTCGACCGCTGGCAGGACCGCCCCTGCGTGCTGTGCGAACAGCCCACGCCGATGCGCTCCCACTCCGGGGAGCCCGTCCACAAAGCGTGCGCTGAGGAATGGATCGCCGCGAACCCCGTTGAGGCCCGCCTCGGCCGGTTCGCCTCCGACACCCAGCCCAAGAGCACCCAGCGCGCCACCCACGCCTGAACCCCTCCCCCTCGGAGGTCCCCATGAGCAGCACCGACCGCGACGTCGACCACGCTCTCGCCTACCCCGAGCCGCCGGCCTCCCCGCTCTGGCACCGCCACGGCGCCGCGAAGGCCCGGCCCCTCACCCCCGCGCAGCAGAAGCGCAACGCCGAGCTCCTGGTGCTCGCGCAGCGCACCCCCCGACCCCGCTCCCCTCGCCCCACCCAGACCCTTGCGGAGGCCAGCTGATGGACACCACGCACTGCGCCGTCGACGGCTGGGTCGACGCGATCCCGGCCCCCGGCCCGCACGGCACCGCCTCGTTCGACCTGACCGTTCGTCCCGTCGACGCGGACACCCTCCCCGAGGACGCCCCCGACACCGTCGTCTCCTGCACCGCCAAGGACGCCGGGATCGTCCACGAGCTGCTGACCCGCATACAGCCCAGCGACCTGCTGCGCGTCACCGGCACCCTGGTTCAGCCGTCGGCGCCCGGCGAGCCCGCCCGGCTCACCGTGGACGTCCTGGAGGTCCTCGACACCGCGCTGGTCCCCGTCCTGGGCGAGATGGTCATCGACCGGTACGGCAACTACTTCGTGATCTTCGACGGTGACACCGACACGGTGCCCGTCTTCACCGCGTGCGGGCAGTGGGTCGGCCTGGCCGACAACCCCGACGCCATCACCACCCTCATCGACATCCACGAGCGCGTACACGGCGGCGATGCGTGATGGCGACCGCCGCGCAGCCCCGCACCGTCCTGGAACGCTTCCCCGCCGGCCACCCCCGCGGCTCCTGGCCCGCCGACGAATACGCCGCCGCCCAGCGCGCCCAGGGCACCGACGCCCACGTCGTGATGGACCTCGGCAGCGACCAGTTCCTCGTCGTCACCGACACCACCACCCGATAGCCCGACCAGCTGAGAGGCGCACATGACCGAGACCGAGACTGAGACGTTCGAGACCATCCGCTACACCGCCGACGTCGTCGTCCTGACGCCCGGCGGCGACATCCTGCTGATCGAGCGCGACTGGCCCCCGTTCGAAGGCCACTGGGCTTGCGCCGGTGGACACGTCGACCCGGGGGAGACGAGCCGCCAGGCCGCCGCTCGGGAGCTCGCTGAGGAGACCGGGGTCCGCGTAGCCGCCGGCGACCTGCGCCAGATCGGCGTCTTCGACCAGCCCGGCCGCGACCCGCGCGGCCGGTACGTCACCGTCGCGTACCTGGCCACCGTCCCCGCCGACACCCCGATCATCGCCGGGGACGACGCCCGCACCGCCCGCTGGTGGCCCGTAAACGGCCTGCCGGACCGGCTGGCGTTCGACCACGCGCAGATCCTGAGCGCGGCCCTGACCCTCACGGCCCACCTCACCCCGGAGCAGGAGTCCACCCGATGAAGCGACCCTCCCTCTTCCGCCGCTGCGGGAACGCGCCCGGCGCCCTGAGCCCCGAGGACCAGGCCGTCGTCGACCAGTTCCGCGCGACGCTCACCGCCCTGCGCAATCCCGAGCCCTGGACGCCCGGCAGCGCCCGGGACATCGCCGTACGGGTCGGCCCGTTCATCGAGCGCGCCCACACCCGGCCCGGCGACGACCACGGCCCCGACCTGATCGCCGTCGCCCTGGTCCACCCCGACACCCCGCACGCCGGCGCCTACCTCCACGGCCGCCAGCTCGGCTACGCCAACCGCGGCTGGCTGCGCTGCGAGACGACGTCGATCCCCGGCTTCTGGCAGCCCGGCTACACGATGCTCACCCACGCCGCCGCCGGCCTGACCCTGCCCGACGACATCGGCATGCAACCCGCGCACTACGCCCTCTACATCGAGGCCCGCAAGCGCGACGACAGCCTGGACGGCTACACCCTGCTGCGCCTCGGGCCGTACACCCAGACCCGGCACGCCCAGCAGGACCACGACCGGATCACTGCCGCGCTTGACGGGCGGGAGACCACCCTCGTGCCCGGCTATCGCGTCGGCGTGCGGTACGCGCCGTTCGACGTCAGCGACCACCAGTTGTTCGCCGACCCGTACGAGGCCGACGCCGTCGCCCTCCTGGACGCCGCCGTCGCGGGAGTGAGCGCGTGACCGCCCGAGGCCGATGCACGCCTGCCTCCTGACCCCGACCACCACGAAGGCCCGTACCCCCTGCGGATGCCGCAGGGGGTACGGGCCTTCGTGCGTTTCCGGGCCTAGCTGATAGCTACTTTCCCGCGTGAAAGTAGCTATCAGCGGTGCGGAAAGCCCAGAGCTGTCGCGACTTTCGCGTAGTCCTGAGCCGGTCGGGAGTTCGGCGAGAGGATCGGCACCGCGCACTCGTTGCGGTAGATCTTGGTCGCGACGCCGGACCAGTGCACTGGCGGCAGCAGTATGTCGCCGTACTCCTCCTTGAGCTCGTTGAACGTCTCCCAGTGCTCCTCGGTCCCGAACGATGCTGTGGGAGCGGCGCAGGCCATCACGTACTTCATCTGCGGCCGGATCCCCCGCCGCTGGTACATGCGGCGTTCGCTGATCTCCTTGAGCTTCTTCTCCAGCCGGACCAGCGCGTCGGCCTCCTTGTAGGTGCACAGCACCGGCGGGATCACCGCGCCTTCGGTCTCGTCGTCCAGGAGCACGAGGGCCGTGACCGTCAGGCGGCCGTACGTGGCCGGCGGGTCGATGAGGACGACGTCGACGTCGAACTCCTCCGCCAGGTCGTCCAAGCCGTCCTTGAGCCAGAAGACGTTCCCGTCCTCAGCGTTGAGGATCCGCTCCGCGTCGTCGATGTCTGGGTGATCGAGGTCGCCGGGAGCGATCCAGACGTTCGGGATCTCGGTGAACGAGTCGTCCCCGTCGCCGTCCGGATCGGTACGGTACCGGGCCTGGACGATGATGTCCTTGAGCTGCGCCTTGTCCGCCATCACGTCGGTGAGGCTCTTCTGCCCCGGCTTGAACACACGACGTCCCAGCACCCGGGTGGCGTTGCACTGCGGGTCCAGGTCGATGACGAGGACGCGGTAGCCGCGCAGGCCCAGCTGCACGGCGAGGGCCGTGGTGGTGGACGTCTTGGCCGTGCCGCCGGCCTTGAGGGCGAAGATGAACACCTTGTAGGCGCGCCTGACGTTCTGCGCCCTGGTCTTCGCGAGTGTGCTGGTCATCTGGTCTCCGTGGAGGCTGAGCCATCCTGTCGGGGGCGGGCGGTCACTGTTTCCCGCGTGAAAGTAGCTCCACCTGCTGCTGCTCCCACTCGCTGAGCTGGTACGAAGCGCGGCTGGTGGCGAGGAACTGAATGTGCGCGACGTCGCGAGCGTCCCACGCCCGGTCCGGCTGAGCGGCCCGTACTTCGTCGGCGGCCAGGCCGATGGCGAAGGCGGCACGGTGCATCAGGCCGGAGTCCTCGGACGCGGCGACGGCCGTGAAGTAGTCGGCGGGACGCTTCTTGCTGGACGGCCCCTTCTTGAGCTCCACCAGCCACCCGTGGGCCTTCGCCGCGGCCTGCTTCCACTCGTTCGGGTTGAGCACCATGGTGACGAGCCGGGCGTTCGACTCCGCCCCCTTCGCGAATCGCTCCTCAGCGAGCAGCAGCCGGCACGCCAAGTCCCGCTGGTCCGCCGCAGCCTTGCGGAGCACCTCGGGATCGACGGGCGGCGAGACCGGCGAAGCGGCGGCCGCGGCTCCATCGGTCGTGTCGATGACCGCGACGGCGGCCGGTGCGCCAGCGGTCTTGCTCTGCGCCGCCTCACCGCCTTCGCTGGGAGCCGTCACCGGCTTCGGCGCCTCACCGGGAGGGGCCTGGTTCTCCCCCGCCTGGGTGGTGCTCTCCTCTCGCGGTTCCGGCACGGCCACTGGGGCGACGAGCGACTTTCCCGCGTGAAACTGCTGCTGCCCCTCCAAGGCCACCCGGTTCTTGGCGGCCTCCACGGACAGCTTCTCGTCCCGCATCAGTTGCCAGCCGCGCAGCTGGAGGGAGTGCGCCTCCGGGGAGTCCTTCTTCCCGTCGGCGCCCTTGAGGATCGAGAGCGAGTAGCCAGCGCGCATCGACAGGTCACCGACGTGAATAGCCTGCTGGACTTCTTCGGGGAGCTTGAGGAGCGCGAGGTACTTCGACACCGTCCCCGCGGCGGATCCGGCCCGCTCGACGACCTCGTCGAAGCTGAGGGCCCGGTCCTCGTCCTCGTGGACGCGCTGACGCAGCAGGTCGATCGCCAGGGCCTGCTCGATCGGCGACAGCCCGGAGCGGCTGTTGTTCTCGGAGACCAGCTCTTCCTCGACGCGGCGGTTCCGGGCGATGTCATCACGGAGGACCGCAGGCATGACGCGCCCTGTCGCGAGCGCAGCGGCGTGCCGTCGGTGACCAGGCCCGAGGATGAAGGTCCGGTCGGGGTGCTTCACCCTGGAAGCCCACTGCGGATAGAACTCCATGAAGACCTTGGTGTGCATCACGATGCCCGGCGTGTGGACACCGCGCTCGCCTACGTCCGCGATCATCGAGTCCATGTCGCGCAGCTCAAGGCGCATGTTCATCGGGTTGGGCGAGATGGTCTCCGGATCGAGCTCCAGGAGCTCGCCGTCCTCGGGAGGCAAGGCGTGGATGTCCTGGCTGCCCGTAAGGCCGGCCTTCTCGCGGTCGGCTCGCAGAGTGCCGCTACCGCCGCCCTCGCCCTTCTTCGCACGCTTCGGCCGAGGCAGCGGCGTCGTCATCTTGTCCTCCGGGGTGGTGCAACCTGTCGGACCGAACCCTAGCGGGCAGCGTCCCCGGCCTCAGCCAGACCGGATCGGTTTCCCGCGTGAAAGTAGCTGAGCGGACCCCAGGTCAGGGGCCGGTGAGGATGTTGTGGGTGCCAATGCGACGCCAGATGACATGGGGTGTGCCAGGACGTACTGCGGCCCCGTATTCCCACGTTGCGCGTCCTGCGGGGCCGGCGCCCATGGACCAGGTGAGCTCGTAGACGTGGGGGAATCCACTGACTTGCTTGATGCGAAGGCCGGCGCGGAAGCGTCCGTCGGCGCGCAGGTCGTGCACGAAGGCGCTGACGGCCCGGCAGAAACGCTGCCGCTGTTCGGGGGTGAGGCGGCGCAGGTCGTTGTCGAATCGGGTCTTGGTCTCGTAGGTGGGCACGTCGGTCCTCCAGGCGGCAAGAAGCCCCCGGCTTTCGTTGCCGGGGGCGGAGAGTGGGTGACGCGGGGCAGGAGTGCGGCGTCCTTGGCCGCTGAGTGGGGGAGAGGTACGCAGTAGGGCGCTCGTTGACGTTGGAGTCGTCTACTTGCGGTTTTCGTGGTGTGTGGGGCGGGTGTGGCGGGGTGGCCGCGCAGCATTTACATGGCTCCGCCGGGCGGGCGCGGTGCCTTCGGAAATGCCCGCTGGGCGGGATCGGCCGTGAACTTCCGGTGAACTGTCCCGCCCCACGGGATCGCTCTTTTCCGCAGGTCAGAGCCGGTGTCCCCTGTGGGGATGCTGAGTGTCGCGAAGGTCCAAAGGCGTAACGCGTGGCGTTACTACGTGCGGGGAGTTGCCTTCGGGGATGGTCGCCGCCCGGTCGGCCTGTCCCTCAAGGACGCCCAGGAGATGGCCGGTCTCCCGCCGGGGCGGTGGTTGGGCCGCGGTCTGGCCGCGCTCGGGCTCACCGAGGGCTCGGAGGTCTCCGAGCGGCAGATGGAGCTCGCCTTCGGGCAGGGCCGCCACCCCGATGCCGACCGCATCGAGCAGCACCTCCTGGACGACGGCGCCGACGCGGCCACCGCCCGGCGGGCGACCGTGCTCGGGCAGCCGATCGAGGAGATCGAGGCCCGCAAGCAGACCCCGCTGCTTGCCCTGGACTTCACCTTCCGCCCGCAGGCGTCCCTGCACGTGCTGTGGGCGCTGGGAGACGCCCACACCCGCCGGGTCATCGAGCGGGCGCACGAGCGGGCCATCGCCAGGGTGCTGCGCTGGCTCGAGGACGAGGTCGCGGAAACGAGGTGGTCCTCCGGCCGCGGCCGCGCGAAAACGCCGGCCCTCGTGGTCGCGGCCTTCCGGCACAACGACAACCGGGATGGCTTCCCGCTCCTGCACGAGCACTGTCTGATCCTCAACCGTGTGCAGCGCCTGGACGCTGACGGTGATCCGGTGTGGGGCGCGCTGGACACGGTTCGGCTCTACCGCCATGTGGTGGCCGCCGGAACGCTGTACACCCTCGCGATCACGACCGAGGTCTGCGAGGAGCTGGGTCTGGCGACCGTGCCCCGGGAGGTGACGCCGGGCCTGCGCCCCGTCATGGAGATAGCCGGTGTCGACTCCCAGCTCATCGACTGGTCGGCCACCCGCCGCCAGCAGATCGAGGACGCCCTGGAGGGCCTGACCTACAAATACGTGCAGAAGCACGGACGGCTGCCCGGCGAGAAGGCCCGCGAGGGTCTCGGGTGGTGGGCGGCGCAGGAGACCCGCCGTGAGAAGAAGACCCCACGCCCGCTGGAGCAGCTGCTTGCGTGGTGGAAGGCGTCCGCGCTCCTGAAGTTCGGCCAGCAGATGGTCGACGGGCTTCTGCAACGCTGCCGCGCGGCGGGGGCGGCAATCCGCGCCCGGGTGGACCCGCACGTCGACGTCGTCCTCGCCGCCGTCGACGTCGCCGCGGTCGTCTTCACCGTGCGCGGCCGGTTCGCCCGCCGCCACGTCTTGGCCGAAGCGCGCCGGCACCTGCTGGAGACCCTGCGCGGCCGCGAGTTCACACGCGGCCTGGACGACTACATCGCCAGCCGCGCCCTGTCCGACCACGGCCGCCAGACCACCGTTCCCCAGCCCGGCCGCCGGGCCCCGGCCGCCGACCAGATCTTCTACACCGCCGACTTCCCCGAGCCCGACCCCTGGTTCATCGCGGGCACCGACGGCAAGCCGCCCCGGGAGTCGTCCCGCTACGAGCGGGCCCGGGTCGCCAGCCTCGCCGTACGCAACGCGATCCGCGCCACCCGCACCACGGCCCCCGGGCAGGACGACGCCCCGACCGCGACGTCGGCCGCCGCGCACACCGGCGAGCAGCACCACGACCCGGCATCAGCCCCACCGCACGCCGTCGACCACCCCGGCCGGGACGCCGCCCTCACCCCGGCGCAGCGGGCCGCCGCCATCCACGCCCACCAGCAGGCCGCGATGCCCGAGGAGTACCTGGAGGGCCGCACGACCGACGCGGCGACGTGGCTGCGCACACCGAAGAACCTGGATCGGCTCGCCGCCATCACCCACGCCACCAACGCCCGCCGCCGCGCCTACGAGGACAAGAAGCCCCCGGCCGCGCCCGACGTCCCGGACGACGGCCGCCGCCAGGAGCACGAGCAGCAGAACCAGCAGCCCGGTCACGGCCAGGGCCCCGGTCCCCGGCCGTGACCGCCCGACGGGACGCAGCCCGAAGCCACCGCGCCAGCACCCGGCACGCACCCAGCACCCCGGCCGCGGAGACATCAGGGCGCGGCGAGAGTACGGGGACCGCCCCCGTGAACGAGGAGGAACCATGGTCGACCTGATCCTGATACAGCTCTCGCCGAAGCAGCGGGAGCGCCTGGAGCACCTCGCCGACGCCAGCCGGCTGCGAACGGCGCCGTACCCGTCGCCGAAGCCGCGGCCCGTCCGGCGCCGCTCCCGGCAGTACCCCGGAGGCCGGCCGAACCCGTGGCGCACCGCCCGCCTTCGCCGCCGCTACTTCTGGTGAGTGGACACGGTGGACCCCACCGCGCACCCGGTGGGCGCGATGGACGGTGTGACGCCGGGGGAGTGGAGCCCACCGTCGGGATCCACTTGAGGGGAGTGGAGTCCACCGCGGAGTGCACCGGGGGGGAGCGGGCTCCACCGCGACATCGGGTGGACTCCACTCCGGTGCACCCGGCAGGTGGGAGGTGCGGGACATCGAGGCATCCGGTGCGCGCACCCGCTCCGGCGGTGCGCACCGTGCGGTGACGATGAACGGCATCGTGCGCACCGGTGCGCGCACCGACGATGTCGCCCACCGCCGGGCACCGCACCGGTGCGCATCGCGGTGCGCTCACGGAGGTGACGGTGCGCGCACCGGTGGGCCCTGGTGCGCGCACCACATCCTCGGTACGCGCACCCAGCGCACCGCCTGTCCGGGCCGGTGCGCACCACTTGGCCGCCCCACCGAAGCGCGCCCACCGGACCCACCCCCGCACCCGTTCCGTGTGATCTGCCGCACAGATGGGACGCGCATAACGTGCATATGGGATTTCGGCAGGACCGAAGTCAAGGGGGTGTGTGATATGGGGACTTCGCTCGATCCGGGCCCTCGTCGCAGCAGCCCGCGCACCGCCCGGACCGCGCCGCACGCGCCATGAGGCGTACGACCAGGCCGTGGTGCGCGCACCTGCCGGCCCGCCCGTACGGGCCGGTGCGCGCACCGACCGCACCACGATGCGCACCCCCACTTCCGGCGATGCGCACCACCGCACCCGAGGTGCGCGGCGGGCGCACCACCGGCCCGGGAGTGGACGCCATCGTGCGGAGTGGAGCGCACCCGATGGCCGCCACCGCATCCGATGTCCGCACGATGCACCGCATCCGATGCACGACATCGCGGTGGGAGTGCCCTGCATCGCCTCGGGAGTGCACGACATCGCGAGGGGGAGTGCCCGGCATCCGATGCTGTGCACCGGATGCCGGGCCAGTCCGGGAGGGTGCATCGTTCCTTGACCGCGTTCGCTACCTGCGACATCCCGCCCGAACAGGACAGCGCCCGGGGAGGAGAAATCTCCGTCCCCGGGCGCCGTCCCGGATCCTGCTGAGCTCAGGACGCCGCGGCCGCCGGCCACCGGGCGGCGTCGCCGCGGACGTCGGCGAGGAACTGGCTCACCTGATCGACCTCCTGCATGATTTCGATCAGGAACCCGGCCGCGATCCACGCGGTGTGCGCCCCGGCGCCGCTCGCGAGGCACCACCGCTTGAGGTACCGGCTCGCCACCGTCACCAGCTTGTCCATGACGTACGCGGACTCGCAGTCGGCGTGCTCGTCGGGCACGACGGTGATGTAGTCGGCCAGCAGCAGCGCACCGAACTCACCGATCAGCCGGGCCAGCTCGGGGCCGTCGGCGTGGAACGCCGCGAGCGCGGCCTTCTCCTCCTCGCTGCCCTGCTCCTGCCAGACCAGCTCCACGTAGTCGGCGGCCTTCCGGATCTGCTCCGGGGCGAGCTGGGGCAGCTGCGGCGACGTCGTCTCCATGACGAATCCCTTCCTGTACGGGCCGCGCGCCTGCTGCGTCCGGCCTGCTGGTCACAGCCTCGGAGCCAGGGCCTGTGGACAGAGGAACGGTGCGCACCGTCGCGTGGCCGGGCGGTGTGGCGTCGGCCACGGGCAAATCGGTTGCGCAAGCCCCAACGCGCCGAAAGCGGACGCCGGTCGGGTGGAGTGCCGGACGGCGGGCAAGGGGTGATCGAGCAGGGTGGCATCTGTCCCGCACGCGAGACAGATGCGCGTGGGACGGATGAACCACTGCCCACCCCGGCCCGGCCGGGAGGATCGAGGACCTCGTGCCCGCACCCGCCCCTGCGCTGTCCCCGGCCGTCCCTTCCCGCAGCGGCGCCAGCAGGGCACGATGGAGTCCTGCACGCCGCGAGAGTGCCGCCCCGTGGGAGGCGTCCGTGACCGGCTCGCAGCGGTGGGCAAGCCCCGGTGAGCTCCTGCCGCCGCCGCTTGCGTTCCCACTGCCGAACCCACTTCCGTGCCCAACGTCCGGCCGTTCGGCGTTTCCCCTTGTCAGAGCCGGTTTTCGTACCCTTCCCGGATTGTCACAACCCTCTTCTCTACTCCTGAACC
The DNA here is from genome assembly GCF_042887545.1 of Streptomyces sp. NPDC057939. Classification (NCBI taxonomy): domain Bacteria; kingdom Bacillati; phylum Actinomycetota; class Actinomycetes; order Kitasatosporales; family Streptomycetaceae; genus Streptomyces; species Streptomyces sp. NPDC057939. The sequence goes on from NZ_JBHVPG010000056.1 coordinate 43,720, forward strand.
TGGAAGGAAAGGCTGGGGAGGAGATCATCGGGTCCGGGGGGCGGCCGCCAGCGGCGGCCGGGATCACGCCGTCGGCCGCGGTGCGGCCTGTGCTGTGGGGAGGGCGATCCTGATGGCGGGGAAGAGGAAGACGAACGAGGCGGGATCGACCAACGACCTGCGCGCGGATGTGCTGTCCGTGCTCGGAGTGCTCAAGGTCGCGACCGCCGATCAGATACAGCGCCTCGCCTCGCCGCACCTGAGCTACCGCCACACGCTCAAGGAGACGCCGGCCAAGCGGAAGGAAGCGCGGACCGCCTCCCATCGCGGGGCGGCGACCGATTTGCGGCGCCACGGCCTGGTCGTCGACGGCGGCCGTACCCGGGGCAACGAGGAGGTCCGCATCCTCACCGCGGCCGGGCTGGCCGCCGCCGCGATCGACCTGGATCGGGAGCCGGAGGAGATGGGCGGCATGCCCAAGGGCGCCGGCCGCTCGGGGGCTTCGCACCCGATGACGGTGAACGAGACGGTCATCGCGCTGATCCGCCCGAAGCCCGACCTCGACCTGGTCGTCGGGGAGCCGGCCGAAGCGGTCGCCGCCGCGCAGGCCGCCGTCGAAGCACCGGACGGGATCGGCTCCCTCACTTCGTACGCCACCGAGGTCGCGCTCCCGGTGAAGGGAACCTGGAAGAACCCCGCGGTCGGCAGCGCGCGGGCCGACGTCGTCGTGACCGCTCCCGGTGACGGGGTGCCGCTGCTGTTCATCGAGGCGGACAACTGCACCGAGGAAGCGGTCCTCATCGCCGCGAAGTTCGACAAGTACCTGCGGTTCTTCCGCCGGCTGGAGAAGGACACCGACGGCGAAGAGAAGCCGATGTGGCGCACCCGCTGGTCCGCGCCTGCCTGGGAGGGCTACGAGCGGGTGCACCCGCCGGTCCTGCTCGTCTTCCACGAGGTCGGCAAGCGCTCCGCGAAGAAGCAGATGGAGAAGGTCGCCGACCTCACCCGCTCCCACTGGCAGGGCCGGTGGTACGCCGATGGCGGCTACCACTCCTACGACGGGTGCATCCCCATCGTGGCGACCACCCTGGAGCGGCTGCGCGAGCACGGCCCGGCCGGGCCCGCGTTCTGGCGTTACGGCCGCGACCGCCTGGAGCCGCTGCACGACGCGATCGGCAACCATCGCCGGGACGTCTACATGGCCCGCCGCCGCGCGGCCGCCCGAGAAGAGGAGCGACACCGCGAGGAAGAGCGAACCGCGGCGCGGGAGGCGGCGCGGCCGGCGTGCGCGGACTGCGGGGCGAAGTTCACGGACGACCGGTGGCGAGCGGTCGGGTACACCCGCGACCCCGAGTCGCATAAGGACCTGTGCGAGGACTGCCAGAGCCGGGCCGTCGTGGCAGAGCAGTGGGCCGAAGCCGACGAACGTGCGCGCCAGGAGCAGCTTCGTCAGCAGGCGGAGGAAGCCGGACGTGCGGCGGCGGAAGCGCCCGTCGCGAAGCCCCGCGGCTTGTTCGGGCGTCGCCGGTAGGCGCGGGCAAGCCTAAGGGCACCCTGGGCAAGCCACCCTCGGATGGTGGCTTGCCCACCCCGGCCGGGATGGGCTGAGGTGGGCAAGCCGGGCCGGGCGGCTCGGCCCGGGGCCGGAGAAGGGAACCGTGGTGCGCGGATTCGAGACGGGCCAGACGGTCGTACGGCGCGATGTCCACCGCTCGGGCCGGGTGTGGAGCGAGCTGGCGCTGCGGGTTGTCGACGACACCGGCGAGGCGCTGGTGACCGCGTGCGTGCCCGGGGCGCAGGCGCGGTGGCCCGCTCTGTACGCGCAGGCCCGTGCGGAGGGGGACCGCGCGGTGCGTACGGAGGCGTTCGACGCGATGGCGGCGGGGGAGTGGGAGCTGGCGGCCGGGGTGTGGCAGGAGACTGACCTGCTGCTGTGGAAGCCGCCCGCGGCCTGGTTCAGCGTCAACGCCTTCTTCGTCCCAGACGGGGACGGGCGCAGGCTGCGGAACTGGTACGTCAACTTTGAGCACCCCACCCGCCGCACCGAGGCCGGCTTCGACACCCTCGACCTCACCGTGGACCTGGTCGTCGCGCCGGACCTGACCGGCTGGGAGTGGAAGGACGAAGACGAGTACGCGCACGTGCGCAGGCTCGGCATCGTCTCCGACATCGAGCACCGGGCCGTCGACGCCGCCCGCGGTGAGGTCCTGGCGATGCTCGCCGCACGCTCCGGCGTCTTCGCGCAGGCGGAGCGGTGGGCGTCCTGGCGGTGGGAGCCGGCCTGGCCCACGCCGTGTCTGCCCCGGCCGGTGGCGGTGACGTAGCGGGGTTGCACCGGAAGGGGGCTGGAGGGTTGCTTGCAGAGGTGCACGAGGAGGTGCACCGGAGGTGTGACCGTGGGTGGGACCCCCACTTTTTCGATCTTGAGCGTTATGCCTGGTCAGACCCGGTGGGCAAGCCTGTCCGCGCCGACGACACCTCTTTACCACGCGATAGCCGTGGGGTAGAGGTCTCCTTCGTTGCCCGGGGCCGGCGGCCAGTACGAGACGCTAACGAACCCGGTGCTCTACGTTCCCGCCCGCTCGGTCCCGCGACCGCGTCTCCACCCGGGAGACCACGCGCGACCGGGCGGAAAGGAACGTCACCATGACCCTCATCGAGCCCGGCTTGTCCGTACGCGACGGCTTCGCGGAGGGACCGCTCGCGGATGCCGCGCTGTCCCGCGCGGCCCGCGCCGCGCAGCTCTTCGACGAGCTCCAGGAGCAGGCGCCCACACTGACCGACGGCCAGCTGCGCGACGGCGTGCACCGAGCGCTGCGCCGCTACACCCGGGAGCAGCCGCCCGCCTGCCAGGTCGACAGCTACACCGCGCTGATCCGCTGCGGGGTGCGCATCGACTGGTCCGTACCCGAGCGTCTGCCCTGCGCCTGACGCCCGCCGGGCGGGAGGGCACCTGCGGCCTCTCCCGTCCGGCGGGAGGGTCCGGACTTTCTGGCTCCGCCGGCCTTCCGCTGTCGGCGGTGGCTGGGAGGCTGGCCGGATGAACGCCGATGACGAGCAGCTGCTGCGTGGCCGGGTGTACGGCCACGACCACGACGACCCCGACCCGGGGCCGCTGCCGCACCAGACGTACGCCGTCCTGGTCGGCGGGCCGCTGGACGGGCTGCTGCTCGACATCACCGGCTGGCGGCCGGAAGAGGTGGACGACGGGGTCGCCCTGATGACCGAGCTGGGGCGGTGGCCCGGCGGCCGGGCGCTGTACGACCCGCTCCCCGGTGCCCCCTGCCCGATCGCCGGGCCGGGTGTGGTGTGCCGCTTCCACTACTCCGGTGACACGCCCTGACCGGCGCGAGAGCGCGCCCACCATATTGAGCATCCCGCCCACGAAGGGACGGGCGTGGCGATAGCGTCCGGCCCATGACCACCACCGACTTGATCGCGGCCCTGGCGCTGGGCGTTGCGATCGTCGCCGCGATTACTGCCATCGGCTCCTGGAAGACGGCACGCAACTCCAACGGGGCCGCGCAGACTCTGTCCCGGATCGAGCAGCAGCGCCTGCACACCGATCTCACCCCCGTTTTCCGCTGCACGGTCGTGGCCAACGCGGCCCGTTCAAGCGCCATGCTGTGGGTCCATCTCGAAGGCCCGCCCGGCTTGCTGTCCCACGGCACCATCGAGATCACCGCGTCGCTGCGCAACGACAACCCGCACCGCGGCGACGCACCTCAACTCGCGGGCACCCCGACGCACGAAGAGGTCCGCGCCCACATCTGGGGGCCGTGGAAGTTCAGCGCGGACGGCCGCGACGACACCGGCCGGACGGTCGACCCGCAGCAGCTGGCGATCGGTGAGTGGACGCGATACGGCCTGACCCCCACCACCCCGCCGCCGTGGTCGACGACCACCACGGACGCCTGGCACCGTGACTACGCGAACGAGCCGGTGCGCCTGAGCATCACGGCCAGGTCCAAGGGCAGCGAGTGGACCGTGCCGTTGGAAGTTCCCGTCACCATCGAGACCCCAGCCTGACCACGACAGGTCAGGAGTCGCCGATGTGGTCGAAGCCGCGCAGCATCGGCGTCAGCTCCTGCGCGCACCCGCACAGCGTGCACAGCCGGGTCCCCGGGTTCTCCGCGACGTCCAGGGCGTGCTGCACATCGAGCAGCGGCGCGTCATGTGGTGCTTCCTCGCAGTCCGGGGCGTGCAGCACACCCCGGGCCGGGCCCCGGCCCGTACGGACCTTCGCCAGGACCCAGCCCGAAGGGCGGCGCTCCCCGAGGACCTCGCGGACCGACGACGTCGGCGGCGCCGGTGGAAGCGGCTCGGTGGGGACCTGGTCGTAGTCGACGCCGTCGACCGGGCGCACGTGCTCGGGCGCCCGGACCCACACCCGGTACTCCGCCGCCTCCACACCGCCGTCCTCAAGGTCCCGGTACGAGGGCAGGCCCACGAGGTACAGCCAGCCGGTCTCGGTCTGCCGCCGCCTCCACAGCCGCGCCACGACCTCCTGCTCCGGGTGTCCGAGCAGCGGGTCGGCGGGCAGCACGACCCGCACCGGCACCGGCTGGGCTGCGTCGTTGGAGGGCGAGGTCACGGCCCCACCGTAAGCAGCCGGGCCCGCCTCGTCCCACCGCAGGACGGGGCGGGCCGGGCGCTTGGCCTACTGCGTCAGCGGCGCTTCATGCCGATCCCGGAGGCGACGTCCTCGGACAGGCTCTCGTACGGCAGGCCGGCCTTCTCCACGATGGCGACCAGGACCTCGTGCCGGGCGTAGTGCGCGGCGTCGGTCAGCCCGGCCTCCAGGCGGGCCAGGCGGCGGGTGAAGCGCTCCATGTCGACCGTGCCGCCCTCGCGCATCGCCTTCCAGACGCGCGCGTACTTCGCCGCCCAGTCCTCCAGGGTGGCGCGGTCGCCGTCGAAGAAGCCGTCGTCGTCCAGCTGCCCGCGCATCCCGATGCTCATCGGCCGCCGCCGGTGATGCCGGGCGGCGGAGGGCCGCTGGTACGCCCAGATCTCCGCGCCGCTGCCGCCGGAGTCGACCACGAGCGATCCGGCCAGCAGGTCGAAGGCGTCCTCGATGGCGGCCGCGGCCTTGTCGATGTCGCTCGCCGGCCGCCCGCTTACGAGCTGGACGTGCCCGACCCAGCCGTCCGCGTGCTCCAGCACATCAAGCACCGCGCCGGGCAGCGGCCCGCCGGGCGAGGCGATCTCACGGCCCCAGGTCTCCTGCACGTCCGTGTCCCGCTGGCCCAACTGCGCCCGCCTGCGCCGCTGTTCGTGCTCGGTCATCGGTCCCTCTTCCCCTAGATCAGTCCTGCATCTCCTGTTGTACCGGGCGCGGCCCACAGGCGGGGCGGCTGCGGATTCTCAGGCCGGAAAGGCATCCACAGATCGCAGGTCAGGGCCCACTTTTCGCCGGGCTCTGTCCACAGGGGCGCCGCTTTACGGTCGTGTCCGCTTCCGGGTGTGAAGTGCCGGGACGCAGATCGAAAGGGCACGACCACATGGCGCAGACGAAGTTCGACAAGCAGATAGAAGCGGTGGCCGAGGCCGTGGCGTTCGGCATCGGCCGGTTCCTGGGCGGCCGGCCGATGGACGGGGTGAAGCGGACCGACGCGACGTTCTGGCGTGCGGGCACCCGGGTCCTGCCGAAGGTCGAAGGCCACGTCTCCCGGTCGTCCTACCGGGCCGGGTGGAAGCGCCTGACCTTCCGCATCAGCACGCTCGCCGCACTCGGCGCGGGCGGCTACCAGGCTGGGTGGGTCCACCAGGACGCCACCCAGGAGATCTGGGACAACCCCGGGCCCGCACTCGCTGCGCTGGAGCAGCCCGGGATCGCCGCCGCGTCGACCGCCGCCGTCGGGACCGCCGCCTACCTCGCCCTCACCCGCAAGCGCCGGGAGCTGCTGCGGGAGTGGGTGCTCCCGCTCCACGAAGCCCTCGCAATGCCGCTGCGCCTCCCGGAGCAGACCGACCCCCGCCGCTACCTCCACATCCCCCGCAACTTCTCCGAGGACGACGCGGTGATCCGCGTGGACGTCCCCGGCCGCCTGGACTTCTCCAAGGACACGGTCGTCGACATCATCACCACCAAGCTCGCCCTGGAGGGCGTCACCTTCTCCTGGCACCTGGCGGGCCGCGAGACGTACGTGACGGTCAAGAAGACCCGCAAGCCCCCGGCCAAGGCCGCCTTCAAGGACCCCAAGGTCCGCGAGATTGTGGCCGCCGCGAAGGAGTCCGCGCCCGTCATCGGGATCGGCTCCGCCGGACGGGTCGTCACCGTCGACCTGGATGCGGAGTCCCCGCACATCCTCGTCAACGCGAGCACGGGCGGCGGCAAGTCGGTGACCCTGCGGTGCATCGCCTGCCAGATGCTTCACCACGGCTCGCTCGTGTTCGTCCTGGACGCCAAGCGGTTCTCCCACCCGTGGGCGCGTGGCCTGCCCGGCGTCACCTACTGCGCCGATATCGCCGATATCCACGACCAGCTCATCGCGCTCGGTATGGAAGGCCGGCGCCGTACCCGCATCGCCGAAAACCTGGGCATCGACGCAGACCCCAAGGACATCGGGCCGCGGCTGCTGATCCTCCTCGAAGAGGTCAACGCGACGATGAAGCAGCTGGCCCGCTACTGGGAGAAGACCCGCGAGTCCGGCGACCCGAAGGTCTCCCCGGCCGTCGACGCGCTCAACGAGATCCTCTACATGGGCCGCCAGCTGCGCATGCACGTCCTCCTGGTCGCGCAGTCCGCGACCGCCCGCGCCCTCGGCGGGCCCGAGGTCCGCGAGCAGTTCTCCACCCGCATCCTCGCCCGCTACAGCGTCAACGCCTGGCGCATGCTCGCGCCGGAGGTCCACCCGGCGCCGAAGTCGACCAAGCACCAGGGGCGCGCCCAGGTCGTTTCCGGCGGGTCCGCGCGGGAGACGCAGATCCTGTTCTTCACCGAGGCCGAAGCCCGCGAGTGGGCCACCACCGGCAAGCCGGCCCCGGCCGCAGCCGACGTCCGGCCGGGCCCGGTGCAGCTGCAGAAGCCGCCCGCCGACGAGCTCGCCGACACCTTGTCCACGCCCGCCCCCGAACTGCCGCCCGCCGCCGACCCGGGCGGTCCTACGGCCCCCACGGCGCCGTCGGCGGCCGCGGCCCCGGCCGACGACGACCAGGCGGTGGGGCTGCGCCAGGCCGCCGAGCACCACCTGCCCGGCATCACCCTGGCCGCGCTGCGCTTCGCCCGTGCCAACGACCCGGCCTTCCCCGACCCGGCCGACAAGCGCGGTGCCGAACTCCTCTACCGCGTCGGCGACCTCAAGAGGTGGGCCCGCAACCGGCCCCGCGGTGCCACCGGCACCACCGATCTCGACTGACCCCGCGAGGGCCGGGTCGGAAATCCGACCCGGACGTCCACCGATCCGGACCTGTCCGCTTTCGCCGACACGATCCCCCCAGCCCTGGAGAACACCCGGTTCACCAGGCACCACAGAACAGGAACACCGCACCATGAAGAAGACCGCGCTTCCGAAGATGCTCAGCTTCTCCGCCCCCGACCTGCGCGAGCAGATAGAGGCGCTGCCCGAGGGGACCGCCCTCATCGGCATCAGCACCAACGGCCGCGCCATCGCCGTCGACCTGACCGGCGAAGCCCCGCACGTTCTCGTCTGCACCTCCAGCGGCGGCGGCAGCACCACCGTGCTGCGCTCCCTGACCGCCCAGTTCCTCCACCAGGGCGCGCACGCCCTGGTCCTCGACCCCAGGCGGATCTCCCACCTGTGGGCCAAGGGCCTGCCGACCGTGACCCACCGCGGGAACGTCGCCGGCATCCACGACGCCCTGGTCGGCCTCGGAGAGGAACTGGCGCGCCGCCTCGACCTCGACGACAGCGAGCTGGACGCCGCGCCCCGGCTCATCGTCTCGGTCGACAGCGCCTACAGCGCGCTGCGCCAGCTCACCCGTTACTGGGAGACGTTCCGGAGCAAGGACGACCCGCACATGTCCCCGGCCGTCACCGCCCTCGAGGCCGCGCTGTGGACCGGACGCGCCGCCCGCGTTCACGTCATCCTCGACGGCATGCCCGCCCCCAGCGTCCTCGGGGCGGCGCCGCACGAGCTGTTCGGCACGGTGATCCTGGCCCGGGTCACGGCCAGCACCTGGCAGCGCCTCGCCCCCCTCGCCGGCCCCGCGCCGAAGCCGAGCAAGCACTCGGGCCGCGGCCACGTCGTCCAGCATGACGAGGTTCACGAGACGCAGGCGATCCGGATGACCGACGCCGACGTCGTCACCTGGCTCACCGACCCGGACGACAACCAGAGCTGACCGAACGCCGGACACACCACGGGCCCCGGGGGATCAGCCATGACATCCCCGGGGCCCGGAATGGGTTCGCGCTGTCCAACGACCTCGCGCCCCCAGCGTCACGCGGGTGCCAGCTGCGGCTCCCCCAGTACCGCGGCGACGTACAGGCGCCCTTGACGCCGGATCCGGCCTACGGGACGGTCATTGCGCAACAACCCGCAACTGGCTTTCACCGGAGGCGATCATGGGGCTACTTTTCTTCGGCACAGACCCGAACTCGGGCGGAGGGAACTGCCCGGCGGTGTGGGTGGACACCGAAGCTGCGGAGGGGCCGGAGCTGGTGTTGCAGGGCAAGTTCGCCGACGCGGCGACCCGGGCCGCGTGCAGCCAGGACAGTCCGCCGGCGGAAGACGAGGGCGTCATCCGGCTCTCCGCGCGGATGATCGACCAGATCAGGAAGGCATGCGATGCCGCAGAAGCCGCCGGCCCCCAGCTTTGAGGACCTGCTCGACTCCGCCCAACGGCACGCCCTGCACCTGGAGCTACGCGACGCCTACGCCGTGGGGGAGGAGCGGGAGGTCTACGACACCTTCCTGCGAGACGGGAGCGTCCCCGCGTACGACTCGGCGTACTGGAGCGGGTGGCTGCCGCTGGTGGAACGGACCGTCGCCCGCGGAGTGAAGGTCCGCCGGGCCCGGATCGTCTCCGAGCCCGTCACCGACTACATCCGCTTCGAGCACGCCATCACCGACGCCAACCTCCAGGCCGGAGAGGACGTCCGCTGGCTGCCCCGCCGCCGCGCCTCCACCCTCGCCCTGCCCGGCAACGACTTCTGGCTCATCGACGACCAGGTCGTGCGCTTCAACGTCTTCTCCGGCGACGGCGAGGCCGTGGAGCCCGACCACACCGAGGACCCGCAGGCCATCAAGCTGTGCGCGGAGGCGTTCCGTACGGTGTGGGAGCTGGCTACCCCGCACGCCGACTACCGCATCTGATCTGACCCACGCACCTCAAGGGCCGCCACCACATGACCTCTCCTTCGTCCAGCGCCCAGTCGGCCCGCGAGGCGCTCGCCGTGCGGCTGGCGCACCTGCGCAAGGACGCCGGCCTCACCGGGAAGGAACTCTCCGCCCGGTGCGGCTGGCATCCGGCGAAGACGACCAGGATCCAGAAGGGCGATGCCCTGCCCTCGGACGCGGACATCCGCACCTGGTGTTCGGCGTGCGGCGCCGACGACCAGGCGCCGGACCTCATCGCCACCGCCCGCGCCGTCGACTCGATGTACATGGAGTGGCGTCGCCTGCACCGCAACGGGATGCGCCAGGTCCAGCAGGACTGGTACGACCTGCACGAGCAGACCCGGATCTGCCGCGTCTACCTCTCCAACGTGCCGCCCGGATTCCTCCAGACCCCGGCGTTCGCGACCGCCCTCATGAACCAGATCACCCGCTTCCAGGGCACCCCCGACGACGTCGCCGAAGCCGTCGCCGCCCGCGTCGCCCGCTCCCGCTTCCTCTACGAGGGAGGGCACCGCTACGTCGTCCTCATGGAGGAGTCGGTCCTGCGCTTCCGCACCGCCGACCCCGAGGCGATGCGCGGCCAGCTGCGCCACCTCCTGACGGTGATGCCGCTCGCGTCCCTCTCGCTGGGGATCATCCCGTTCACCGCGCAGCGCACCGTCTGGCCGCTGGAGGCGTTCTACGTCCACGACGACACCAGCGCCGTGGTGGAGACGCTCACGGCGGAGATCAAGGTGACCCAGCCGCGTGAGCTCGCCGACTACCTCAAGGCGTTCGCCGGCCTCGCGGAGATGGCCGTCTACGGCGACGACGCCCGCGCCCTCATCCAGGCCGCGATGGACGCCCTGGAGTGAACTTCCGCAATTTCCCGCAATCTCGTTGAGGAACGACCGGCGGTCTCCGTAGCGTCGAACGACACCGACGCGACGCACCCCAGCAACGGAGGCGGTGCCCATGAGCGCACCCACGTCCCCAGGCCCCGCACAACAAGGCCCCGGCCTCCAACCGCCCGACTACGGCCGGCCTTCCCCGGCGCTGATCGCCCGCGCCGACCGCGGCTACGCCCGCTTCCTCGCCGCCCCGGCCCTGGACGCCGACACCGGCGACCACGACCAGGACGACGACGCGGCGGGCGCCCGATGAGCGACACCTTCGCCGTGCTCCACGACCCCGACGGCCTGATCGAGGCCGAACTCCCCCTGGACCGCGCCCCGCACGAGGCACTCGTCACCGCCGTCCGCGCATGGAACGACCCGGACCTCGCATCCCGCGACTACGAGCAGATCGCCCTCCAGCTCACCGGGCACGCCCGCGCGGTCGCCGCCGACGTCCGGCGCCTCGCCACCGCCCTGCCCAAGAGCGACGGCCGCGGCGCCCTCGCCGAAGTCGTCCTCCGCGAAGCCGACGGCCGCCTGGCCGTCCCGCTCGAAGGCACCGCCCGCTGCGTCCAGAACCGCGCCCGCCTCGTACGGGCCCTCTACACCCGGCTGGACCGCCTCACCGAACCCGCCCCGGCCGCCACGTAGCCCGCCGTGCCGGTCGGCGTGGGCACCCGGCGCGCTGCCCACGCTTTACGCGGCTGGACCAACGCTCAGATCAGGCGGCTCGGTGTCAGTACCCCTCACTACGCTTGTACTAGTACGTCGCGAAGGGGACGAAATGGCTGGTACCAAGATCGATCGGCGCGAGATCGAGAAGCACGTGAAGGAGATCAACAAGGCTTACGAGCGGGCCTTCAAGAAGTACCCGATCACTGTGCCCCTGGGCGCCAGGAGCTTCACTGCCTCCTCCGGAGCCACCGGTCTGGGCGTGGGCATCGAGCAGGACCCGCAGCTGGTCCGCTACCTGATCTGGCTCGGCGAGCTGCCCGATGGCGGGTTCGGTGAACAGGACAGCTACGCCGAGCAGTCCGGCACGCCTCTGGAAGACGTTGCGGTCCTTTCGACCGAACTGGAGCGCGACGGCCTGATCGACTCCATGGGCTCCTTCGGCGGACTCAACTCCCACCGGATCACCAGCGACGGGCGCGTAGAGCTGCGGCGGCTCTCCCAGCTGCGCAGCGCACCCGCCGCCCGGCACCGCTACGCCACCGACGGCTTCCTGCGCTGGCTCTACGCCACCGCGCACGACCGGCGCCCCATCGACCCGGCCGCCTTCCTGGGCACCACCGAGTCGTACTTCGCCGGCAGCGCCCTGTCGGAAACCGAACTCGACTACGCGCTGGCGCGCCTGACGAACCCCGGACTCGTCGCCGACGCCGGCACCCAGCCCAAAACCGTCGCCATCACCCTCGACGGCATCGACTGCGTACTTTCTGGAGCGACCGTGAGCGACTACCTCAACCGCACCCGCCCTGGCGACTACTACAGCATCACCGGCACCAACGTGGTCGCCGGTTCCCAGGGCAAGGTCGAGCAGCACAACCACAACAACGCCTTCGACCCCGCCGCCATGCGGGAGTTCGCGGCCCTGGTCCAGCAGCTCGCCCCGACCTACGGCCTCGAATCCGCACAGCAGGCCGAACTCATCCGCGATGCCGAGATCCTCGGCGAGGAAGCCGGCAGCGAGACCGCCGAGCCCGGACGCCTCCGCACCGCGTACGACGCCGTCATGGGCCGACTGACCCAGATCGGTGCCGCGTCGGCCGCCCTGACCACGACCATCCAGCAGGGCCAGCAGGCGTACAGCGCGGTCTTCGGCGGATAGAAGCCACGGGTGCCGACTGCGTCCGACCCCATGCTCGGCCCGTCCGCATCCTCCACACCCGCCCCGCTCACGGCCGGGGGAGCACCCCAAGGCCCCAGGTCCTACACGCACACCAGTGCGATGCCACAGCTCAGAACCCCCGGGCATCGCACCCCAGTACGTGTAGGGCCTGGGGCGCGGGGCCGCTGGCCCCGGACAGCGAAGGACCCCGGGCCGCCCTGCGCCCCGGGGTCCTTCGCCGGTCTCACCGCCGCCGCTCACCAGTCGTCAGGTGCGCTGCCCACCCACGCGATCGGCCGGCCCTCGCTGGTGCGGCCCCAGTGCGGTTCCTCCATCGAGGTCTCGTGCCCGACGGGCAGGACGCAGACCCGTCCCCAGCGGCCGTGCTTGCCCGCACAGAGCCCGGCGAGCCCGTCCGCGTCGCCTTCCGCCACGGCCTGGTCGTAGCGGTCCTGGAACGCCTGGAGATGGCCGCACAGCTCCATGCCGAGCTCCGTCTCCGCCGCCTCCACCCGCGCCTCCCGCACCCCCGAGTCGGCCAGCACGGCCGAGAAGACGTCCTCCGCCTCCGCGAAGGCACTGGTGCGGGCGCGCCGCCGTACGGCCTCCTGCACACGCCGCTCGTCACCACCTGCGCTCATCACGCGACTCCTTCCACTGCCGCCCACTCCAGCCCGAGGCCGGCCAACACGGCGAGTTTGTCGACGGTCAGCCTGTCCCGGCGGCTCTTGGTGTTGGACAGGAACACCCCCAGCTTCACCTCCGACCCGTCCGGCAACGCCTCCACATGGGCCCTGGAGGCCGTCACAAGGCCCGTACGGGCCTTGTACTGCGCCAGGGCCGCAACACCCCGCTCGAAGGCGCTCACGGGCGCCGTGAACGGCTGCGCGGGCACGTCCGTCTCCACTGGGGCCGGGACGAGCTGGGTGACGCCGACCGCCTCCAGGCGCTCGCGCTGCCCCTCCGCCAGAGCCGCCCACACCTCTGGCTTCCGCTGCCGGGCCAGCCACTTGCCGACGTCCATGCCGTGCACGGTGAAGCCGGGCAGGACGTCAGCCGGGCCCTCCTCGTCGCGCAGCAGCTCGCGCAGCGCCGCGTAGTGCCGCTGCCACTCCGCCGACCACGACGGGTTCCAGTCCTCATCCACGGCCAGGAGCGCGGCCTCCCACTCCGGGTGTTCGGCCAGCGCCCCCGGACGGCGCAGGTTCGACAGCCACTGCCCCACCGGCTTGTCCAGCGCCGCCGCCAACCGGGGCGCGCACAGCGTCCAGTGCTCCGCGAAGTACACCCGGGCCGCCGCCAGGTTCTCCTGGAATCGCGCATCGGCCGCCGACCAGAGCATCCCCAGCCTCTCCAGCCGCTGCGCCCGCCTGCCGTTCATCTGCCCGGCCCCGAACGCCCGCCGCTGCTCCGCGACCCACTTCCCCAGCGGGAACGCGCCCTCCTTGTGCTCGTACGGAACCCGGGCGTGAAGCTCACGCTCGGTGAACTCCTTGAGCTTCGCCCAGCCGCGCGCCCAGTCCTGCCGTTCCGTGTCGATCACGTTGAAGGACACCCAGTCCGCGACCATCACCGGATCACGCGGAGCCGCAAAACGCAGCAGGATGCGGGATTCTTCCTCACCGTCCTCGGGCGGCGGACCGATGTATTCGGACGGCTGGACCATGTCCTTCTGCGGCTCCTGCGGAATCGCCAGCAATTCCACGGCCTCTTCATCGTGAGCCCGCAAACCTTCCAATACCTTCACCAACGGCTTGTACGATCCCGAGGTGAACATATCCTCCGGCTCCTCATCGGCCTTGAGGAATACCGGCACGATCAGAGAGGCGAGTTTCCCCTGTCCCGGCTTCTGCCGCAGCGCCCGGCCGATGGCCTGGACGATGTCGTGCGGCGCGCCCTTGGGGTCCAGGAGCGCCACGGAGTCCACTGCCCGGATGTCGACGCCCTCGCCCAGGACCCGGCAGTTCGAGAGCACCGCGCGCCGCGCGGTGGAGCCGAACTCGTCCAGGACGCCCCGCCGGCGCTCGGGGACGTGCTCCCCGCACAGCCAGTCCGCCCAGATCTCGGAGGGGTACTTCTCGGGCTGGTCCGCGTGCAGCCGCTTGGCGACCCGCTCCAGGCCCTTCGCGTACGCCGACGCCTCTATGGTCCGGTGATGGAAGGTGATGCACGTCTGGAGCTGGTGCTGCTCCATGGTGTGCAGCAACGCCGCCTGGAGCGCCCCGATGCGCTCACCGCGCACCTTCTCGGTGTGCCGGTCCTCGCCCATCAGCCGCTCGGGCGTGACGATCGGGTCCCGCAGCTCCAGGACGATGATCTGGTACCGCGCCAGCAACTTCCGCGACACCGCCGACGCCAACGAGAGCTTGTACAGGACCGGCCCGAAGACCCGCTCGTCATCCATGGAGGCCGCCATCTCACGCGGCAGCGGGTCACGGACCCCCTCGGCGACGTCGCGGTTCAGCCGCTCCTCCCAGATCCGCGGCGTGGCCGTCAGGTACAGCCGGCGGTACGACGGGATGACGCGCTGGTTGTGGACATCGGCCCACGCCTTACCCATCGAGCCCGACGTGCGGTGCGCCTCATCGACCACCGTGAGGTCCATCGGGGCCAACTGCTGGCCGTAGGCGCCCTCGAAAGCCTCCGCCAAGACCCCCAGCGAGGCGTACGTCCCGAAGATGATGACCGGCCCGGAGCTGTGCCACAGAGCCAGCTGCACCGGGTTGGTGGTGGACCGCACCTGGAGGTTCCACAGCTCCGGGTCGTCGGTGAGGCTGCACACCGCCACCGCCGGCCCCGTGTGCCCGGCCCCGCGCCACGCCTGCACCGTCTGGGTCAGAAGGTCCAGCGTCGGCACCAGGACGAGAATGCGACCCTTGGGCACAATGCGCTTTGCCGAAGCCGCCGCGATGATGGTCTTTCCCGTTCCGCACGCGGCGTGCACCTGCCCGCGCAGGCCACTAACGGGAATGCCACCCGGCGGGATATCGAGACCCCGCACGATGGCGGCTACGGCCTCGACCTGATGTTCACGCAGTTTCACGGCCATTCCCGTGTTCTCCTTTTCGCGGAATGCGGCGCGCAATCAGAAATAGAGTCCGGCGCGATGAGTGGCGGGCCGGGGTGGTGGTGTCTAGTCCCAAACTCTACACAGCCAAGACACGTGATGCATCACCCCCGCGACAGGTTCGCCCTGAAGGCTGATACTTGGCTGATTCTCGCCCCGCGCGTACGGTTCATGGGGTATGCTGGCGGGGTATTGGTGAACGTGAGCAGCCGGTTTCGAAGCTGGGGGAGGGGTTCGGGTGGAGCGCAGCGGAGCCCCTCGCTGCGGTGAGGCCGGCACCCGATCGGGCCGACGGTCCGTCACCCTCGTTGCGGGGGTGGTGGCCAGTAACCCCAAACCCTACACAGGCCCGAGCGTGATGCACCTCCCCTTGTTGCCAGCCCAGGCGACCGCGCTTGCGCGGGTGCCCGCAATGAGCGCTTGCGCGAATTGCATTCCCCTCCAGAATTCCGTTTACGGAATTCCATTCCGGCGCTTGCGCCGGAATTCGAATTGCGCTTGCGCAATTCATTCACTATGACCCGGCTTGCCGGGGCATATCCCGCTC